>JBIOTQ010000121.1:0-16905 GCA_044866075.1 Actinomycetota bacterium | reverse complement strand
CGAGTCGTGGAGTCCTTGCGGTTTCTCATAAGCGGTCGAGCGCGGATGAAGATGCCCAGAAAGAGGATCACTCCGACGCTGCCGAGGGCGACCGGACCCAGGTAGTAGGGGAAGAACGGACTCTCGGCAAGGATCCCCTTGCGTTCCGCCCTCTCACACCTCTCGATATCCTCGTGCCGGACGACACCGGCGCTCAGTTTCCTCCGGCAGACCCGTGACGCTTCGCTGTCTCGTTGAGAAACGTCATTGAAGAAAAGCGTCCAATACCAGACGCCGGAGGCGAGCGCGACGACCAGGAAGACCACGAGGAGCCTGCGGACCGACGCGCGAAGGGCTTGTGGATCGGGAGGTCGCGGACTCAAGTCTTGCGCCTGATCTGCATGACGGCCTGCGGCTGCGCCGCGACCCGAGCGACCGTCGGGACCCCCGCCTCCACACCCTGGTCACGCAGCTCGGCGGCGAGCTTCTCGACCTCTTTCGCGATCTCTTCGACGATCTCGTCTTCGGGAACCGTGCGGACGACCTCGCCGCGCACGAAGATCTGGCCCTTCTCCTTGCCGGCGGCGACACCGACGTCGGCCTCGCGCGCCTCGCCGGGGCCGTTGACGACGCAGCCCATCACCGCGACGCGCATGGGAACGTCGACGTGCGCGAGGCGCTGCTCGACGGCAGACGCCAGCGCGAACACGTCGACCTCGGCGCGTCCGCACGACGGGCACGCGACGAGGTCGAAGCCCTTCGCGCGCAAGCTCAGCGATTCGAGGATCGCGATCCCGGCCTTCACCTCTTCGACGGGATCGGCCGTCAGCGAGACGCGGATCGTGTCGCCGATGCCCTCCGCGAGGAGCGTTCCGATCCCGACGGCCGACTTGATGATCCCCTTGGCCGGGGTGCCGGCCTCCGTCACGCCGAGGTGAAGCGGGTAGTCGCACGCGGCTGCGATCTGCCGGTACGCGTCGATCATCATCCACGGATCGGTGTGCTTGACCGAGATCTTGATGTCGTGGAATTCGGCGTCCTCGAGGAGCCTGACCTCGCGGATCGCCTGTTCGACCAACGCAGGTGCGGTCGGGCCGCCGTGGCGGTCCATGACCTCTTTCTCGAGCGACCCCGCGTTCGCGCCGACGCGGATCGGCACGCCACGCGCGGCTGCCTCGCGCGCGATAAGCGCGACCTTATCGTGCTTCTTGATGTTGCCGGGGTTGATGCGGATCCCCTGGCACCCGGCCTCGAGCGCGCTCAGCGCGTACTTCCACTGGAAGTGGATGTCGGCGATCACGGGGATGGTCGAGTGCGACGCGATCTGCGGCAGCGCCTGCACGTCGTCCGTGTCGGGAACCGCCACGCGAACGATGTCGCACCCGGAGGCTGCCAGCGTGGCGATCTGCTGCAGGGTCGCGTTGACGTCCGCCGTCTTCGTGATGCACATCGACTGCACGCTGATCGGTGCGTCGCCGCCGATGGCGACGCTGCCGACACGGATCTGGCGGGTACGGCGGCGTTCGGTCATGTCATTTCACTCTAGCCCGGGATGCCGGGCAATGGATTCACGATGTCGGTGTAAAGGAGCAAGAAGAACAGCATCCCGAACACCGTGAGCACCATCGCCGTGATCGGAAGGAGACGCCGCATGTCGACGTCCCGACGCACGAGCTTCTCGTAACTCAGGACGGCCAGGTGTCCGCCGTCGAGGGGCGGGAGCGGCAAGAGGTTGACCACGCCGATGAACACGTTGAAGACGGCGATGTATCCGAACAAGGTGGCGAAGTCTCCGCTGCGCGCGGCTTCGCCCGAGAGCCTTCCGATTCCTACGAGAGATGTGGGGTCGTCAATCTTTCGTTCTGCGTCACCGACCGCCACCTTGAACAAGCGGCTCAGGTTCGAGGGAGCGAAG
Organism: Actinomycetota bacterium; assembly: GCA_044866075.1. Classification (GTDB taxonomy): domain Bacteria; phylum Actinomycetota; class AC-67; order AC-67; family AC-67; genus JBASRP01. The sequence goes on along the minus strand of JBIOTQ010000121.1, from coordinate 15,011 downwards.
ATCTTCCCGAACGCGATCAAGCTGTCCTTCATCAGGCTGCCGACCTCCGTGGCCGCCCGGCCTACCGACGCGGGCACGGAGCGATGGATCTCGGCGAGCTCGGGCGACACGCCGAGGAACCCGACCTTTTCTCCGTCCGGATTCTCCGAGGCGAGCGTCGGAGTCAATGTGATCCGCCGGCCGTTGCGTACCACGTCGATCGGGATCGTCTCGCCGGGGTGTTTGTGGACGACCTCGACGAACTCGTCCCACGTTCGGACGGGAGTCCCGGCGACCGAGACGACCCGGTCGCCCGGCTTCATACCGGCTTTCTCGGACGGAGTCTGTGGTCCGCTCTCGGTCCCCACCCTCGCGACCGTGAGCGTCGGCCTATCAGGGTCCACCTCGCCGGCGATCGACAGGATCGCCCCGAGGATGATCAGTGCCACGATGAAGTGCGTGATCGAGCCGGCGGCGAGTACGATCGCGCGCTGCCACGCGGGCTTCGCCTTGAACGTGCGCGCCTTGTCTTCGGGCTTGATCTCCTCGAGCGGGTTCATGCCGGCGATGCGCACATAGCCGCCGAGCGGGAACGCCGACACGCCGTACTCGGTCTCGCCGCGTTTCGTCGACCACAGCTTTGGACCGAAGCCGATGAAGAAACGCTCGACCTTGATCCCGAATGCTTTCGCCGTCGCGAAGTGACCGAACTCGTGCAGCCCGATCGCGATGAGCACGAAAACGATGAAGATGATGACGCCGAATCCCGTCACGCGCGGGCTCCGATCGCGGACCTCGCTTCGGCGCGCGCCCACTCCTCCGCCGCGAGGACGTCTTCCAGCGTCGGCTCGGCCACGGATGTGTGACGATCGAGGACGCTCTCGACCACGCGCGGGATATCCCCGAACTTGAGACGCTCGGACAGGAACGCCTCGACCGCTTCCTCGTCGGCGGCGTTGAGCACGCAGGGGTAGGTGCCGCCGCGACGGGCGGCGTCGATCGCGAGCCCGGGACAAGGGAACGTCGACGAGTCGAGCGGCTCGAAGCCGAGCGCGCCGAGCTGCGACCAGTCCATCGGCTCTGCGCCGTCCGGCAACCGCTCGGGCCACGCCAGCGCGATCTGTAGGGGCAACCTCATGTCGGGGTTCGCCGCCTGAGCGATGCACGACCCGTCGAGGTACTCGACGATCCCGTGAACGATCGACTGCGGATGGACGACGAGCTCGACGCGGTCGATGGGCACGCGGAACAGATGGTGGGCCTCGATCGCCTCGAATCCCTTGTTCATGAGCGTGGCGGAGTCGACCGTGATCCTGCGGCCCATCCGCCAGGTCGGATGCTCGAGCGCCTGCTCGACGGTGACGTCCTCGAGCTCGGCGGCGCTGCGTCCCCGGAACGGTCCGCCCGACGCCGTGAGGATCACGCGACGCACGTCGAGCATGCGGTTCCCGGCGAGGCACTGGAAGACCGCGGAGTGTTCGCTGTCGACGGGGAGCAGACGCTCCGGCGTGTCGAGCACGCGGCGCATGACGAGGTCGCCGCCCGCGATCAAGGACTCCTTGTTCGCGAGCGCCACAGTCTTGCCCGCGTCCAAGGCGGCGAGGGTCGGACGCAAGCCTGCCGACCCGACGAGGGCGTTCACCACGATGTCGGCGTCCGCGTAGGCGGCCGCTTCCACGACCGCGTCCCGCCCCGTGCGGAACTCGGTACCGTCCGGTGCGTCGATCTCGCCATCGGCGAGAACCGCGAGGCCCGGCCGGAACTCGTCGACCTGGGCCGCGAACAGCTCGGCGTTCGAGCCGGCGACCAGCGCCGCCACCGAGAACCGGTCGGGGTGTTTGCGCACCACATCGAGCGTTTGGGTGCCGATCGAGCCGGTGCAACCGAGGAGCGACATCCGCTTCACGCCATCATCCTGCCATCCCACCTGAGAGGGTGCTGAGACGCGTCGCGCTACCGGGGAGCCCGCCCGGTCTCGCCGGCCGCTTCGGTCGCCGCCATCCGGCGGACGAGATCGGCGTCGACCGCGTCGCCTTTTGCCTCGTACGCCGTGATCGCCCGGCCGAACGCGTCCGCCGCTTCGTCGGCGCGACCGCTGCGTTGGAGGATCTCGCCCAGCGCCTCGAGCGGCACCGCGCGGAGCTTGAAGTAGTCCGTCCGCCAGCCGCGCTCGACGGCGTCGCGCACGAGTCGCTCCCCCTCGGCCTCCTGCCCCAGCCGGAACAGCGCGCGGCCTTTCTGCGAGCGCCATCGGACCTGGGCATCGGCGTCGTCTTCGATCGACGAATCTTCGGCGAGCTGCGCAGCGGAGAGCGCTTCGCTCTCACGTCCCGGCGTCGCGAGGAGCACGCGGGCGAGATCCGGCGCGACGCTCGCGAGATGCCCCTTGTCGTCGATCCGCTGCAGGATCTCGACCGCGCGTCGCAGCTCGCGCTCGGCCAACTCGAGGTCACCCGCTCGGTAGGCGACATCACCCGACGCTCGCAACATCCCGCCGGCGAGGTCCAGCTCCATCCCCATCTCTTCGGCGCGCTGGATCGCGTGCGCGACGTGCGCGCGGGCCGTCGATGCGTCTCCCCGCATCGAGCGCAGGTCGGCGAGCCGATGGATCTGCCGCCATGAGGTACTTCCGACCTCTTCGAAGTTCCGCTCGATGCGTTCGATCGCCTCGTCGACGGGAGTCGCGCCTTCGGTCATGGCCAGCGCCAACCAGTGCCAGGCCTCCTTCGCGGCCCGGCGGTCGCCGGTTCGCGTGGCTGCCTCGATCGATCTCTCGAAACGATCGATAGCGACCGCCATCTGTCCGGCCCAGACATCGATGATCGCTCGGTACCGTAGGGCCTCCGCGAGACCCGAATCGTCGCCGATCTCTTCAAAGGTGCGCTGGGCGGGATCGACCACCCCGATGAAGTCCTCGTGGGTCATCTCCGCACTTCGGATCAGACGGACGAACGCGTCCGCGAGCACGGCGCGCGTCTCGGCGCCGCGATCCCCGAGGGTGCGCGCGAGCCGCGTCGCTTCCAGGGCCCCCTCGGACGCTTCGTCGAAGCGTCCGGCCATCTCGTGAACCTTGGACAGAACGATGAGCACGGAGATGCGTCGCGGGTCGCTTTCGTCACGCAACGATGCCGCCCGGGAGAGCAGAGACGCGGCGGCCCCCATGTCTCCCCCGTCGAAGCTCCGTTGCCCCGCCGACGTCAGTCGCGTCGCCGCCGCGTCTGCGAGCGTCGCGGTGCGCTCGTCCGCCCGACCGAGCTCGGTGAGATACCGGTAGGCCTTCTCTATGTGATACCCGATGATCTCGTCGTATTCGGCGGTCCGTTGCGCGGCCCTCTGATCGACCCACCGCGAGAAGCGTTCGTGGAGCTCCGCTCGCGCCTTCTTCGGCAGAGACTCGTACGCGACGTCGCGGATCAAAAGGTGTCCGAAGCGGAAGGCGTCTTCGCTGAAGAACGTCGACGGGTCCGGACGGATCAGGTCTTTCCGCACGAGAGCTTGGAGGCGGCGCGCCACCTCGACCGCGGCGATGTCCTCGGTGAGATCCGCGACGGCGTTCCACCAGAAGACCTCTCCGATCACCGAGGCGGTCTGGAGCACGCTACGTTCACCGGCATCAAGGCCGTCGAGCCGGGCGGCGATAACCGCCTGAACCGTTTCGGGGCGGCCGAGGCCGGCAAGATCGCCCGCGACGGCCCACCCGTCGTCGCCGCGGACGAGAACCCCTTGATCGACGAGCATACGCAGCATCTCCTCGATGAAAAGCGGGTTGCCTTCGGCCGCGCGCTTGATCGTTGCCGCCAGCTCGCTGGGGGTCGCCCCGACGCCGAGCAGGTTCGCGATGAGCGTGCCGCTCTCGGCGGGGTCGAGTGGCTGCAGACGGATGACGGCGCCCACCTGAGCCCAGTCCGGGCGCGCTTCGAGCAGCTCTGGGCGGGCCAGACACAGCAGCAGGAGCGGCGCCGCCGTGAACGACGTGAGGTATTGGATCAGGTCGGTGAACGCGTCCTCGGCCCACTGGATGTCGTCGAAGAGGACGACCACCGGCCGAGCTGCGGCGAGCACCTCGAGGAGGCGGCGCACGGCGAGGAACGTCTCCTGGATCGAGCCGGATACCTCACCGGCGCCGAGGACCGCGCTCAGTCGTTCACCGAGCGGTTTGTGCTCTTCCGGCAGGAGAGCGTCGATCTTCGCGCGCGCGTCGGAGGGCGAGTCGTCACTCTGGATCCCGGCGGATTCCTCGAGGATCTCTGCGATGGGCCAGAAGGTGATGCCTTCGCCGTAGGGCAAACAGCGTCCGCGGAGGACGCGCGCATCGCTGCCGACTTTCGCAAGGAACTCGTGCGCCAGCCGCGACTTCCCGAGCCCGGCGGACCCCACCACCGTGACGAGTCGGCAGCCATTCGACGTCACGACGTCGTCGAACGCCTGCTTCAGCGCCGCGAGCTCGGCCTCACGCCCGACGAGCGGCGCGTCGAGACGTCGCGGCAACATCTCGCCGCCCGGATCGACGACGACGAGCCGGTACGCGACGAGCGGCTCGGACTTGCCCTTCGCCGCCAGCGGCACGAGCGGCTCGCCGATCACGGCGGCGCGGACCAGACGGTAGGTCGCCTCGCCGAGCACCACGTCGCCGGGCTCCGCCGATTGCTGCAACCGCGCCGCGACGTTGACGGCGTCGCCGGAGACGAACGAGGAACCTTCGTCGGTCGGATCGCCGGCTATTACCTCGCCGGTATTCACGCCGATCCGTGCTTGGATGCGGACCCCGACCTCGCGCTCGAAACGCTCGTTCGCCTCGGCCAGCGCGCCCTGCATCTCGGCCGCGGCGCGGACGGCGCGCAGCGCGTCGTCTTCGTGAACGCGCGGAACCCCGAACACGGCCATGACGGCGTCGCCGATGAACTTCTCGATCGTGCCGCCGTGCCGCTCGATCACCGCACGCATCTCGGCGAAGTATCCTTGGATCACCTCGCGAAGGGACTCCGGATCGAGCTGCTCGCCGAGCGCGGTTGAGCCGGTGACGTCGCAGAAGAGGACGGTGACCGTCTTCCGCATCTGCCCGGAGCTGATCGGCATGAGAGCGAGTCTAGGAGGTCTCCGCCGGCGACGGCTCGATGCCTAGAGAACGACGATGCGATACAGCCAGTAGACCGCCGGCGCCACGAACAGCAGCGCATCGACCCGGTCCAAGGCACCGCCGTGGCCCGGGAAGATCGTCCCCATGTCTTTGACGTCGAGGTCGCGCTTCAGCATCGATTCCGCCAGGTCTCCGACCGGCGCGAGCACGGAGGCCGCGGCCGCGAGCAACGCGGATGATCCGATGTCGAGCGGACCGAGGTGCGGCCCGATGATCAGCGCCATGAAGAAAACGAAGATCGTTGCGCCGGCCGCGCCCTCCCACGTCTTCGAGGGACTGACGTCGGGCGCGATCTTGTGCTTGCCGAAGAACGATCCCGAGGCGTACGCGCCGATGTCGTAGAAGGCGACCGCGCCGATGAAAGCGATCGTCAGCGCGATCCCGTCGGGGAGCGAACGCATCAGGATCGCGTGCGCGCCGAGCATCGGCACGTAGACGACGCCGAAGACCGTCGCGGCGATGCTCACCGCCACGCGGTCGCGGTTCGCGTCGACGAAGAACCAGAGGAACGCCCCGATCAGCGTCAGCATTACGCCGAACGACAGCGCCTGCGTCCCGCGCCAGTAGGCGCCGGCGAGCACGACCGCGCCGCCGGCCAGGCCGAGCGGCGTCGCCGGGCGGAACCCGCGCTTCGCGAGCACGGAATACAGCTCGTACTGGGCGAGAAGAAGCACGACGGCGACGAGGACGAACCACGCGGCGGGACGCCAGAAGAGGGTCCCGAACACGAGTCCGGCGAGACTCAGTCCGGTCGCGATCGCGACGGGGAGGTTCCGGCCCGCGCCCTTGCTCGACCCCGCCCCCGGCTCCTCCTGGGGAGCATCGTCCATCGGCAGCGGTTGCATGGCCCGAGCCCGCGCCGCCGGGCTCAGACCTCCGTCAGCTCGTGCTCTTTGCGCTCGAGCATCTGGTCGATCTCGGCGACGTACTTGTCGGTGAGCTTCTGCAGCTCCTTCTCGGCGCGGTGTCCGTCGTCCTCGGAGACCTTGCCGGCCTTGATGTCCCTCTCGATCTCGTCCTTCGTGTGCCGGCGGATGTTGCGCACCGAGACCCGCGCCTCTTCCGCGCGTTCGCGTACGACCTTGATGAGCTCCTTGCGGCGCTCCTCGGTGAGCGGCGGGAAGTTCAGACGGATCACCGTCCCGTCGTTCGACGGATTGAGTCCGAGGTCGCTCGTCATGATCGCCTTCTCGATCGAGGACATCGCGTTGCGGTCGTAGGGATGGATGACGAGGAGGCGCGGCTCCGGGACCGAGAACGACGCCAGCTGTTGGAGCGGCGTCTGCGAGCCGTAGTAGTCGACGGTCAGGCGCTGCAGCAGCTGCGGCGAGGCCCGGCCCGTCCGCACGCCGCCGAATTCCTCGCGCGCGACCTCGATCGCCTTCTGCATCTTCTGATCCGACTGTTTCATCGCCTGGTCGATCATGACCTCTCCTCCCCCACCGGCCGCCGCCGGCCGCGCTCAGCCGTGCACGACGGTCCCGATGGGTTCGCCCTCGAGCGCGCGCCGGATGTTCCCCGGCACCTGCAGGTTGAACACGATGATCGGCAGCTTGTTCTCCATACACAGCGAGATGGCCGTGGCGTCCATGACACCGAGCCCTCGTTGCAGGACGTCGAGATAGGTCAGTTGGTCGAACTTCGTGGCGTCGGGGTTCGTGCGCGGGTCGGCGTCGTACACGCCGTCGACCCGGGTGGCCTTCAGGATCGCGTCGGCGCCGACCTCGAGCGCGCGCTGCGCGGCCGTCGTGTCGGTGGAGAAGTACGGCGTTCCCATACCCGCGGCGAAGATCACGATGCGCCCCTTCTCCAGGTGGCGAACCGCGCGGCGTGGGATGTACGGCTCCGCGACCTGCGTCATCTGGATCGCGCTCTGCACGCGCGTCGGGACGTCGCGGTTTTCGAGCGCGTCCTGGAGCGCGAGCGCATTGATGATCGTGGCCAGCATGCCCATGTAGTCGGCGCGCGCACGATCCATCCCCTGCGCTTGCGCGGAGGTCCCGCGGAAGATGTTTCCGCCGCCGACGACGACGGCGACCTGCATGCCGAGCTCGCGGACGACCTCCTGGAGCTGGTCCGCGAGCGAGTTGACGATGCGGGGATCGATGCCGAACCCGGCATCGGAATCGGCGAACGCCTCACCGGAGAGCTTCAGCAGAACCCGGTGGTAGGCGCCTTTGCCCATCTACTCGCCCCCGACGCGGAAGCGCGCGAACCGCCGGACGCGCACCGGCTCCCCGACCTCGGCCGTGGCCTTGTCGAGCATGTCCTGGATCGTTTCCTTGCCTTTGTCGTCGCGGATGTGGATCTGCTCGAGGAGCACGCGCTCGGCGTACCAGTCCTTGAGACGGCCCTCGACGATCTTCTCCACGATGTGCGCCGGCTTGCCCGCCGCTTGTTCCGTGGCGATCGCGCGCTCGCGCTCGACGACGTCCTCGGGCACGTCCTCGCGCGAGAGGTAGTCCGGGCGTGCCGCGGCGATGTGCAGCGCGATGTCGCGGGCGAGCTTGCGGAAGCCGTCGGTCTTCGCGACGAAGTCCGTCGAGCAGTTGAGCTCGACGAGCACGCCGACCTTCGGCGGCATGCCCGGGTCGGGCGTGTGGAGGTACGCCTCGACCACGCCCTCGTCGGCGCTGCGCTCGGCGAGTTTCTGTGACCTGGCGCCGTACTTCGTGCGCAGGATCTCCTTCGCCTTCTCGATGTCGCCGCCGGCCTCTTGCAGGGCTCGCTTGCAATCCATCATCCCGGCGCCGGTTTCCTGCCGGAGCTTCTGAACGTCTTTCGCTGTGATCTCGGGCACGGATGTCCTTTCGTCGCGCTCAGCGCAGCATGCCGCGCTTGCGCTCCTCTTCTTCGATCTCCTTGCGGCGCTTCTCCTCTTCCTCTTCGGCGAGGAGCTGCAGCTCCCACTCGGCGAGCGGCTCCGCCTCCGGCGCCAGCTCCGGCTCGGGCGGCGCCTCGACGCCGGCGTCGGGCCCGCGGGAACCGAGGCCCTCGAGCACGGCGTCCGACACGATGCGCGTCAAGAGCGCGATCGCGCGGATGGCGTCGTCGTTCCCGGGGAGCGGGTAGTCGACCTCGTCAGGATCACAGTTCGTGTCGAGCGGCGCGATCACCGGGATGTTGAGCTTGCGCGCCTCCTGCACCGCGATGTGTTCCTTGCGCGTGTCGACGACCCAGACCGCGCTCGGCAGCTTCGTCATCTCGCGGATGCCGGAGAGGTTCTTCTCGAGGCGCTCGCGCTCGGCACGCAACTTCAGGACTTCCTTCTTCGGCAGCACATCGAACGCGCCGGTCGCTTCCATCGCCTCGAGCTCGCGCAGGCGCGACAGGCGCTTCGAGATCGTCTGGAAGTTCGTGAGCATCCCGCCGAGCCAGCGCTGGTTCACGTGCGGCATGCCGCAACGCTTCGCCTCGTCGTCGACGATCTGCTGCGCCTGTTTCTTGGTTCCGACGAACAGGATCGTCCCGCCGCGCGAGACGATGTCGCGGATGAAGCTATACGCGCGCTCGATCCCGTCGACGGTCCTCTCGAGATCGATGATGTAGATCCCGTTGCGCTCGCCGAAGATGAAGCGGCGCATCTTGGGGTTCCAACGGCGGGTCTGGTGTCCGAAATGGACGCCCGCTTCGAGCAACTGCTTCATGGTGACGGCCATGCAACTCCCTCCGGTTTTCGCCTCCGCCCGACCCTGTGCCCCGCCATGTTTCCGGGGCTGCTCGGTCCGTTACCCCAGGCGCCTTTCGGCTGCTGGAGACCGGGGGACCGATCGACGGGCGTGTGTATTACTCGCTGTTTCGCGAGCCCGAGGATGGTAGCAGAGGCGCGGAAGGCGCCTCAACGACCTCGCGCGCGCCGCCGTCGTGCGCGAGGCCGAGCCGGCTCTTTCGGCGCCTGGGGGCGGCGTTCCCGACGGGGCCGGCGGGGCTTGGCCGGCGCCGGTTCTGCGTCGAGCAGCACCTGCCGGCGGGCGAAAGCGAGCAAGAACCCCATCGTCAGGAGCGCGGAGAGGAACGCGTAGAGCGTCAACGGCAGCGCGCGCGGGATGCCCGACTCGCCGCTCGACGCCAGCCGGTACAAGCCGTTCGACGCGAAGCCGTACACGAGCACCAGGAGGATGTGACCCAGCGGCCGGCGGCGAAGGCGCCGCAGGCCCGCCCGTAAGGCGGCTCCGGCGGGCGCCTCGTCCGCCGCGGCGGCGACAAAGGCTCCGATCAGGATCAAAACGCCGAACAAGAGCGCCGTGCCGATCGCGCCGTCGTCACGCGTCGAGGTGAGATCGGCGCCGAGCGACAGCGTCACACCGAACGCGGCGAACGAGAGCAGCTCGAGGAACGCGAGCGTCGATAGACGGCGCCGCACGAACGCAACGGCGTCGCCGAGCGACGCCGGCTTCTCGCGAGCCCGCGTGACGGCGAGACGTACGAGGATGCCGAAGACGGCGATGCGGATCGCGAGCGCGACCACGCGAAGCGCCCACGTCGCGAGCGCGCCGCGCGCCCCGAGATCGATGAGGACGACGTCCTGGAAGGCGTCGATCGGCGGCAGCGAGACGAGTGGGAGGATCACCTCGGTGCGGCCGGGCGCGCCGAGCGCGAAAGCGAACAGCATCAGCGCGATCAGGATGAACGGCGGGATGAGCAGCAAGACCGGATCGCCGGCCAGCGCCGTCGCCGACCACGCGGCCACGTTGCCGAGGCGCCAGGGCGGACCCGCCCGCCGCCGGCGGATGCGGATGACGATGTCGCGGCCGCCGGGTTCGGCGGCCACAGGATCGCTCCCGGATGCTGGCGTCGTGTCGGCCGTGCGGGATCACCTCGTCGCGCGAAGGTTAGCGGCGGGGATGCTAGCGCGCGCGGCCGCGGGCTCGCCGGAGCCGTCGTCCTCGGGCGCCAGCCGGATCGCTTGCGACAGATCGCGCCGCAGCCCGTCGATGAGGTACGGCTCGGGGTCGATGTACGTGTCGCCGACGCGCATCCCGAAATGCAGATGCGGCTGAGTGGCGCCGGCGTGCCCGGGTCCGCTCCGGGCGATCTGCTGGCCGCGCGCGACCACGTCCCCCCTCCTCACGGAGACGACCGAAAGGAACGAGTACGTCGTGCGGATCCCGTCGGCGTGATCGATCGAGACGAACAGCTCGGTCGCGATGGCGCCCGCGAACGCGACGACGCCGGCGTTGGACGCGACCACCGGTGTTCCGACGGGAACCGCCATGTCGATGCCGCGGTGCCCGGCGGCGTACGGCGTCGGCGGCGGCTCGAAGTGCCGGATGATCGGGCCGCGCACCGGCCGCAGGTAGCCGGGTGCCGCTGCCGTCGCACCGGCCGGATGGACCACCAGCAGCACCGCCGCGCAGACGAGGACCCACCGTGCGCGCATCGCTGCGCGACGTTAGTGCGAGAGAGACCGGACGTGAAGACCGACGAACGCGTCAGTCGTGCGTGGCTTCGGCCATCCTGTTGCGCAGCTGCAGGACGGCCTTCGTGTGCATCTGGCAGACGCGTGACTCGGTGACTCCAAGAACCTGGCCGATCTGCGCGAGCGTCAGACCCTCGTAGTAGTAGAGCGTGATCACCAGACGCTCACGCTCCGGCAGATGGTTGATCGCTTGCGCGAGGAGGTGGCGTGTCTCCTCGGACTCGAAGGACATTTCGGGGTCGGCCGCCTTGGTGTCGGCGAGTGTGTCGACGAGCGACACCGCTTCGCCCTTCTCGCCGCTGACCGAGAGCAGCTCGTCGAGCGCGACGACCGAGACCAGGTTGATCTGGTTGAGCGTCTCCTGCAGATCGTCGAGAGAGACGCCGAGTTCCTCCGCGAGCTCCGCGTCCGACGGCGGCCGCAGCAAGCGCCCTTCGAGCTCGCCGAGAGCACGCTCGACCTCGCGCGCCTTGAAGCGGACCGAACGCGGGATCCAGTCGATCGCGCGCAACTCATCGATGATCGCGCCGCGGATGCGGTTGATCGCGTAGGTCTCGAACTTGATGTTGCGTTCGATGTCGAACTTCTCGATGGCATCGATGAGCCCGAAGATCCCGTACGAGACGAGGTCGGCTTGCTCGATCGTCGCCGGAAGTCCGACGGAGACGCGGCCGGCGACGTACTTGACGAGCGGTGAGTAGTGCAGGATCAGGCGCTCGCGCAGACCCTCGTCGTGGCTCGCTTTGAATTCGCGCCAGAGGCTCTCGAGATTCGAGGATTCGAGGGCGGCAACCGCGCCGACGTCGTCGTCCGACACGCCGTCGTTCGAACGCGACGCGCGCACTTTGCTAGGCCCTTGGGTGCGAGATGTCATAAACCTGCCTGATGCGCTCTCTCGAAACACGAGTGTAGGTTTGGGTTGTCCTCAAATCAATGTGTCCGAGCAGCTCTTGGACCGCGCGGAGGTCCGCGCCGCCCTCGAGGAGATGGGTGGCAAACGTGTGCCGGAACGTGTGAGGCGAGACCTTCCCACCGGGAGCCGCCTCCTTCGCATACCTGGTCACGAGAGCTCGAACGTCCCTCTGACCCATCCTCTTCCCACGCTGGTTGTAGAACAACGCAGCCGGGGGCGAAGCGTCCTTCATGAACCAACTTCGGGCTTTCGCGAGGTAGGTCCGGAGCGCATCCGCGGCGGGCTCCCCCATGGGCACGATGCGCTCCCGGCTCCCCTTCCCCATCACGCGGACTTGAGCGCGGCCGAAGTCGATCTCGTCCAGGTCGAGACCGGTCAGCTCCCCCACCCGGATCCCGCAACCGTAGAGCAGCTCGAGGATCGCGCGGTCGCGCAGACCGACCGCGTCGTCGCCCGGGGGAAGCGCGAGGACGGTGTCCACCTGTCCGCGCTTGAGGACGGCCGGCAGCCGGCTCCCCTTCTTCGGCGTCTGCACCATCGTCGCCGGGTTGTCGGCGCGCGCGCCGATGCGAACGGCGAACCGGTAGTAGGCGCGCAGCGCCGCCGCCTTGCGATGGACGCTCGCGCGCGCGAACCCGCGCGTCGTCAGCCACGCGAGATACCGGCGGACCGTGCGGTACGTCGTCGTCGCCGGATCAGAACGCTCACGCCGGCAGAACTCGAAGTACTGATCGAGGTCGCGGCGATAGGCGTCGACGGTGTTCGGAGAAAGATTGCGTTCGGACGCGAGGTGCCGGAGGAACCGGCGCGCGAGGTCGTGCGCATCGGTCCCGGTCGTCGCTGCGGCGCGGCGGCTCACGCCTCACTATCGGCGGGTCGGTGGGGGCGGTCAAGGAACGCCGGTTACCGGACGCGGTGGAACGAGCCGCCCGGTCCGCCGGCGATCCATCCCGCGAGCTCGAGTTTCGTCATCGCAACCAGCAGGGGGGCTCGGGACAACCCCACCCGCATCGCGAGCGCATCGACGCTCAACACTTCGCCGCTTAGGGCGGCGAGGATGTCGGCTTGAGCCGGGGGCAGCGTCTCCGGGATCGGATCGAATGTGGTTGCCGCCGCCGAGCGCGACAGTTCGGGAGCGATGCGCTCAAGCACGTCACGCGCGCCCGTGCACACTGCAGCGCCGTCGCCGAGCAGCGCGTGCACACCAACCGAGACGTCCAACCGCACGTCTCCCGGGACGGCGAAGACGTCCCGGCCGATCTCGAGCGCGTGACGGGCCGTCGCCAGCGCGCCGCTGAACTCGGCAGCCTGCACGACGACCACGGCGAGAGAAAGCGCCGCGATGATCCGGTTCCGGTGCGTGAACCGATGCTTGTGCGTCGGGGTGCCCGGAGGGACCTCCGCCACCAGCGTCCCGTTGTCGGCGATTCTCTCGTAGAGCTGTTTGTTGCTCGCGGGGTAACAGCGATCGACTCCGCCGGGAAGGACCGCCACCGTCGTCCCCGCGTCAAGCGCACCCAGATGAGCCCATGTGTCGATGCCGCGCGCCATCCCGCTGACGATGCAGAGGCCGGCTTGCGCGAGGTCGGCGGCGAGCCCGCGCGCGATGTCCTCCCCGTACCGGGTGGGTGTGCGCGAACCCACGATCGCGACGCACGGAGGCAGGCCGACGAGGTCGCGGCCGGCAACCCACAGCCGATCGGGCGGGTCGGCGAGGTGTTCGACGGATCGCGGATATTCGGTGCCCCCACGCGAGACGACGCGTGCCTGCAGGTCGGCGGCGCACAGTCCGCCTCCGCGAGAAACGAACCTCATCGCGAGCGATCGAGGACGCGGAAATGGCGAACGGAGCCGATGTGGTCCTCGCTGACCCGCGCCGCGCCCTCGAGGTCCGCGAGCGTACGGGCGACGCGCATCATGCGGTGAACGCCGCGAGCGGAAACGCCGTCGTGCTCCACGATCCCTTCGACCGCCCGCTTCGCGGCCCCAGTCAGCGAGCACGCTTCCTCCAGCGCCGGAGCCGGGATCTCCGCGTTCATGGTGAGCCCCAAAGGTGCGAGCCTCTCCGCTTGGACGCCGCGCGCATGGACGACGCGCTCCCGGATCTTCGCCGACGGTGCTCCGGGATCACCGTGGAACAGCTCGGTCTTGGTCACACGGCCCACGGCCACTTGGAGATCGATCCGATCTATCACCGGACCGGAGAGCCGCTCGGCGTAGGCGGCGAGCCGTCCCGGCAGGCACTTACACGACCGCAGCGGGTCGCCCGAATACCCGCACGGACACGGGTTCGTCGCCGCGATGAGCTGGAACCGCGCCGGGAACGTCACGGTCCACTTCCCGCGAACGATCGTGACCCTTCCCTCTTCGAGGGGGCCGCGGAGCGCCTCGATCGCGTCGCGCCGGAACTCGGCGGCCTCGTCCATGAACAGGACGCCACGGTGCGCCAGGCTGATCTCACCGGGCTGCGGGACCAGGCTGCCCCCGCCGATCATCCCCGCGAGCGACACCGATTGGTGCGGCGCGCGGAAAGGACGATCCGCGACGAGCCCCGCATCGTCGTGAAGCAAGCCGGCCACCGAGTAGATCCGCGTGACCTCGAGGGCTTCCCGGTGCGTCAGCGGCGGCAGGATCGACGCGAGCCGTCGCGCGAGCATCGTCTTCCCGCCACCGGGCGGGCCGATCATGAGGAGGTTGTGACCTCCCGCGGCCGCAACCTCCAGCGCGTGCTTCGCGTTGTCCTGACCGCGCACGTCGGCAAGATCAAGCTCTTCCAAGGCGTTCCCGTTGCTTCGCACAATGGGCGCCGGAGTATCGAGCTCGCACTCCCCGCGCAGGAACCGCACAGCCTGCGCGAGATGCTCTACCGGCAGAACCTCGATCCCGCCCACCAGCATGGCCTCGGCGGCGTTGGCCTTCGGGAGCAGGATCGCGCGCTTTCCGGCCGCGGACGCGGCAATCGCGCTCGCCAGCGCTCCGCGCACGCGTCGGACCGAACCGTCCAGCGATAACTCACCGAGGAGACACATCTCGCGAAGCCGTTCTTGCCCGACGCGTCCTGAAGCCGCGAGCACGCCGAGCGCGATCGCGAGGTCGAAGCCGGGCCCGGCCTTCCGGAGATCGGCCGGCGACAGGTTGACCGTGATGCGCTTCAGGGGCCACTCTTCCTCGCTCGACAGGAGTGCAGACCTGACGCGTTCTCTGGACTCCTGGATCGACGCATCGGGAAGCCCGACCAGCGTGAATGTGGGCAGGCCCGACGCAAGCGCGACCTCAACCTCGACCGGATAGCCGTCCATACCGACGACGGCAACCGATTCCGCTACCGCGACAGACGCCATCAGAAACAGCCCTCTAGATGCGTGACGGACGCCGCATCGCCCTCGTAGCGAACCTCGATCACGTCGAACCGGATGCAATCGGCCCGCGGGCGCGCGGTCATGAGGTACTGACGCGCCATAGCGCGGATGCGCGCCTGCTTCCGCCACGTGACCGCCTCCCCCGGAGTACCGAACCGAGCAGACGATCGCGTCTTCACTTCGACGAAAGCGAGAACTCCGCTC
>JBIOTQ010000120.1:0-20060 GCA_044866075.1 Actinomycetota bacterium | reverse complement strand
GACGTAGACCATGAGCGGGCCTCCTTCCTCGCGCTCGTTGGAACCTTCCAGCGACCATAACGGTCGGACTGGTGAGCTGGGGAACGGGGGCCCTGTAAATCAAGAGCCCTTCATGGCATCAGACACTGTCGGGAGGGGCCTAGGGATCGCCGCAACGGCGAAGGGTGACGGTGAACCCCTCAGCGCGTCCCGAAACTCGCCTCGAAGGCCGGTTTCCCGTCTGCCTTGGCGAGCTGGATCCGGAGCCCGCGCAGGTCGAGACCGGTCGTACTCCCCCACGACCCGCGCCCGTCGACGAGCCGGATCCGGCCGATCGTGCTGCCGGCCACCTGCGCCCGCGGCGTCAGGATGATGTCGTGCATCCCGTTGCCCGTCTTCGCGGTGACGACGATGAAGATCCAGTTCGACGACCCCTCGTACGCGAAGACCTGGCCGGCCTTCCCGCCGTCCGCCGTGCGCAGCGGTGCGGCGAAGAGTTCGCCGTGCGACCGTCCCTCGAGGAGGGCGAGGTAGCGGTCGGCCAGGTCGCGGTCGCGCGTCGTGGCCGCCTGCGTGACGATCCACGTCAGCCCGATCGCGATGAAGATGACGGACACGAACGCGGCCGCCAGGCGCAGGCGCTGCCGCGGACGCATACCGCGCACGCGACCCACGGCCTGCGCCTCGAAGCCGATCGGCGGTTCCTTCTGCGGGGACAGCAGGAGCATCGAGTCGGCCGCGCGGGCCAGGTCGTCGACGAGCGTGCGGCACTCCGAGCAGGATGCGATGTGTGTGAGCGCGCGGGCGCGCTGCTCTCCGGCCGCGATACCTAGTGCGAGTTCTGGTGCGAGCTCGCGGACCTCATCGTGCGTCGCTTCGGTCACCCATCACCTCGAGCGCCGAGCGCAGTTTCAACATGGCTGCACGGATCCGCGTCTTGGCCGTGCCGAGGGGCACCTGTTCCGAGTCGCTGATCTCGCGCGCCGTGCGCCCGTAAAACGCCGCAAGGATGAGAGCGCGACGCTGATCTGGAGGCAACGTCTCGATCGCGGCCCGGAGCCGTGCGATGTCGTCGCCCACGATCGCCCGCTCGTCCGGCCCGGCCTCCGTCGCCGGGATGCCCATGGCGAGGATCTCGTCCGGATCCCTCGGCTCCGCGCGACGGAGCCGGATCGCGTCGATGGCCAGGTTGCGGGCGATGGCCAGGAGCCAGGCCGCCACCGGACCGCGCCGGGCGTCGTAGGCCTGGGCATGGCGCCAGGCGCGAGCGAAGGTTTCCTGCGCGACATCCTCGGCGACCCCTTGGTCGCCGACGATCACAAGGGCCAGCCCGAAGACACGGCGCTGGAACCGGCGCACGAAGGCCGCGATCGCTTCGGGGTCGCCTGTCGCCAGGCCGGCGAGGAGTGCTTCGTCTGATGCGGCCCACATCGGGGATACGCCTCCGGACACCTTTTGGGATTCCCGGCTGGTGCGATTGTACCCCCCACTCTTCCCAGTCCCAAGGGTTGCGCTACGGGACTTTGACCTTGTGGAACCCTAGAATCCGCGGCGAGCAGGCCGAGGAGGGGGCGCGTTATGGCGATGCGGAACTTCTTGCTCACCTTGCACATCTTCGGGGCGATCGCCGGGTTCGGGGTGAGTTTCGCCTTTCCGCTCGTCGGTGCCTTGGCTCAGAAGCCGGGGGCGCCAATCCTTTGGTTCCTCCAACTGAACCACCGGCTCGGGACGTGGCTCGAGGTTTTCGCGGCAACGGTTGTCCCCGGAAGCGGCGCCGGTCTCATCATCACGCAGCACGTAAGTCCTTGGCAGTCGCAGAACCGGTGGTTGCTCGCCTCGCTCATCATCTACGTCATCGCGTTCGCCTTCTCCCAACTCGTGCAGAACCCGAGGGTGAAGAGGGCAATCACGATGGCCGAGGCGCAGCAGTTCGGCCCCGAGTTCGGCGCTCAGATGAAGAAGCTGGCGATGGGCGGTCAGTTCCTCACCGTGATCCTCGTCACGATCATCATCTTGATGGTCGTCAAGCCCTAGCCGCGTCGCGGTTCCATGTCCGCTCGGCCCGGAGAGGATGATCTTTCTCTCCTGACCGACCTGTATCAGCTCACGATGCTGCAGTCGTACTGGCGGCGCGGCATGCGCGAGCCCGCGACGTTCGATCTCTTCGTTCGCCACCTTCCGGCGAACCGGCGGTTCCTCGTCGCCTGCGGCCTGGAGCGCGCGCTCGCCTATCTCGCGCCGCTCGGCTTCGGCTATGAAGACCTCGACTATCTGAGATCCCTCGAGCGGTTCGACGCCGATTTCCTCACCTGGCTGGCCGGACTGCGGTTCACGGGGGACGTCTGGGCGATGCCGGAAGGCGAGGTCGCGTTCGCGGGTGAGCCGCTGCTTCGCGTCACCGCTCCCCTTCCGGAGGCGCAGCTCGTCGAGACGTTCCTCCTCAACGCGATGCTCTACGCGACCGGCGTGGCGTCGAAAGCCGCTCGCGTGGTCATCGCCGCGCGCGGACGCGTCGTCGTCGACTTCTCGCCGCGCCGGGATCACGGGGTCGACGCGGCGCTGACGGCGGCGCGGGCGGCGTACGTCGCCGGCTGTGCGGGGACGTCGAACGTCCTGGCCGGGAAGCGGTACGGGATCCCGGTCTTCGGAACCATGGCGCACTCGTACGTGATGGCGTTCGACGACGAGACGTCCGCGTTCCGCGCGTACGCGGAGGAGTTCCCCGACGGCGCCGTGCTGCTGGTCGACACCTACGACACGGAGGAGGGGGTCCGGCGCGCCGCGGCGGTCGGACGTGAGATGGCGTCGCGCGGCGAGACGCTGCGCGGTATCCGGCTCGACTCCGGCGACATCATCGCGCTGGCGCGCGCGGCGCGCGAGATCCTCGACGAGGCGGGATTGCGGGAGGCGCAGATCTTCGTGTCCGGAGACCTGAACGAGTGGCGCGTCGAGGAGATCGTGTCCGCCGGGGCGCCGGTGGATGCGTTCGGTGTCGGGACCGAACTCGGCGTCGTCGTGGACGCGCCCGCCTTGGCCGGCGTCTACAAGCTCGCCGAGTACGCGGGTCGCGGACGGCGGAAGACCTCGCCGCTGAAGGAGACGATCCCGGGTCGCAAGCAGGTGTGGCGCCGCGACGGCTTCTCCGACCTGATCGCGGCCGAGGACGAACCGGTCGCCGATGCGCGCCCGCTCCTGCGGCGCGTCATGCGCGGAGGACGGGTCGAGGAAACGTCCGGGATCGCGGAGGCGCGCGCGCGATGCGGGGCGTCCGTCGCGGCCCTGCCCAAGAAGCTTCGCGACCTTTCTCCGTGCCCGCCGGACACGGGACCGCGACCGCAGATCAGCGACGCGCTGCGTTCGTAGCGCCTTACGGCGCGATCGTGATCGTCTGGGCGCCGCCGGTGAGGGCGACGGTCAGGACGCCGGCCGCGTAGCTCGCCGTCGCACCCGTCACCGCCGGCCCGGTCGCCCACACCCCGGCAAGACGGAGCGTTGCGGCGCCGTCGCTCGCGACCGTCAACGTCATGGTCTTGGCGGTGGACAGGCCCATCCGCGCGACGTCGAGGCGCGCCGTCGCCATGTTCGTCAGAGTCAGCGTCGCAGCGTTCGAGGCGGCTTCTCCGTCGCCGAGGGCCAGCCACTGCCAGCCGGTCATCAGGAACGGCGAGCTCTGGCCGGGCGCGGCGGCGCCCGCCTCGGGAACCCCGGTCACGTTCGGCACGCCACGCCCATGTGTCACGCCGTCGAACGTTCCCCACGTCGCGGGGTTCGCCGGATCACCGCTCCGGATCGTGAGGCCGTCGACCCAGTAGGCGCCGTCGAACGTGTAGTCGAGTTTCCCGCCAGCCGGGACGCTGATCGTCTCGACCGCGTGCTCCAATGCGGGCCACACCCGGTAGGTCACGTGCGCCGGGTTCGGGTCACGCGTGAACGAGTTCAGGTAGCGCTGCGCGTCGGCCCACTCGTCGACGATCAACGGCGCGTAATGGTCCTGTCCCGGGAAGAGGTAGAGCCGGTTGCGGTATCCGAGCTCCGTGAACCGCGACGCCATGCGGACGACGCCGGGCGTGAGGACGAGCTCGTCGTTCGCTCCTTGATAGATGACGTAGGGAAGGTTGCGCGCGTTCTCGACGATGTTGAAGAGGAGTTCCGCTTCGAGATCCGCGTCGTTCTGCGCCTCGAACGGCGGCCCCACCCCGAGCCAGCCGCCTTGTGTCGGCGGTCCGGAGATCGGGAACGCCGCGGCGAAGCGGTCGGGGTAGAGCAACCCGACGAGGTACGACCCGAAGCCGCCCATCGAATGGCCGGCGACCACCACCTTGTCCGGGTCGATCGAGAAGGACGCCATCGCGTCGTCCCACGACTCGAGGAAGTCCTCGTGACCGCGCCCGACGTACCACGTGGACGATCCTCGGGCGCTGGGCGAGATCACGACCCGGCCGCTGCGCTCGCCGAGCTGGCGGATGATCCCCGGCACCCACGCGCCCGCGAGGTGCGTCGTTCCGCTGGAGCGCGGATGCAGCCACAGCAGGGCCGGGGCGGGCGTCCCGGCTCGGTACGTCGTCGGAAGGTAGAGACCGTAGTGCTGGTAGGCGCCTTGGAACTCGCCGCCGCTCTCGACCTCGCGGTCGACGGGTGAGTCGGAGAGATAGATCCGGTCGTAGTAGCCCGGCCCGGCGACGAACGACTCGGTGGCGCCGGCCACGAGCCGGCCGAGGTCGAGGCGCGCGAAGAACGGATCGATCGAACCGGCGTGCAGCGCCAGCGCCTGGTCGCGGTCCATATGGATGCGAACCGGCTCCTCGAAACGGAACGCGACGTTGAAGAGGTCGGCCGCCGCGTCGCCCGTCTGGATGTCGGCGAGGGCGGTGCCGGCGTCGTTGACCACGCCCGTCGCGATGCCGAGACCGACCGTGTTCGGGAGCGAGCCGAACAGCGAGCGGCGGATTCCGATCTCGACCGCGTTCACGAACCCCCCGGGATTCGTCGCGACCGTGACGGGCGGCGTGCACTCCGCATCGCACGCGAGAGCGACCGCGACGCCGTTGTTGCGAAGCTCGAGCAGTCGGTCGCCCGCGACGACGAGCGCCCACTCGGCGCCCGACACGATCCCGCCCGGCGCCGCGAACGAGCCGCCGGGCTGCGTGTCGACGAGCACCAGGACGGCGGTGCCGGGATCCGCCGTCATCCCCGTGGTGCGCAGCAGCACGTAAAGCTGATCGGCGTCGGCCGCGACGCGCGCCTCGGTGATGTCGGCGTGGTGATCGAGCTTCTGCGGATACGCCGCGTCGCCGTAGCGCGTCGACGCGCCGATCGGGCGCGGAACGCCGAGCTCGTCGCCGCCGGCCTGCTCCAACGCGTCGAGCCGGTACGCGCGCGGCTCCGCCTCGATCAGCGGATCCAGCGTCGCCAGGCGCTCGACGTCCTGGCCGTCGTCCGCGCCGGCATCGTCCCCGAGGTAGTCCTGATAGACGTACTCCCCCGCCGAGTAGACCGCCGTGCCGCCGAGGCGCGTCGCCGTGCCGATCCAGTCGGAGACATCGCCGTCGACGACCTTGGGCGACGGCGTCAGCGGCGCCGCCGGGGTGACTGTGATGTGGCCCCGCGGCGTCTCCGCCCCCAGGACGGGAAGGTCGGGGGCCTGTTCGGGGATGACGGCGTGCGCGGACGCCGCGAGCGCGAGCGCGCACAGACCTGCGACGAGCGGTGGTCGCGACCTCATCCATACGACCAGTTCGCGGCCGGTGCCGGGGAATCCTCTCCCGGCGCGCGAGACTAAGATGGTGTCGTGAGCGCACGCGATACCCGAGATCGCCTGTCCACGGCCGGCGGTGACGTCTCCTACGCGCGGCTCGACCGCGCGATCGACACGGGCGCGCTCGCGCGCCTGCCGTACGTGGTCCGGATCTTCTTGGAGAACGTCCTCCGGCGGCAGGGCGACGGCGCCGAGCGCGCGCATCTCGACGCCCTCGCAGCGTGGCCCGGCAACGAATCGGTCGAGTTCCCGTTCCATCCGGCGCGCGTCGTCTTGCAAGATTTCACGGGCGTGCCTTGCGTCGCGGACCTCGCGGCGATGCGTGCGGCGGTCGCGCGGCTCGGAGGGAAACCGCACCGCGTCAATCCGATCATCCCCGCCGACCTCGTGATCGATCACTCGGTGCTCGTCGACTTCTTCGGCATGCGCGACTCGTTCGAGCGCAACGTCGCGATGGAGTACGAGCGCAACCGCGAGCGCTACGCGTTCCTACGCTGGGCGCAGCACTCGTTCGATGGGATGACGATCGTCCCGCCGGGCGCGGGGATCGTGCATCAGGTGAACCTCGAGTTCCTGGCGCGCGTCGTGATGACTGCCGATCAGGACGGCGAGACGATCGCGTTCCCCGACACGCTCGTGGGGACCGACTCGCACACGACGATGATCGGCGGGCTCGGCGTCCTCGGCTGGGGCGTCGGCGGCATCGAAGCGGAGGCTGCGATGCTCGGCGAGCCGGTCACGATGCTGACTCCGGTCGTGGTCGGCGTGCGCTTCTCCGGCGAGCTGCCGTCCGGCGCCACGGCGACCGATCTTGTTCTGGCGATCACCGAACTCCTTCGCAAGCACGGAGTCGTCGGAAAGTTCGTCGAGTTCTACGGCGAAGGACTGGCGACGCTCTCGGTCCCCGATCGTGCGACGATCTCGAACATGTCGCCCGAGTACGGCGCGACGGAAGGCGTCTTCCCGGTCGACGATCAAACGCTCGCGTACCTGCTCGCGACCGGACGCGATCCCGACCTGATCGATCTCGTCGAGCGGTACACGAAGGCGCAGGGCCTTTTCCACGAACCGACCGCACCCGAACCCGTCTACTCAGAGTCGCTGGCGTTCGACCTGGCGACGGTCGAGCCGTCGCTCGCCGGCCCGAAGCGTCCGCAGGACCGGGTGGGATTGGCCGGACTGCCTCAGGTCTTCCACGACGAGCTGAGCGTGCTGCGGGGCGCGCACGCCGGCGGGAACGACAACGGGGCCGTCGACGAGACGCCGGAGCGGCGGGCAAAGATCACCGGGATGAACGGGGACGGCGAGATCGGTGACGGCTCGGTCGTGATCGCGGCGATCACCTCGTGCACCAACACGTCGAATCCGTCCGTCATGGTCGGTGCGGGATTGCTCGCGCGGAACGCCGCCGCGCGCGGGCTGCGCGTCTCGCCGACGGTGAAGACCAGCCTCGCGCCCGGTTCGCCGGTCGTCGAGGATTACCTGCGCCGGGCCGGCTTGCTCGAAGAGCTCGAGAAGCTGAACTTCTATCTCGTCGGGTTCGGGTGCACGACGTGTATCGGGAACTCGGGCCCGCTCCCCGATCCGGTCGCGAACGCGATCGATCACGACGACCTGGCCGTGGCGGCGGTTCTGTCGGGGAACCGTAACTTCGAGGGACGCATCCATCCCCAGGTTCGGATGGCTTTCCTCGGGTCTCCGCCGCTGGTGGTCGCGTACGCGCTCGCCGGCACGGTCGACATCGACCTCACCACCGATCCGCTGGGAACGGCATCGGACGGGTCGCCGGTCTTCCTGCGCGACATCTGGCCGACGGCCGACGAGGTCCGCGCGACGATCGAAGGAGCGATGGACGCCGACGCGTACCGCTCGCGATTCGCATCGATCACGGAGGGCGACGACCGCTGGCGTTCCCTGCCGGTTCCGGAGGGCGAGCTGTACGAGTGGGACCCCTTATCGACGTATATCGCCGAGCCGCCGTTCCTCTTCGACGTGGTCGAGAAGCCTGCGCCGGTCGGCGACATCACCGGCGCCCGGGTCCTCGTGTGGGCCGGCGACTCGGTGACGACGGATCACATCTCGCCGGCCGGATCGATCAAGGCGTCCTCGCCCGCCGGCGAGTATCTCGCGGCGCGCGGTGTGACGCCGGACAGGCTGCATTCGTACGGGGCGCGCCGCGGGAACCACGAGGTCATGGTGCGGGGCACGTTCGCGAACATCCGGTTCCGCAACAAGCTCGTGCCGGGGACCGAGGGCGGCGTTACGGTCCACCTCCCCTCCGGCGAACAGATGTCGATCTTCGACGCGTCCGGCCGCTACCGGGACGAGAACGTCCCGCTGCTCATCCTCGCCGGCAAGGAGTACGGCGCGGGCTCGAGCCGCGACTGGGCGGCGAAGGGCACCGCGCTCCTCGGCGTGCGCGCGGTCATCGCCGAGTCGTACGAGCGCATCCACCGCTCGAACCTCGTGCAGATGGGCGTCCTGCCGCTCGAGTTCCCGGCCGGCGAAAGAGCCGGCTCGCTGCGGCTGACCGGACGTGAGGTCTATGACATCACCGGTGTCGAGAGTATCGAGCCCGAGGGCACCGTCTCGGTCGTCGCGCGCGCCGACGACGGCACGGAGTCGAGCTTCGACGCGCGCGTTCGGATCGACACGCCCACCGAGCTCCTCTACTACCGCGAGGGTGGCATCCTTCCGGCGGTGCTCAGGAAGATGCTCGCCTCGGCCTGAGCCGAGGCGAGCGAATCTCGCGCGGAGACGGACTAGGTCAAATCTGCGATCACCCAAGCGAGGGTCGTCACGCAGAAGACCGCGACGCCGATCAGGCCGAGGATCGTCGCCGCTTTAGCCATCCGCGCCCGGCCTTGGCCCTCCCCCGCCCGGCGTGATCCTTCCATGCCGAGGACGAGCGCCCCGGCACCCAGCAGGCCCTCGTACCCGGCCCAGAAGAACACGCTCGTCAGGACCGCGATGATCCCGACGACCATTCCG
Organism: Actinomycetota bacterium; assembly: GCA_044866075.1. Lineage (GTDB taxonomy): Bacteria > Actinomycetota > AC-67 > AC-67 > AC-67 > JBASRP01. The sequence continues at coordinate 11,335 of JBIOTQ010000120.1, read as the reverse complement.
ACCTTGGCCGGCGTGTTCCCCGTCGCGCGCTCCAACGGTTTCGCGACCGCGAACCACCAAACGGCGGCCGCGACGACGGCCGCGATCGCGACGTAGACCCAAGCGCCCCCGTCGGCGGGCTCGGAATCCGACTCGACGAGGAGGATCGAGTAGCCGACGAACGCCGCCACGGCCGCGACGCCCAGGGTCCGTGCTCGTATTGCTCGTGGGACTTGCACCTCCATCACAACACCTCCCGCTTTCGTTCCATCCCAAGGATGAGCGCGGCGGGCGGCCGGGGGGAGTGGGGGGTCCTGCCGGTCGGCGGCGTGCGGGCGCCCGTCGCTCGTGGGGTGTTCGCACCAGCGGATGGTGAAGCAGATGCCCCTGATACGGGGTGCGGGGCGATGCTACTCTCGGCGCGATTCCCCGCAGGGGGCGGGGGCGGGCGGAAGGGCGTCGTGCTTCGCGTCGTCATGGCCGAAGACAACCTGCTGGTCCGCGAGGGGACCAAGCAGCTTCTTCAGTCGACCGGCGAGATCGAGTGCGTCGGGGTGGCGTCCGATGCGGAGGAAGCCGCGCGCCTTGTCCGCGAGCTCTCCCCCGACGCCGTCATCACCGACATCCGGATGCCGCCGAGCTTCCACCTCGAAGGGATCGAGCTCGCCTTGGAGGTGCGCGCGCGCTACCCGGAGACGGGCGTTGTGGTCCTCTCGAGCCACGACGACCCCGAGTACGCCCTCGCCTTGTTCAAGGACGGGTCGGCCGGACTGGGCTACTTGTTGAAGGAGCGCGTCGCCGACCCCGAGCAGCTGATCCGCGCCGTGCGTGAGGTGGCGCGCGGGGGTGCCGTGATGGATCCGAAGATCGCCGACATCCTCGTGTCGCGCGAAGCGTCGTCGTCGGGCATCTCCGGGTCGGACCAGAAGCTCCTCGAGCTGATGGCCGCGGGCCTGTCGTACGACGGCATGGCCGAGAAAATGGGGATCCCCGTGACCGCCGTCGACCTCGAGGTCTCGCAGGTCCTCAAGAGGCTCGCCGAGGCCGCCAGCCAAGGGCTACAGGTCGCGGTCAACGAGCTCCGCAAGCTCCACGCGTCGGTCGTCGAGAAGGAGAAGAACACCGTCGCCCTATCCAAATTCCTCTCGCCGCAGGTGGCCAAGGGCGTCGTGTCGGTCTCCCAAGAGATGTTGGTTCCGGCCGAGGTGGAACTGACCGTCGTCTTCACGGACGTGCGCGGATATACGCGCCTGAGCGAGACGACCGACCCGCAAGTGATGCGCGAGATCCTCAACGAGCATCTCACCGCGATGAGCGACGTGGTTCTCGATCGGGACGGGATGGTCGACAAGTTCTTGGGCGACTCGGTGATGGCCGTGTTCGGTGCGCCGATCCCGTCGCCGGACCACGCTTTGCGGGCTCTCGCGTGCGCGGAGGCGATGCTGCATAAACAGGAAGCGCTGAACGCGCGCTGGGGCGCGGAGGGCAAACCACCGTTCTCGATCGGCATCGGGGTCAACACCGGCATCGCGACCGCGGGATCCGTCGGCGGAGCGAAGCTCGAGTACACCGTCGTCGGGGACGCGGTGAACGTCGCGCAGCGGCTGAACTCGATCGCCGGCGGCGGCGAGATCGTCGCCAGCGAGGCGACCGCGGCCGCGGCGGGACTGGCGGAACTCGAGATCGAAACGGTGAGCGTGAAGGGGCGGGAGCAGCCGGTGCGGGTGGTGCGACTTCGACCGGCGCCCAGTGAAGAGAAGGAGGGCTCGAGATGAGCGTCGTTCGAACCAAGGATCTGCGCAAGAACTACGAAGCCGAAGGCGCGCCGGTGCGCGCGTTGCGGGGCGTCGACATGGAGATCGGTCCGGGCGAGTTCGTGGCCGTGATGGGCCCCTCGGGCTGCGGCAAGTCCACGCTGCTGAACCTGATCGCGGGTCTCGACACGCCGACCGACGGCGAGATCGCCGTCGCCGACGAATCGCTCGTCGGCAAGGACGAGAATGATCTCGCGAAGATGCGCCGCAAACACATCGGCATCGTGTTCCAGTTCTTCAACCTGCTCGAGGGCATGAGCGTGCTGGAGAACGTGACGCTCCCGGCGGTGATCGCCGGGATGCCGCGCAAGCAGGCCGAGACGCGCGCGCGGGACCTGCTCGATCTCCTCGGGCTCGCAGACAAGGCGAAGAACGCGCCGGGCGTGCTCTCCGGTGGTCAGCGTCAGCGACTTGCGATCGCGCGTGCGCTCGCCAACCGGCCGACGCTGGTGCTCGCCGACGAGCCGACCGGCGCGCTCGACTCCGCCGGCGGCGTCGAGGTGATGGAGCTCTTCCGCCGCCTCCACGCGGACGGGCAGACGATCCTGCTCGTCACCCACGACGAGAAGGTTGCGACCCACGCCGACCGGGTCGTGCGCATGCGCGACGGAAAGATCGAGGACCCGAACGCGCCGCAGGAAGAGGCCGCGCCGACGGTACGCGAGACGCTGTCGTTCGGGCCGTTGCTGACACCGCGCGAACCGTCGGACGAAGCGTCCAACTAGGGGTTCCGCCGTGAACCGGAGGCCGCGATGACCGCGGTCTGGATGAGGCTCCGCGCGGAAGCGCGATCGCGCTGGCGTGCGTGGCTGGCGCTCGCCGTGTTCGCCGGCGTCTTCGGGGGTGCCGTCATCGCGGCGGCCGCCGGTGCCGCGCGCACGGCTTCGGTCGTCGACCGCTACCTCGCGGAGAAGAAGCCGCCGGACATCTTCATCGTTCCGCGCTTCGGGATCCAGGAGGACGACCCGGCTCTCCTTCGGAAACTCAGTTTCGACAATCTTCGCCGGTTGCACTCTGTCGCCGATGGGGCGCACGCGTTCGTCCTCTATGCCAAGGAGGAGCTCGAAATCAGTGCCTCGGACGATCCGCGGCTCGGGAAGAGCATCTTTCCACCGAACCTCGTCGAAGGACGACTCCCCGATCCAAGCCGCTCGGATGAGGCGCTGGCGAACGTGCTCTTCTCGCAGCGCCTCGGCCTGCACGCCGGCGACACCTACACGGTTCACTTCATGAAGGACATCTCCGGTTTCGGGGGCGGGGACGTACCGGGACCGACGGTTCGGTTGCACATCACCGGGGTTGCCTCGGCCCTCGGTGACTTCGCGGCTATCGCCGAACGGGGACTCTCGCTGACGCCGGCCTTCCTGGAGCGCTACGGCGATCAGATCGGGAAGGTCGAGCTCTCGATGCTCCGCCTGCGCCATGGGATCCGCTCCTACGACGAGTTCCGTGAGGACATCAACAAACTCACCGGGGGGAAGACGGTCTTCTACGTGCCGAGCGGCCGGTGGGACGAAGCGAGACGGTCGTTCGGTCTCCAGGCGGCGTCGTTGTGGATCCTTGCCGGTCTGCTGGCACTGGTCACGATCCTCGTCGTGGGCCAGACGATCGCCCGCCAGACCTTCCTCGACTCGAGCGACAACCCCGTGCTTCGCGCGCTCGGCCTCTCACGAGGAAGGCTCCTGGCGCTCGGACTGATCCGCGCCGGGATGATCGGCGGGGCCGCCGGAGTCATCGCCGTCATCGTGGCCACCGCCGCATCTCCCCTAACGCCGTTCGGAACGGCGCGACTCGCCGACCCCGACCCGGCGCTATCCATCCCAGCGGTGCCCATGCTGCTCGGTTTCGTGGGTGTCCTGCTGGGGGCGATCCTCACAGCCGCTTGGCCCGCGTGGCGGGCCGTGCGACTCGCCGCGGCCGGCGCCGGGGTCGGCGAGCAAACGGCGACCGCCGCGCCCGCGATCTTCGCCGAGGCGGCGTCGCGTTCGGCGCGCGGTCCCGCCGCGGGGATCGGAGTCAGGATGGCTCTCGAAGCCGGCCGCGGCCGCACGGCGGTGCCGGTCAGGACGACGATCGTCGCTACGGCGATCGGGCTGATCGCCCTCACCGCAGCCGTCGTCGTCGGCGCGAGTCTCGACCGCCTCACCACGACCCCCCGGCTGTACGGATGGGACTGGGATATCGCGCTTTCCAACGAGGGCACGAACTTCACGTCCAAACAGAAGGCGGACCTGTCGCGGATCCCCGGCGTCGGGGACGTCTCGTTCGGGCCCGACGGCGGCATCCTCGTGGTCGACAAGCAAACGGTCGAGCCGTACGGGCTCCCGGTGGGCGCGACCGTTCACCCACCGATCCTCGCAGGGCACGCGCCCGCCGCGCCGAATGAGATCGCGCTCGCACGGAAAACCATGCGCGCGGTCGGTGCGCATATTGGCGACAAAGTCTCGGTGGGGTTCCAGGGGTCTGAGGCGCGGAGCGACTTCACCGTCGTCGGTGTCACGGTCCTTCCGCTCGCCAGCGACGTATCGACGCTCGGCGAAGGTGCATGGGTTCCGATCGAAGACATCCCCCGGTTGTTCGGCCAAGAGGTCCCCGACGATCGCGCTCTCGTTCGCTTCGCGCCGGGCGCCCACCCCGCCGCCGTCACGAAGGCGATCGAGGAGCGGATCCACCCAGCCTTCGTCGAGCACGCCACCCAGCCCGGAACCGTGGTCGACTTCGGTCGTGTTTCCAACATGCCCTTCCTGCTCGCGGGGATCGTCGCGCTGCTCGCCGCCGGGACGCTCGGCCACGGCCTCGTAACGGCGGTCCGCCGTCGGCGCCGCGACCTCGCGGTGCTGAAAACGCTCGGCCTGGACCGCGGGCAGGTGCGACGCGCGGTCGCGTGGCAAGCGACCGCGACCGCGATCGTCACCCTCGCCCTAGGGTTGCCGCTCGGGGTCATCGTCGGCCGCTGGATCTGGATCGTCTTCGCGAATCAGACGGGCTTCGTTCCCGAGACGGTCGCGCGCCCTGCCGTGCTGGCCTTGATCGCGGGAGTGGCAATCGTTGTCGCCAACGCTATCGCGACGCTCCCCGCACGCTCGGCCGCGCGCACACGTCCCGCACTCGTGTTGAGGACCGAGTGATGGCGGCCGTCGCGCTGTGGCTCCGGGCGCAAGCGCGGAAGCGCTGGCGCACGTGGTTCGCGCTGGCGCTCGTGCTCGGCGCCTCCGGCGGCGCCGGCATCGCAGCGGCAGCGGGCTCTCGCCGGACCGAAACCGCCTATCCTCGCTTCGTCGAGCGGAACCGCGGCTTCGATGTGATCCTCGGGGGCATCGCAAGCGAGGACCACGCCGAGCGGGCGAAGATCTTTCAAGACATCATCCACTTGCCGGAGGTCGCCGCGTACTCGACCGGCGGCCTCTTTGTGACCGACCGCATCATCTTGAGACCGTCCGGGCAGACCATCTCGTTCCCTGAGATCCTCATCGGAGGGATCCTTTCGAGCCGCGACCTCGAGGCGGCCAACAGACCCAAAGTGATCGCCGGACGCCTCTTTGATCCGAACGCGACCGACGAAGCCGTCCTCGACTTCACGGTCGCGGAGCGGCTCGGTATCCACGTCGGACAGCGTTTCGAAGTGCCGTTGGCTAATCAAGAGACGGGGGCGTCCGCGATCCGCATCGCGCGGCTGGTCGGGATCATCGCCTCGCCGTGGGACCTGCCCGCCGTCGGACAGTTGTCCCTCTCTGGGCTCACGCTGAGTCCGGGATTCCTGCGCGCGAACGCGGCGTACGTCGCTCCGTCCGACGACGCCCCGTCGGTCCGGCTGCGGTACGGCGTCGCGGACATCCCTTCGTTCATCAAGAAGGTTGAGGGCATGGCGTCGGAGGTCGACGTTCCCGCGACCCTTCCGCACCATCTCGAGGGCGTGCGCAAGACGCTCGGCTTCGAGGTCTCGGCGCTGTGGATCCTATGCGGGATCATCGGTCTCGCGGCGCTCGCGATCGTCGGGCAGGCGTTGGCACGCCAGGCGACGACCGACGCCGACGACCACACCATCTTGGCCGCGCTCGCGATGTCACGCCGTCAGCTGTTCGCAGTGGGCATGATACGAGCCGCTGTGATCGGGCTCGGCGCGTCGGCCGTCGCGGTTGGGGTCGCGATCCTCGCCAGCCCCCTCACCCCGCGCGGTTTGGCGCGCGTCGTCGAGCCGGATCCCGGCTTCGCGGCGGACTGGCTGGTGCTCGGCGTCGGTGCCGCCGCCACTCTCGCGATCGCTTTGATCGCGTCGGCGATCCCGGCGTGGCGCGCGGCGGGCGCGCGGGCGCCCGTGGTCGCCGAGCGAGGTTCCCGCGTCGCGCGCGGTCTTGCGAACGCAGGCGCGAGCCCCAGCGTCGTAGCCGGCGCGCGCCTCGCGCTCGAGCCGGGCCGCGGCGGCCGGGCCCTTCCCGTTCGCTCCACGATTGCAGGGATAGCCGTTGCGCTCGCGGCGTTCTGGGGAGCCGCGATCTTCACGCAGAGCCTCGATCATCTCATCGCTACTCCGGCGCTCCAGGGTTACGCGTGGGATGCGATCACGACGGGCCCGACCCAGCAAGCCCTCGCCGACGCGCTCCGTGCCGACCCCGACGTCGTCGCCGCGTCTCCCGGCGGCGCGACCAACATCGTGATCCGCGGTGAGCATCTGATTCCCTTCACCTACGAACCGGGGAAGATATCCCCCGTCATGCTGGAGGGGCGCGCGCCGCGGCGCCCCGACGAGATCGCGCTCGGAACGCGCGCCTTGCGCGCGTTCCACAAGCGCGTTGGCGATTCGATCGACGTGGACCTCGACGTCAACGAGCCGGATTACCCTCACCCGGGACCGCAGAGGTTCCGCATCGTCGGAGCCACCGTCGTCCCCCCGTTCTTCTTCATGCAGGTCGAACCGGGCTTCGGCTCGGCGATCACGAACGACGGTTACTTCCGGCTCGACCCGCAATCGAAGGAGCACGCCGAGGGAGACGAGGGGCTGCCTTACATCGTGCGGTACCGGCGAGGCGTCGACGTGCGTGCGAAGCTCGAGGCCTTGCGTCGGAAGCTCGGATCCCTCTTCACCATCCAGGTCCGCCAACCGGGCGCCGAGCTTGCCGGCGTGTCGCGCTCATCGGGGCTGCCGCTCACTCTCACCGAGATCCTCTTGTTCATGGCCGCAGCGACGCTCGTCCACGCGCTCGTCACGGCGGTCCGCAAGCGCCGACACGATCTCGCCATCCTCAAAACGCTGGGATTCTCGCGGCGGCAGGTTCGCACGGCAGTCGCCTGGCAGACGAGCACGCTCGTCGTGATCGCGCTCGCCGTCGGTCTACCAGTAGGGACGGCGCTCGGACGGTGGGCGTGGAAATGGTTCGTCGACACCGTCGGCCTGGTCCCACAGACGATCATGCCGGCTGCGTACGTCGTGGCGTTTGTCGTCGCTCTGACGATGGTCTTCGGGAACGGGATCGCCGTCCTTCCGGGACGGTCGGCCGCACGAACGAGTCCGGCATCCATCTTGAGGACCGAGTGATGACCGGGGTCTGGATGCGGGCTCACCACGAGCTTCACCATCGGTGGCGCGGCGCCCTGGCCATCGGACTTTTGCTCGCCGTCGCCGGCGGTGTCGTGATGACCACGGTCGCCAGCGCGCGGCGGACGGCGAGCGCGTATGAACGACTCCTGCGAAGCAGCAACGCCTACGACGTCGAAGTGCAGATCACGGGAGATGCCGAGCCCGAGGTCCTCGACTCGGTCGCGGCTCTCCCCCAGGTCGCCGAAAGTGGGCGCATCGTCTTCGTCCCCTCGATGAAGGCAACGAGTCGCGAAAGATCGTTCAGCTGGGACCTCACCACGGTCGCGCTCGTCGACCCGAACATCGGCAGGACGATGGAGGTCATCACGATGCCCTCGGGCCGTTTCCCGAACCCCGACGCTCCCCTCGAAGCCTTCGTCAACGAGACGTTCGCTCGCGTGCAGAACGTGAAGCCGGGTGACACGATCCCGCTGCGCCTCGCGACCTTCCCCGAACTCTTCGAGCTGTTCGGAGGCGCGCACCCCCCGGCCGCCGGACCGGCCGTCACGGTTCGCGTCACGGGGATCGGCCGGATCCCTCACGACGTCTCGATCAGCGAACCGACGGGCATCCTCGTGCTGACGCCGGCGTTCTTCAAGACGTACTCGGCGCGGGCCGCGCACCTGTGGGGGATGTTCGTTCGCCTCCAGAACGGAGACGCCGATGTCCCGTCGTTCCTGAGGGACGCCAAGACGATGGCCGCGGCAGCCGGCGGCGAGACCGGGGCCGGCGAAGAGGTACTCGGGTTCCACGCGAACACCCAATCGCGCGCCGGCGTCGACCGAGCCCTCGGAGTCCAATCGTTCTCACTCTGGATCTTCGCCGCCGTCGTGGGAGCCGCGACTCTGCTCGTCCTCGGACAAGCGTTGGGGCGCTGGCAAACGATCGCCTCCGACGATCTGACGGTTCTGCGTTCCCTCGGTATGGGTCGTTCGCATCTCGTCGTGACGTCGGCGCTCCCCGTCGCCGTCGTCGGGGTCGGAGCGAGTCTGCTCGCCGTGCTGATATCGATCGCCCTGTCGCCCCTCGCCCCGATCGGCTTCGCGCGCGGGATCGAACCGGATCTCGGAGTATTCGCCGACGCATCGATCCTCACCATCGGAGGATCCACCATCGTCATCGTCGTTGCCGTGTGGGCGGTTCTGCGTGGGATGATCCTTGCACGACGGGCCCGCGCCGGCGCAGTCGCAGTCGCCGACATATCCCGCCCATCCGGCGCAGCGGGCCTCGCGGCTCGGAGTGGTTTGCCGGCCCCCGTGGTCGCCGGCGTTCGGTTCGGTCTGGAACCCGGTCGGGGACGAAGCGCCGTCCCCGTGCGCAGCGTTCTCGCGGGCACCGCCCTGGCCATCCTGGCCGTGGTGGGGGCGTTCGTCTTCAGCCGAAGTCTCGATCACATGTTGGCCACGCCGTCGACGTACGGGTGGAACTTCGACCTCGTCGCATACGGCGGCGACGATCCGGCGTTCGTCGCGGGTTTGGAGAAGAAGCTGTCGGCGTCACGACACGTCGCGGAGTACTCGCGCGTTACCGTCAAGACGACGACCTTCCGGGGCCGTGATCTGGAGACGCTCGGCATCGAGCGTCTAAAAGGCTCCGTCCTGTCAGTCATTCTCGAAGGCCGGTTCCCGCGCGCGGCCGACGAGGTCGCTCTCGCGTCGCGGACGTTCCGCGAGGCCCGGGTCGAGTTTGGAGATGGCATCACCTTGCCCGCTCCGAACGAGGCGTGCGCCGCGTCCTCGTGCACGGCGAGCTTCCGGGTCGTTGGAAGGGTCATCCATTGGGGAGAAGGCTCGGACTCCGACGACGGCGCCGCGTTCACTGCCGACGGTCAGGCCCGCGTGCGGCTATCGGAGGGTTTCACGGATTTCCTCGTTCGTGTTCCGGATGGGAGCCGCGAAGCGTCGCTGCATGCTCTCCAAGGAGAGGTGGGCGACACCACGTCTCCGTTCACGGCCGCAGAAGAAGGCAACGATCGCGAAGGGCAGTACGGCGTCTTGGGCTCGAATCTGCGGAACGTCCACCGGGTCCGCACGATGCCGACGATCCTCGGCGCCGTTCTCGCCGTCCTCGCCTTGGTGACCTTGATCCACGCTCTGCTGATGACATCGCGGCGGCGCCGGTATGACCTCGCCGTCCTTAAGACCCTCGGGTTTGTGCGACGTCAAGTCACATCGACCCTGGCGTGGCAGGCGACGACCCTTGTCGTGCTGGCGCTTCTCATCGGCCTGCCTTTCGGCATCATCGTGGGACGGTTGACGTGGACCGTCCTCGCATCCCGCCTCGGCGTCGTGAATGCGCACGCCATCGCTCCCCTGTGGCTCCTCGCCGGTGCGGCGGGCACGGTTCTCCTCGCCAACGTCGTCGCGGTGTTACCCGGCCGGGCGGCCGCCCGGACACAACCGGCGCTCGTCCTGAGGACGGAGTGACGTGAACGCCGTCTGGATGCGCGTCCGGGCCGAGCTGCGCTCGGGCCGGTGGGGTGCGGTGGCGCTGATCCTGCTCGTCGGCATCACCGGCGCGATCGTCCTGACCGCGGCGGCCGGCGCGCGACGGAATGAGACGGCGTTCCCGCGACTCCTCACGACGGCGCGCGCGGGCGACGCACTGGTGTCCCCGGAGATCGCCGATCCGCGTCCGCTCGGGACGCTCGTGGAGAGGATCCGCGGTGTCCGCTCGCAGGTTCCGGTCGCGACATGCTACGGACTCGTCCCTCATGGAACGTCCTTGGACGCCCCGCCGCCGCTGGTGTACAGCGTGATCGCCCCGTACGACCGGCGGTTCATGCGCGAGATCGAACGACCGAAGCTCCTCAGCGGCCGGTTGCCCGACCCGCGTCGCGCCGACGAGGTCGCTCTCAACCGCTTCGCCGTCGCGGCTCTCGGAGCACATACGGGCGACCGCGTCGACCTCGACATGCTCGTGTTCAAGAGCGACGGCGAGGGGCCGGGCCTGGCGCCGCTCCGGCTCACGGTCACCGGTGAGGTCCTCTTCACGAACGAGGTGGTGCCGAGCAGTCCGCTCGATTCAGAGCCGACGCTGTACGCGAGCCCCGCGTTCGCGGGCGAGAACGCCGCCGGTTCGGACTGCGGAGGATCGGTCATCACCCTCGACAAAGGAGCCTCGCTCGATCGCGTGCGCGCGGCGGCGGCCGCGCTCGGGGATACGCACGAAGCGGAGACCGGCGGCGAGATCTTCTTCCAGGACAGCCATCGGCGCAACGTCAAGGTGTCACGCGCTATCCGCCCGCAATCGCTCGCACTCTGGTTCTTCGCCGCCCTCGCTGCCGCCACAGCGATCGTTGTTGTCGGGCAGATCCTGGCCCGTCAGGTGTCGCTGTCCACCGCGGAAAACCCCGCCCTGCGGGCGCTCGGCATGACCCGACGGCAGTTCTTCCTCGCGGCCATGTTCCGCACGTCGTTGATCTGTCTCCTGGGGGCCGTCGTCGCAGTGTGGATCGCCTTCCTCGCCTCGCCCCTCACGCCCATCGGGCCGGCGCGACTCGCCGAACCCGACCCAGGCTATGCGCTGAATCTCGTCATCGTCGTTCTCGGTGGGCTCGGTTTCGCCCTCGCGCTGATCGCGGCGGTCGCGGTGCCGGCGTGGGTGTCGTCTCGCGCCCATTTCGGCGATCGTCCGGAGCCTCGTTCGCGCGTGGCGCGCGTCATCGCGGACTCGCCTCTGCCTTCCACGGTTTCCGTGGGCGTGTCGATGGCGCTCGAGCCGGGACGAGGGCGGACGGCCGTCCCCGTCCGCAGCGCCCTCATCGGCGGTGCTATAGCAATCGCCGCGATCCTGGGATCGCTCGTCTTCGCCGCCAGCCTGTCGCGGCTCGTCGACACTCCCGCTCTGTACGGCTGGCGATGGGACGCCATCTTCGACACGCAGTTCGGGGGGCTCCCCTCATCGCTCATCGAAGACATCAAGACGGTCCCCGGTGTCGCCGAGGCGGTGGGAGGTCATTACGGCG
>JBIOTQ010000119.1:0-8907 GCA_044866075.1 Actinomycetota bacterium | reverse complement strand
GCTCGAACGCATCCCGGAGACGGCCGCCCGGCTGCGCGCGGGGCTGTCGCGGAACGACCGCGTCTCGGCGGCGCTGCGCCTCTGGCTCAAGGACGCGATCGCCGACCTGACCGCCCGCATCGGCGGCCTCATCGAGACTCTCCGCTCGGTCGCCGCGAGCCACCCGGACGACATGCTGCCGGGGTACACCCACCTGCAACGGGCGCAGCCGGTGCGGCTCGCCGATCATCTCGACGCGCACGCGGCGGCTCTGGCGCGTGACGCCGACAGGCTGGCCGCGTGCGCATTGCGGGCCGACGCTTCGCCGCTCGGCGCCGGCGCGCTCGCCGGCACGACGCTGCCGCTCGATCGCGATGCCGTCGCCCGCGACCTCGGGTTCGGGGCGGTCATGGAGAACACCTTGGACGCCGTCTCGGCCCGCGACTTCGCCGCGGAGTTCCTGGCGGCGGCTGCGATCTGCGGCGTTCACCTTTCCCGCATCGCAGAGGAGGTCGTGTTGTGGACCTCGGCCGAGTTCGCTTTCGCCGAGCTCGACGACGCGTTCGCCACCGGCTCGAGCTTGATGCCGCAGAAGAAGAACCCCGACGTCGCGGAGCTGACGCGCGGAAAGGCCGGAAGGATCATCGGGGACCTCGCCGGGTTGCTCGCCACGCTGAAGGGCCTTCCGCTCGCGTACAACCGCGATCTGCAGGAAGACAAGGAGTCTGTCTTCGACGGCGCCGACGCCCTCGCCGGCATGGTGACGGCGCTCGACGGTCTCCTCGGCACGATGCGTTTCCGGACGGACCGCATGGCCGAGGCGGCGGGGGATTGGACCCTCCGGGCGACGGCGCTCGCCGAATTCCTCGTGACGAGGTCTGTGCCGTTCCGGAACGCGCACGAGGCGGTCGGCCGGCTCGTCGCGCGATGCGCCGACGGATCGCACCCGGCGGACCTCACAGACGACGAGCTCTCCACGTTCGATACACACATGCCCGCCGCCGTGAAGGCAGTACTCGGAGAAGGGGTCACCCGCACCCCGTAGAATCGTCACTCGTGCCGAAGACAAACGAGGAGATCGAGGAGCTCTTCTTCGAGTGGAGCGACCTCATCCAGATCTCGGGCGGTGATCCGTTCCGCGCCCGATCCTACGAGAAGGCGGCGCGCGCCGTCGGCGCTCATCCGAAAGACGTCGCCTCGCTCGACGAGAAGGCCCTGCTGGCGATCCCCTCCGTCGGGAAGAACATGGCGACGCGCATCCGCGAGTACGTCGACCGCGGCACGATGCACGAGCTCGAAGAGCTGCGCGAGATGGTCCCGCCGGGCATCCGGGAGCTGACACGGATCCCCGGCCTCGGCCCGAAGAAGGCGGTCCTGCTGCACTCCGAGCTCGGCGTCACGACGATCGACGAACTCCTGGAGGCCATAAGCGGCCACAAGCTCGCCGGGATCAAGGGCCTCGGCCCGAAGACGGAGGACAACCTCAAGCGCGGCATCGAGCAGATGCAGCAGACGGGCGGGGAGCGCACCCGCCTCGACATCGGGCTGTCGATCGCCGAGGAGCTGGTCGCCGGGCTGGCGCAGTGCGGTGCAGTTAAGGAAGTTACATTCGCGGGCTCCTTGCGCCGGATGCGCGAAACCTGCGGGGACATCGACATCCTCGCCGCGTCGAGCGACGTCGGAGCGGTGATGGACGCGTTCGCCGGCCTCGACCTCGTCGATAAGACCTTGGCGCGCGGCGACACGAAGATGACCGTCCTCACCGCCAAGGGCTTCCAGGTCGACCTCCGGGTCGTACCGCACGACGCGTGGGGCGCCGCCCTCATCTACTTCACCGGCTCGAAGGCGCACAACATCAAGATCCGCGAGATGGCGGTCAAGAAAGGGTGGAAGCTCTCGGAGTACGGACTCTTCAAGGTCGAGACCGACAAGAAGATGGTCGCGAAGACCGAGGAAGCCGTCTACGCGAAGCTCGGCCTCCCGTGGATCCCGCCGACGCTCCGCGAGGACGCCGGCGAGGTGGAGGCGGCGCTGAAGGGTGAGCTGCCCGATCTCGTCGACCTGGACGCGATCCGCGGCGACCTCCACACGCACACGAACCTGAGCGATGGTCTGGCGACGCTCGAGGACATGCTCGCGGCCGCGGCCGGGCGTGGCTACTCCTATTACGCGGTGACCGACCACGCCGAGAATCTCCCGATGACCCTCATGACGAAGGAGAAGATGCTCGCGCAGCGGAAGCGTGTCGCGGAGCTGCAGAAGAAGTATCCGACGATGACGATCATGCACGGCACCGAGCTCAACATCGATCAGAACGGCGACGTCGACTGGGATCCGGAGTTCCTCGAAGGGTTCGACATCACGGTCGCGAGCGTGCACTCGTACTTCAATCAGACGCGCGACGAGATGACCCGGCGCTACATAAAGGCGATGGAGAACCCGAACGTCCACATCATCGGCCACCCGACCGGTCGCAAGATCGGCAGCCGCGTTCCGTTCGAGTTCGACTTCGAGGCGGTGTTCGCCGCGGCCGCGCGGACGGGCACGGCGATGGAGCTGAACTCCTATCCCGACCGGCTCGATCTCCGCGACGAGCACGTCCGCTGGGCGATCGGCGCCGGGGTGACAATCTCGGTCGATACGGACTCGCACGCGATCGGCCACCTCGAGGGCATCCGCTACGGCGTCGCCACCGCGCAGCGCGGGTGGGCGACGCGCGCCGACATCCTCAACACCAAGACGCTGAAGCAGCTCCAAGGTTTCGTCGCGCGGAAGCGCGCGCGCTCGGCCGGATGACGCCGCGCGCCGCGCGCGGGCCGGACGGATCGCGCCTTCCGCTCCGACCGCTCGTCCGTGCGTTCTTCGCGCGTCCGACACTAGTCGTCGCGCGCGACCTGATCGGATGCCTCCTCGTGCACGACTCACCCGACGGGCGGACGATCGGGAAGATCGTCGAAGCGGAGGCGTACGGGCACGGCGATCCCGGCTCGCACGCATTCCGGGGCCACACGCCGCGCAACGCCCCGATGTTCGAGGATCCCGGGTTCGCCTACGTCTACTTCACTTACGGGATGCACTTCTGCCTGAACGCCGTCGCACACAGACCGAACATTCCCGGCGCGGTGCTGCTGCGCGCCGTCGAACCCATCGAAGGGATCGACCTGATGCGGCGCCGCCGGGGGAGCGTGCGGGATCGCGACATCGCGCGCGGTCCGGGACGGCTCACCCAGTCGTTCGGACTCGGCCGCGACCACAACCGCCTCGACCTGACACGCCCGCCTCTCTACATCTGCGCGGGGGAGCGCTATCCGGAGGAGGCCGTCACGTCCGGTCCGCGGATCGGCCTCGGCGTGACCCAGGACGGCCGGCCCTGGCGGTTCCGAGTGACCGGCAGCCCGTGGGTCTCGACCGGCCCGACCGGAGCGCCGCCGCCGGTCAGGCGGCTCGCAGCGCGGCGGCGCGGCGCCGCGCGCTGAGCGCACCCATCCCGAGGGCCAGGAGCACGAAGACGGTGGCGCTCGTGTCCGGGCCGTCCGCGGAGTTGAGCATGACGACCGGCGTCGAACCTGGACCGCCGCGGCCGAGCGGCACCACGAGGCTCGCCGGGACTGACCCGCCCGGCCCGGCGAAGCCCGGCGCGACCAATGCGACGGCCACCGCCACCGGACGCTCGACGTTCCCGATCACTTTGTCGCCGGCCCGCGGTGCCTTCACGACCACCGTAGAGCGCCCGCGCCGCACCGCACGATCGCTCGGTCGGTTGATCACCGCGCCGCCGGCGACGAACGTGGTCGAGCCGCCGCCGTCCAGGTTGATCGCCTCGGACGCGCCCAAGCCGATCATGAGGTCGCCCGCCTCCGCCATCGTCATGCCGAGGCTGTATCCGGGTTGCCGTCCGTCGACGGTCACGAGGAGAAGGTCGCCGTCCGCGGTCCACCCCGCCATCGTGCGGGGCGCCCGCAGACGGAAGAGATCGCGGTCCTCGTCGGCGAACCACCGCTTCCCGCCGCGGACGAGGATCGGCGATCCGCCGATGCTCTCCTCCGCGTCCGGCGTCGTGTCGAGACGCAGCAGCGCCTCCGCGTCGGCGGTTCCCGCCTGCACACGCGCCCACAGATCCTCGAGGGCGCGCAAGCTGCGGCCGTGCCCCGACAGGACCGCTCCGTCGGCCGGGATCGCCGAGTCGCCGCCGCGACGCATGCTCTCGATACGGACGAGCGTCGTCTGCCCGATGCGGATCGGCCCCTCCGGCCGGACCACCCGGAGCACCATCTCTCCGCCGTACGGGTTGGCTCCGGTCGTGGCGCCTTGGGCCGGGGTGTACAGCACCAGCTCGTCGCGATCGCGCTCGATGTTGACGCCGTCGAGCTCCAGCTGCTGCAGGTCGCTCGGCACCAGGGAGCCGCGCCACCCGATCTGTCCGGTCGACAGGGTCCCGTCGGGGGCCTCGATCAGCTGGTGATGCTTCGGGTTCGGCGAATGGAGCAGCTGATCGTCGGCCACGACGCCGCCCACGGGCTGACCGGTCGTGGCGAAGAAGTCGCCGTTGACGGCCACCAGGCATCGGATCCGCGCGCACATCGAGCTGGTGCGCTCGAGCCGGGGGTCCGCGCCGGCGACCGCATCGTTCGACAGAACCACGCGAAGCTCGGCCGGCGAGCCCGGTGCCCGCGTGGCGACGTGAACGACGCTCGGCGGGCTCACCCGAACGAGGGTCGTTTCGGTCACGCCGGGCGAAAGCTGACGCTGACCGGAAACGCTGTAGCCGTGCGGGACGCGCGGCAGTGTGGCGGCCGAGGCCGCGGGTGCGGTCCCCGCCGCAAGGGCGAGGAAGCAAAGCACGGGAAGGACAACTCGTCGCACGATCCGCCCCTTCGCTGGTTACGGCGCCCACGAAGGGGAGGCGGAGTGTGCCAGAGCGTGAACACGTCTGCTTGCTTGTTGGGCCAGGATGGTTCGAACTAATCAGAAGAGAAGGAAGCCGGCGTCATGCTTGCTCTCGACGAACGTCCCGGTGGTCCCGCTCGCTGTTACGGATTGACGTAGATGCGCACCGCCGAGCCCTTCGGCCTTTGTTCGCCGGCGCAGAACGACTGGAGCCAGACGCGACCCGATGACGAGAGATCCGGATCGCGACAACCGGCGATGCCGGCGTCGCCGTCGGGGTTCTTGAGCTTCACCACCTCGACGGTGAAACCGGCGCTCTGCAGGGCCTGCGTGGCGCCGGATAACGTCTTCCCCAGGACCATCGGAACGGTCGCGATCGTCGTGTCGTCGCTGACGTAGACGGTCGCGCGCTGTCCGACCGAGCCGGTCGAGCCGGGGGCGGGGGATTGGTCGCAGACGTACCCTGAGGGATACGAGGGGCAGGCGCGCGGGGCAACGCTCACCACGTAGCCGGCTTCCCGGAAAAGGGTGACCGCGTCGCTCTTCTTCTTTCCGACCACGTTCGGCGCGGTGATGACGCCCGTCGTGGGTTCGGTGCAGACTTCCTTGGGCTCGGTCCCTTTGACGTAGACCTGCTCCTGGATCAAACCGGGAGGCGTGTACGGGTTCGGCAGGCAGTTCCGTGTGATGTCGACCCGCACGTGAACGAGGTCCGACGCGACGATCGGGAAGTCCACCGGCGGCACGCCTTCGAGCGCCTGCGTCATGAACGTCTTCCAGATCTGGCCCGGCCACGAACCGCCGACGACCTTGATGCGCGTGTACGGCGGGTACATCGAGATCTGCGCGCGGGGGAAGCCGACCCAGGACACCGCGACGATCTGCGGCGTCATCCCCGCGAACCAGGCGTCGTGATACTCGTCGGCGGTGCCCGTCTTCCCGGCCGCGGGACGACCGAGCTGTTCGCGGCGTCCCGTCCCCTTGACGATGACGTCCTTCAAGGCGTCGACCGCGAGCGCGACGATCTGCGGCTCCAGGACCTTTTTCTTCGCGTACTTCCATTCGAACAGGACCTTGCCGCGGGAGTCGGTGATCTTCGTGATCGCGATCGGCGGCGCCGCGTATCCGCCGTTCGCGAGCGGCGAATAGGCGGACGCGAGCTCGAGCGGCGACACCTCCTGCGCTCCGATCGCGATCGACGCCAGAGGCTTCAGCGGGGAAGTGATTCCCATCTTCTGCGCCACCTCAACGACCTTCTTGGCACCGATCTCCTTCACCACCTGGGCGTAGACGACGTTGACGCTCTTGATGGTCGCTTCGCGCAGCGACAGCCGTGATCCGAACGAGATGCTCTCGTAGTTGTGCACCGGCCAGATCTCGCCGTTCTCGAGCGTGATGCGGATCGACGAGCCGCCCCGGTAGATGCGTTCGAGGGGGATGCCCTTCTCCAGAGCGCCGACGAGCGTGAACGTCTTGAAGGACGATCCAGGCTGCCGCCGGCTCTGCACCGCGAGGTTGAACTTCGCGTACGGGTCCTTCTGGTCGAAGAAGTCGCGCCCACCGACCATCGACAGGATCGCTCCCGTCCGCGGATCGAGCGCGACGAACGCGTTGTGCGGGTCCTTCTTGTAGGGAAGCACCTGCTTCGACGCCTGTTCGGCGACCTTCTGCAGCTTCATGTCGATCGTCGTGTAGATCCGCAGGCCGCCCTTGAAGAGGGCGTTGACGCGATCGGCGAGCGTGGGTCCGAGAACGGCGAACCGCGGATCGCGCTGGATCAGATCCTTCACGTACTCGACGAAGTACGCGGCGGGGTAGCGGATCGTCCTCTTGACCCGCGTCAGGCCGAGGGGCGTCTTGGCCGCCGCGTCGGCGGCGGGCGCGGTCAGGTACCCCTGTTCGCGCATCTTCTGGATCACCAAATTGCGTCGGGCGAGGGCCGCGTCCGGATCCTTGTACGGGTCGTAGCGCGTCGGAGACTTGATCGTTCCCGCCAGCAACGCCGCTTGCGGCACCGTCAGGTCCTTGGCGTGACGTCCGAAGAAAGTCTGGGCGGCCGTCTCGATGCCGTACGCGCCCTGACCGAAGTACACGGTGTTGAGATAGAGGGCGAGGATCTCGTTCTTCGTGTACTTCTGCTCGAGCTGCCACGCGAGCGCCGCCTCGTCGATCTTCCCACGCAACGTGCGGCCGCGCGTGATGAGCGCGTTCTTGATGTATTGCTGCGTGATCGTCGACCCTCCCTCAACGACCCGGCCCTCCGCGGTGTTGTGCAGGAACGCGCGGACGATCGCCTTGAAGTCGACGCCCGGGTGTTCGAAGAAGCGCGCGTCCTCGATCGCGATGACCGCCTGCTGCACCTGCAGCGGAACTTGGTCGATGGCGACGATGTCGCGGTTCTGCTCTTCGTGGAGGCCGGTGATGAGCGAGCCGTCGGCCGCGTAGATGTAGGACGATTCCGCGAGCCGTTGCGCGCCCGCGAGCGTGTCCTCCAGATCGGGCAGCTTCACGCACGCCGCGGTGGCGAGAGCGAGCACGAGGAAAAGGGCCGTCGCGCGGCCCTTCCGGGACACGTTTTCGAAGACCGTCAGCATGATTGGCATCATGATTGGACCCGCCCGATCGCACCCGCGTAACCGCGCGGACGCGTCTCGATGGTAGCGGGGAACCCCCCTCTACGCCCGGTGGTACGATGCCGCCCGCCATGGTCGTCCCGGCGCAAGAACAGCTGCGTATCCTGGCGTCCGGCGTCGCGGCGATCATCCCCGAGGACGAGTTCGCCACGCGCCTGGAACGGTCGGTTTCGACCGGTGGGCCGCTCCGTGTGAAGCTCGGGATCGACCCCTCGGCGCCCGACATCCATCTGGGTCACGCGGTCCCGCTGCGGAAGCTGCGCCGCTTCCAAGACTTCGGCCACGTGGCCTTCCTCATCATCGGCGACTTCACCGGGCAGGTCGGCGATCCGTCGGGACAGTCCGCGACTCGTAAGGCGCTGACGCCCGAGGACGTTGCGGCGAACGCGGCGACGTACGTCGAGCAGGCGAGGCGCATCCTCCTGCCGGAGCGGCTGGAGATCCGGCACAACTCGGAGTGGCTCGGAGGGATGGGCGTCGACGGTTTGCTGCGGCTGGCGGGGCACGCGACGGTGGCGCAGATGCTCGAGCGAGACGACTTCGCGAAGCGTTACGCAGACGGCCGGCCCATATCGATCGTCGAGTTCCTCTATCCGCTGCTGCAAGCGCAGGACTCCGTCGAGATCCGCGCGGACGTCGAGCTCGGCGGGACGGATCAGACCTTCAACCTTCTCGTCGGACGGGACCTTCAGGGCCGTGCGGGGCAGGAGCCGCAAGTGGCGTTCACCTTGCCTCTTCTCGAGGGACTCGACGGCGTTCAGAAGATGTCTAAATCTCTCGGGAACTACGTCGGCATCGCGGAGCCGCCGGAAGACATGTTCGGCAAGTTGATGCGCGTGCCCGACGAGCTGATCGGGAAGTACCTCCGGCTGACCACCGACCTCGACCCGGAAGAGATCGAGATCCTCGAGAAGGATGCGATGAGTGGGGGGCCGGCGGCCGGCAAGGCGAAGCGCGTCCTCGCCGGCGCCGTCACGGCCCTGTACCACGGAACCGAAGCGGCGCAGGCGGCCGAGCAACACTTCGACCGTCTCTTCCGGGAACATGGCGTCCCCGACGAGGTCGAGGACGCCACGATCCCGGCCGAGACGCTCAAGGACGGCCTGGTTCAGATCCCGCGGCTGATCGCCGCTCTCCGGCTCGCGGCGTCGACGAGCAAGGCGAGAGATCTGATCTCCCAAGGGGGCGTGAAGCTCGGCGACGAGCCCGTGACCGAGCTCGAGCTGCCCCTCGACCGCGTCGCCGGGAAGGTCCTGCAGGTCGGGAAGCGCGGCTTCCGCCGCCTGGTCCGCTGACGCGCGTCTTTTGCCTGGTCAGAGCGCCGAACTGTTTGACACTCCGAGGTCCGGGTCCTAGACTACTGCGCTGGCTCCGGGTACTTCCCCCCGGGCCAAAGGCGAAGATGCAG
>JBIOTQ010000118.1:0-12008 GCA_044866075.1 Actinomycetota bacterium | reverse complement strand
TCGTCAACGACGAGAACCTTCGCCATGTCTACTGCTCCTCCTGGGAAGCACGTCGAGCCGGAACCATCCGTCGTGGGTTCCGGCCACTCGGCTGCAAGCAGCCTTCACCCCGTGTATCGGCGGAACTAAGAGAATCTTTACCGAACGAGGCGACTTACCCGACGCGCTCGCGTCGGACGCAGGGGATGTTCCGGGCACTTACGGGACGAAGAGACCTACGGCTTGCAGACGCCGCACGCCTTGTAGCCCTGACGGCGAGCCGACGCTTTCGTCATCGTCATCGCCGCGGGGTTCTTCGCGTAGCGACAGGTGTCCTTGTGGTACTTGTCGCGGTCGGGGATGACCACGACCGATGCCGCGCTGGCCCCCGACGCGGCGCGCTTCGGCGCCGCCGAACGCGTCGGCGCGGGTGCCGGCTCGGGTTCGGGTTGATACACGGCGAGATCTTCTTCTTCGTCTGCAGGCACGGCGGCCAGTGATGGACGTTCCATCACCGCAGTCTCCTCCGCGGGCTCCGCGTAGGCCGACGGCGCGGGCGTTGCCGGCTGGTCGCTCCACGGCGGGACGGACACCGACGGGCCCACGGCCGTCGCGACACGGCGTTTGTTGCCTTGCACCACACCGAGGGCGAGGAAGATCGCGGCAAGGACGCTCGCGGCGATCGAGACCCAGATGAGCTCCAGGCCCGTCCGGAACACCCCGGCGATCAGGGTGACGAAAGCGATAACGACGAGGATCCCGCTGGCAGCGATCACGGTCCGTGGTCTCCTAGGCTCGAATGTCTTGGAACGGCCGCGGCATCCTATCTCGGCTGGATGCGCGCGCCAAGCAGCACGAGTCGACCGACCTGCGCGAAAAAGCGGTCATTCCGAGGAGAAGAATCCTTCGCCCGTCGAGGCCGGCTGCGCCTCGTCCGATAGCTCCCGCGTCATCCGCTGGACCACCGGATCGGCCGGTCTCGGGGGCGGGTTGTCGAGGTCGACGGAGCCGAGAGCCCCCAGCTGCTGCTCGAGGAACGTCTTGATGCGCCGGCGCAGCTCCGCCTCTTGCTTCCGCAGCTCGGCGACGCGCTGCTGTGCGTCGGTGAGCGCGTTGGACGCGTCGGCGTCGACGTCCTTCGCTCGCCGCGCCGTCAGCTCGTCGATCTCGCGCGCGCGCATCTCCGCGCGCTGCACGACCTCCGCCGCCCGCCGCTTGGCTTCTTCGAGCGCCGCCTCGGCTGCCTTGCGCGCCGCCTCGATCCGCGCGTCTGTCTCTTCACGCGTCGGCGCCGGCGGGGCGGGTGCAACGACGGCCCCGGCCGAGCGCTTCGGTGCGTCCCCGAGGCGCGCGACCTCCTGCTGCAGCGCGGCGAGCTGAACCTTCATGCGCTGGTTCTCCTGATAGAGGCGCGAGTACTCGACGGCGACCTCGTCCAGGAACGTGTCGACGTCGTCCTCGTTGTAGCCGCGGAAGGCCTCGCGGAACTCGCGATCCTGGATCTCCTGGGGGTTGATCTGCATCGCGTCCAAGGCTATCACCGCCGCGCTCTTACAACCCCTGTCTGCTCAGGATCGCGATGAGGATCTGAAGGACGACGAAGACGATGATCGGAGACAGGTCGAGCGCCATCATCCCCATGCGTATCGGTGGGATCAGCGGCCTCACCAGGCGCAGCACCGGCTCGGTTGCGGCGTAGAGGAACGCGTAGACGGGGCGCAGCGCATCCGGAGGGTTCGGGAACCAGGACAGCAGCAGACGAGCGATCAATATCCAGGTGTAGACCTGCAGCAGCCAGGAGAGCAGTCCCACCGCGCCGCGAGCCTAGAAGTCGTTGAAGAAGCCGTGCTCGGCGAGGCGACGCTTCTCGTCGGCCGAGATCTCGACGTTGAACGGCGTGATGAGGTAGACGGAGTCGGCCACCTTCTGCATCCTCCCGTTCAGCCCGTAGACCAGGCCCGAGGCGAAATGCAGGATCTTGGGGGCGTGCTTCGGCTCGGTCAGCCGAAGGTTGATGATGACCGGGACCCCCGCCTTGAGGCGGTCTGCGAACTCCTGGGCGTCGTCGTAAATGCGGGGCTCGACCACGTGGACCTGGCGAGGAGGACCCTGCGTCCCGAGTGCACGAACGACGCCGCGACCGGCCGGGTGATTGCCGTTGTTCTCCCGCGACTCTTCGCGACGCAGCGTGCGCACCATGCGGGTCGGCTGCTCCTCGACCTTCCCGTCGTCGAGGTGGGCGACCTCTTCCAGCTCCTCGTCCTCTTCCATGAGCCCGAGGTAAACCAAGCTCTTCTTCCACATGCCGGCCATATCGGTAGCCTCCCGTCCTTTCTAGGGGACTAAGCGTACGTCAACTGCGCGTTTTCAGCGTTGAAGCGGGTGTTCCGAGGTCGGTGGCGCACATCACCCCCTCGCCCCGAACACTGCTGTTCCGATCCGCACGATCGTGGCTCCCTCCTCGATCGCGGGCTCGAAGTCGGCGGTCATCCCCATCGAGAGCTCCGTCAGCGTGGCCCCGGCGATCGTAGGGCCGAGGCGATCGCGCAGGTCACGCAGGGTCTCGAACGTGGAGCGGGCGAGCGCCAGGGAGCCCTGCGGCGCGATCGTCATCAGCCCACGCACGCGGAGCCCCTTCTCCCCCGCGAGGGCCTCGAGGGCTCCTTCCGCGTGCTCCGGCGCCAGGCCGTGCTTGGAGGTTTCGCCCGAGGCATTGATCTCGAGCAAGGCGTCCTGTGTGACGCCCTGCGCAGCGGCACGCGCGGCGACCGCCTGCCCGAGGGCGACCGAGTCGATCGAGTGGATGAGCGCGACACGACCGGCGAGCGACCGCACCTTGTTCTTCTGGAGCGTGCCGATGAAGTGCCAGCGCGGCCCCGGCACCAGCCAGGAGAGCTCGTCCATCTTGGGCAGCAGCTCCTGGACGCGGTTCTCGCCGAGGTCGCCGGCACCAGCCTCGACCGCGACCCGTATCTGATCGACCGTCGCCTCTTTCGTCACGACGACGAGACGGACGTCACCCGCCCTGCGGCCCGAGCGCGCGGCGGCGGCCTCGATCCGCTCGCGCACGCGTTCAAGGCGGTCGGCGATCTCGGGCCGGGGGCTCACGCGGCGATCCTCGCGACGAGGCCTTGCCGCCCGCGCGCCCCGGCGCGGTGCGAGTAGAACCGGTCCGGCTCGCAGCGCGTGCACAGGGCCGCCGGCCAGACCTCGCGCACGCCGGCGCGCGCCAGCGCGACGAGGGACCCGGCCCAGAGGTCCAAGTGTTCGCGTCCGTCGACGGTCCGCACGACGTCGCCCAGCGCCGCGCGCGCCGGCCCGCCGACCTCTGAGCCCACCTCGTAGCAACACGGTCCGATGCTCGGGCCGACGAACGCGGTCAGATGGTCGGGATCGCCCATCGCGGCGACGGTCGTCTCGACGATCCCGGCCAGCAGGCCGCGCCAGCCGGCGTGCACGGTTCCGATGCGACGGCGCGTCGGGTCGGCGAGGAGGATCGGCGTGCAGTCCGCGGTCAGGACCACGAGCGCCGGGCCCGGCCGGTCCGTCCACATCGCGTCGGCGTCGGCGATGACGCCGGCCGGCGACTCCCAGCCGGCCCCGCGGTCCGCGTCGCCGATCTGGACGGCGCGGGTGCTGTGGACCTGGCGCGCACCGGTCCAGTCTTCGAGGGCCGCCCCGACCGCGGCCAGCGCACGCCGCCGGTTGCCGCGCACGACGTCCGGGTCGTCGCCCGAAGCGTAGGAGAGGTTGAGGGAGGTGAAGGGGTCCGCGCTTCGCCCGCCCAGCCGCGTCGTGAACGCGACCTCGATGCCGTTGCGGGCGAGCTCGGGGACGGTCAAGACCGCCCCCGGGCTCGCACCCGGCTCCCGCGCGAGTGCACGCCACGCGAACATCGCGCCGCGATGCGCTCCGCGGCGCCGTGTTAGCGGCGGAGGAACGAGGGGATGTCCTCGAGTTCCTCGTCCGCGTCGAACACGAGCGTGCGGCGCGACGCGGGCCGCTCGAGCTCCTCCTCTTCCTCCTCCAGTGCGAGCGACGTCGACACCTCGCGGGTCGCCCAGCGCTCGAAGCCGGCCGCGATGACGGTGACGCGCACCTCGTCGCCCAGCGAGTCGTCGATCGCGGTGCCGAAGATGACGTTCGCTTCGGGGTGCGCGTGGTCGCTGATGATCCGCGCGGCCTCGTTCACTTCGTACAGCGTGAGGTCGGAGCCGCCGGTGATGTTCAGCAGGATGCCGCGCGCGCCGTCGATCGAGGACTCGAGCAACGGCGACGAGATCGCCGCGCGCGCCGCCTCGACCGCGCGGTTGTCGCCGCGCGCGTGCCCGACGCCCATCAGCGCGGAGCCTGCGTCGGTGAGGATCGCCTTCACGTCCGCGAAGTCCAGGTTGATGAGACCGGGCGTCGTGATGAGGTCGGTGATGCCCTGCACACCTTGGAGCAGAACGGTGTCGGCCATCTTGAACGCATCGAGGATCGTCGTCGTTTCGTCGGCGACGTCGAGCAGACGGTCGTTCGGGATGATGATGAGCGTGTCGACCTTCTGCTTCAGCTCTTGGATGCCACGCTCGGCCTGCTCCGCGCGCACCTTGCGCTCGAACGAGAACGGACGTGTCACGACGCCGATCGTGAGGGCGCCCATGTTCTTCGCGATCTCCGCGACGACCGGCGCGCCGCCGGTGCCGGTACCACCGCCCTCGCCGGCCGTGACGAACACCATGTCGGCGCCCTTCAGAACCTCTTCGATGGTCTCGCGCGCTTCCTCGACAGCCCGCCGCCCCATGTCCGGGTCGGACCCGGCCCCGAGCCCTCGCGTGATCTCCCGGCCGATGTCGAGCTTGAGGTCGGCGTCCGACATCAGAAGCGCCTGGGCGTCGGTGTTGATCGCGATGAACTCGACCCCGCGGAGTCCCTCTTCGATCATCCGGTTGACGGCGTTGACGCCGCCGCCGCCGATCCCCACGACCTTGATGACCGCGAGGTAGTTCTGAGGCGTTGTAGCTGCCATAGCGCGACCCCTCCTTTAGGTGGCCGTCTCGCCTTCATCCCTATTCGGTACGGGGCTACCGCTGCGCTTCATGAGCCCCGAGCCCGCTGCGCTCGCACGATGGACGAAGTCTCAACCATCACTTGAGCGCCGTGTCCCCGCTTTCGCGGAAGACGCGCGCGCCTGCGGCACATACGTCCGTAGGCGCTGGGGAAGGACGCGCCGAGGAAGTTCCGCGCTTCTTTGCAGGTCACGGAGGTTGCTAACCCTCTACTTCAGGATTAGTTTTATGTAAACCTCATGTGACGGTGCAGACGATACCCGAGCCCTCATCTTGTAGTCAAGATGGAACGCGGGAAAAAAGAACGCCGAGATACGCGCGGTTTCCGCGCGCATTACGCGATCTGCGCGGCCGGTCGCGCCGGCGAGCGGAGATCGAGCGAGACGACGTGGTCCCCGGCCTTGCGAACCCGGTCGAGGACGAGACGCATCGCTTCGAGCTTCTCGTCGATGCGGTCCAGTGTGCCGAAGCGAACGGTCATCCCGTTGCGCACGAGGGTGAGTCCGGCGAGCGAGGTGGCGTCGATCGCGGGCGCGCCGTCGCGGAGGGCCGCCGGGAGCGAATCCCACAGCGAGACCGCCGCCTGGAGTGCGCGCGCCCGGACCCGGTCGCCGGGATCGGCGTCGAGATCCGTGTCGATCTGGATGGTCGGCAACGCGCGCCCGGTCGTGACGGCTTCCTCCAGCAGCGTCGCTTGATCGTCGAGATACCAGCGACCCTCGAGCGTCTGAAGAACGAAGGAGGGCGCCCGCTCCTCGATCGTGATGAGCAGACGCGAGGGGGAGGGACGCGCGACGCGCGCCGTGCGAACCAGCGGGAGTTGCCGGATGCGCGCACGCACGTCGTCCGCGTGGACGGACAACATGTTCTGTCCGACGCGGAGGCCGCTGGCTTGAAGGATCTGCGCGCGCGATAGCAGGTGCGTGCCGGAGACCTCGATGGAATCGAGCCCGAACAGCGACGACCGCGCGAGGATCCACCCGCCGATCGCCAGCAGGAGCAACGTCGTGACCGAGAACGTGACGCGACGGCGCCGCCGCGCGTTCCCTCGTCGCACATCGCGTCGCCGCGAGACGAACCGTTCGCTCCGTACGACCTTAGCGGGCGGGCGCGCCATCCTCGACCTCCTCGAACTCTCCGACGAACCGGACTTCGGGCTCGAGATCGATCCCTGCTGTCTGTTTCACGCGTCGCTGGATCCGACGGATCAGTGTGTAGACGTCGTCGGCCTTCGCGTCTTCCGTCGCAACGATGAAATTCGCGTGTACCTCGGATACCCGGGCGCCGCCGACACTCATCCCCTTGCCGCAGATCTCTTCGACCAAGCGCCCGGCGGCCGCGTCGGGCGGGTTCTTGAATATGCTCCCGGCGTTGGGGAGATTCAGAGGCTGGTTCGCACGCCGCCATTCGCGGGCTTCGCGCAGCTTCTCCTGGATCGCCGCCGGGTCGCCGGGCCGGAGCGCGAAGCGTGCACCGATCACGACGGCGTCCTCCGGCAGGTCGCTCGACCGGTAAGCGAAACCGAGACGCGAGGCGGGGATCGACTCCCGGCCGGCCCCCCTCCACCGGAACACGGTCACCTCCTCGAGCACCTCCCCCACCGCGTGGCCGTGCGCGCCGGCGTTCATCCGGACGGCGCCTCCGACCGACGCGGGGATCGCCACCGCGAACTCGATGCCTTCGAGCGCGTGCTGGCCGGAGAGGACGGCGACCGTCGGCAGCGGCACACCCGCGCCGGCGCCGATCGAAGTTCCGTCGACGCGGGTCCAGCGGAACCCCGCGCCGAGGCGCACCGCGATGCCCGGGAAGCCGCGATCCGAGACGAGGAGGTTCGACCCGCGGCCCAGCATGATGAGCGGCAGGTCCGTCTCGGCGAGCGCGGCCGACAGCGCCTCTAGGTCGGCGTCGGTGGCGGCCTCCAGGAAGATCGCCGCGGGGCCGCCGAGTCCGTAGGAGGTCATGGGCCCGATCGGAGCGTCGCGCTCGACGCGACCGTGCGCGCCGGCGCGAAGGATGTCGTACGCGCGATCGATCGCCGTCATTCTTGGCCCATCCGATCTGGCTCCTCTGCCCCCCACCCACCCCGGTTGACCCGATCTCCGGTGCGGGCCTCGATCGCGCTGATCATCTCGTCGGCGAGCATCGTCACATCGCCGGCGCCGATCGTGAGAACCAGATCGCCGGGCTCTGCGCGCCGGGCCAGGAACGCGGGAACGTCGCCCGGCTTGGGGAGGTACGCCACGCGGGCGCGGGGGCGGGCGGCCAGCGCACCGTCGACAACGCTGTGGCCGCTGACGCCGGGGATCGGCTGTTCGCCGGCGCCGTAGACGTCCGTGATCACGATGACGTCGGCCCCGGCCAAGGATGCTCCCAGCTGACGTCCGAGGTGCATCGTTCGCGAATACCGGTGTGGCTGGAACACGGCGACGATGCGCTCCCAGCCCTGGTCGCGCGCCGCCGAGAGCGTGGCCTTGATCTCGGTCGGATGGTGCGCGTAGTCGTCGACGAACGTCACGCCGCCGCGGCGGCCGCGGATCTGGAACCGCCGTTGCACGCCGGCGAAGACGGCGAGCTCCTCGGCGGCCGCCTCCCATGCGACGCCGAGCAGATCCGCAACGGCGATCGCGGCGAGCGCGTTGAGGACGTTGTGCTCTCCCGGCACGGCGAGCGCGATCTCCCCCACCGGCTCGCCGGCGCGGCGGATCGCGACGCGCTGCCCCTCCGGACCGCGCGCCGTGACCTCCCCCGTCCAGTCCGCAGGGAGCGCGAGACCGAACGAGACCGTCTTCCGATCGATCCGCGAGGCGATCGCACGGACCCCGGGATCGTCCGTCCCCAGAACGACCGTTCCCCCGGACGACGCGTTCCCGAGGAACGCCAGGAAGGTCTCGCGGATCTCGTTCTCGTCGCGGTAGTGGTCGAGATGGTCGGACTCGATGTTCGTGACCACGGCGATCTCCGGCGCGAGCCAGAGGAACGATCCGTCGCTCTCGTCGGCCTCCGCCACCAGCCAGTCGCCGTCGCCGGAGTGCGCGTTCGAGCCGACCTCGTTGATGTCGCCGCCGATCAGGAACGTGGGGTCGAGTCCGGCGTGGCGCAGGACCATCGCGATCATCGACGTCGTGGTCGTCTTGCCGTGTGTCCCGGCGACGGCGATGCCGCGGTGTTCGCGCATCAGCAGTGCCAGCACTTGAGCGCGCTGCAGGATCGGAACCCCGCGCTCGCGGGCGGCCCGCACCTCGGCGTTGGCGGGCGGGATCGCGGAGGACACGACGACGGTACCGGCGCCGTCGATGTTCTCTGCCGCATGCCCGACCGCGATGCGCGCCCCGCGCGCGCGTAGCGCGGCGAGGCTGCGCGACTCCTTGATGTCGGATCCCGACACGGCCGCGCCGCGCGCCAGCAACACGCGCGCGAGCGCGCTCATCCCGGCGCCGCCGATGCCGACGAGGTGAACAGAGCGAAGGAGGTCGATCGTGACGGCGCCGATCACCTCGCGGCTCCCTTCAGCTCGAGCACCCACTGGGCGAGGGCATCCGCCGCGTGCGGCTTGCCGAACGACCGCGCGGCGTTCGCCATCGTGTGCAGGGTCGCCTCGTCCGCGAGCAGCGGCTCGGCCGCCGCGGCGACGGTCGTGGCCCCGGCCTGCGCGTCGAGGACGACGATCGCGCCACCGGCGCGCTCGAGCGCCCGCGCGTTGTGCTCCTGGTGGTTGGCGCGTGCGTACGGGTAGGGCACGAGGATCGACGGCAGCCCGATCGCCGACAGCTCGGCGACCGTGGCCGCGCCGGCTCGGCACAGCGCGAGATCCGCGCTCGCGTACGCGAGCTCCACGCGCTCGATGTAGTCGAGGACGCGGATGCGCAACGCGCCCTGGCCCAGCTGCGCACGCAAGGACCGGCCGTGGGCTTTCCCCGCCGCGACGAGCAGCTGGAGATCGGCGCGGTCGCGCCACCGTGCGGCCAGCCCGGCGACCGCGTCGTTGAGCCGCGCGGCGCCGAGGCTCCCGCCCATGACGAGGACGGTCTGCCGGGTCGGGTCGAGATCGAACGCCGCGAGCGCTTCGGGGCGCGTCGCGTCTCTGTCGAGCGTCCGGATGGCTTCGCGGATGGGGTTCCCGACGACGCGGATCTCGGCCGAGCGCGGGAACTTCGGGCACGCCTCCTCGAACCCGAGCGCGATGCGATGTGCGAAGCGCGCCCCAACCACGTTCGCGATGCCGGGGATCGAGTTCTGTTCGTGCAACAGCGTCGGGATCCGGCGCGAGCGCGCGGCGATCACGACCGGAAGGCTCGCGTAGCCGCCCATCCCGACGACGGCGGCGGGGCGTAGCGTGCGCAGCAATCCGCGCGCCTTCGCCGCCGCGCCGGCGAGGGACGCGGGGGCGAGGTAGCGCCGCGCGCCGAGCGAGCGCGCCCACGGGATCACGTCGATCGTGTGAAGGGCGAACCCGGCCGCCGGTACGGCCTCGTTCTCGATGCCGCGCGGCGTTCCCACGAACGCGATGTCGGTCTCGGGCTCGCGGCGGCGGATCGCAGCGGCGAGAGCCAGGCCCGGGTACACGTGCCCGGCCGTTCCGCCCGCCGCGATCACGACCCCGTTCACCGGCCCGCGGGCGCTCCCGCGGTCGCCACGTGGATCGGCCGCTTGGACGGCCGCGCCCTCTCTTTGCTCTTCGGGGAACCGGGGGGCGGCCACTTCTCCTGCCGCGCGATGTTCGACAGGATGCCGATCGCGGTGAGCGAGATCACGAGCGCCGATCCCCCGAACGACACCAGTGGCAACGGGACGCCGGTGATCGGAAGGAGTCCGGTGACGGCCCCCATGTTGACGATCGCCTGCCCCACGACCCATACGGTGACGCCGGTCGCGACGAGCCGCCCGAAGGGGTCGGGAGCACGGCGCGCGATGCGGATCCCCGTGTACGCGAAGCCGACGAAGAGTCCGATCACCATCAGCGTGCCGAGGAGCCCGAGCTCCTCGCCGAGGATCGCGAAGATGAAGTCGGTGTGCGCGTTGGGGACGTAGAGCCACTTCTGGCGACTGGCACCGAGGCCCACGCCGAAGAACCCGCCGGACCCGAGCGCGATCAGGGACTGCACCGACTGGTATCCCGCGTTCAGGGGGTCGCGGAACGGATTGAGGAACGAGAACAGGCGTGCGCGACGGTAGCCTTCCGCGAAGGCGAGGCCGATCGATCCGACGATCCCCATGACGCCCACCGTCCCGAGCAGCGGCAGGGGCACGCCGCCGACGAAGACGACGACGCTCACGATCAGCGCGATGATCAGCATGGTGCCGAGGTCCGGCTGCAGCATGATCAGCCCGGCGACCATCGCGGCGAGCACGCCGAGCGGCAGGACCAGCTCGCGCAGGGTCGTCATCTTCCCCTGCTTCCGGACGCACACGTCGGCGGCGACCAGGAGCAACGCCAGCTTGGCCAGCTCGGACGGCTGCACCCGGATGCTGCCGAACCCGAGCCACCGGCTCGAACCGCCGACGCGGGTCCCGAACGCCGGGTGCAGGACGAGCACGAGGCCGCCGATCGCGAGCAGCAGCATCATCCATCCGAGGCCGCGCCACTTCCGGTAATCGATGCGGCTGGCGACGAACATCGACACGACGCCGAGCAGCGCCCACACGACCTGTCGCTTGAAGAAGAGGAACGACGACCCGTAGCGCGTGAACGACGACACGGATGACGCGGAAAGGATCATTACGAGGCCGAAGCCGAGCAAGACGCCGGTGATCGAAACGAGCAAGTAGTAGGAGCGGGTCCCGGTTCCGGCGGCGCGCGAGCGCTCCACCGCACGCGCGGGCTGCCAGATGCGTCTCTTCGCGAGCTCGACGACGGTCACGCGTGACCTCCTTCTTTGGATGCGAGGCGCTTCACCGCGGCGCGGAACGCCTCGCCGCGAGCCTTGTAGTCGGCGAACATGTCGAAGGACGCACAGCCGGGCGACAACAGGACGGTGTCTCCGGCCGACGCGGACGCGGCGGCGCGCGCGACTGCGTCGTCCATCCCGGCGCCGCGCTCCACGGGGACGCCGCCGGCCCCAAGAACGGCGGCGATCTCATCGGCGCTCTCACCGATGGCGATCACACGCACCAAGACATCCGCGGCGCCGGCGAGCGCACTCAGGTCGAGGCCCTTGTTTCGCCCGCCGGCGATCAGAACCACGCGCTCCATCCCGTCGAGCGCCGCCAGGACCGCGTGAGGGTTGGTGGCCTTGGAGTCGTCGATGTAGACGACTCCCCCGACCTCGGCGACGACCTCCATCCGGTGCGCGAGCGGCTCGTACGCGGCGATCGCGCGGCCGACCGCGTCGGGTGCGGCGCCGTACGCGCACGCCGCGGCCGCCGCGGCCACCGCGTTGGCGAAGGCCGGCCGCCCGGGCGCGCGCAGGAGAGAGGTCTCGACGACCCGGCCCTCGGGGACGGTGATCCAACCGCCGTCGACACCCGCTCCCCCGCTCGGCAACCGGTCGTAGGCGAACGGCACCCGCCGCGAGCGCGCGGCCGCGACCGCCCGAAGGCACGGCTCGTCGTCGAGATGGACGGCGACGTCGTCCGCTGTTTGGTTCTCGAACAGCCGCGCCTTGGCCGACAGGTACGCGTCGAACGATCCGTGCCAGTCCAGGTGATCGTCCGCGACGTTGAGCAGGACCCCGACGGGCGCGTGGAAAGCGACGATGTGCCGCAGCTGGAAGCTCGAAAGCTCCGCGACGATCACCTGGAGGTCCTCGACCGCCGCGTCGACGAGCGGCCGGCCGATGTTGCCGGCGGCCGCGGCGCGGAACCCCGCGCCGGACAGCGCCCCGGCCAGCATCCCGGTGGTGGTCGTCTTGCCGTTGGTGCCGGTGACGCCGATGATCGGTGCGCGCGCCATCCGGTACGCGAGTTCCACCTCGCTCCATATCGGGACGCCGGCGTCGCGCGCGGCGACCAACGCCGGGGCGCGTTCCGGCACGCCGGGGC
>JBIOTQ010000117.1:0-22848 GCA_044866075.1 Actinomycetota bacterium | reverse complement strand
GCGATCCCGACGTTCGCGGCAAGCGCGGCGACGACCGCCGCCCGGCTCTCGCTCTGGCTCATCGGGCGCAGAGCCTACCCGTACGACGGAGGGAGGGCCGAAGCCCTCCCTCCGAAACCGCTCCGCTTGTGTTACGCGCTGCGTTGGTTAATTGCCGTGGCAGGGACCGCCGCCTTCGCCGCTACTGCCGGGGCCCGTGCAGCTCTGTTGATGGTGGGGCTCGTTCTGGAACGTGCCGTTGCTCGATTCCTTGTCGGTCGTGGTCTGGCTCTTGCCGCCACTGTGCTCGCTTTGGCCGACGGGGTCCTCGGTGATGCACGTCACCTTTCCCTGTATACGTGTGAACGTCCCACCGTCCAAGTCACATTTCTGTTCCGACGGCGAAGTCGCGAACGCCGCACCGGCGCTCAGCACGAGCACCAGGATGAAGCACAGCACGATCAGTCTCGCGATCGATCGCATAGCCTCTCCCCTTTGTGGGATTAGCACTTCTTCTGCTGGCCGCGAGGCAGCAGATCATAGTGAGTTGGCGAGCTGTCGGAACACTCGCTGTTTCCACTGCAGTCCGAGCCTCCGGGCTGCTTCTTGCAAACGCCGGGCGCCTTGACGTCCGCGGCCGCGGGGAACGCGGTCCCAGCCGCAAGCGCCACACAGAGCGCTGCCAACGTGAGCCGGAGCTTCGTCATCGAACACACCCCCTTTCCGTGTTCACTCCGCCACGCGTTCCTACCCCGAAACGGGGCAAAGGAAGCAATAAGGAAAAATTAATCTAATGACACAATTAGCGGTCGCTCGGACGCTGCTCGGGAGGACTCCCTGCTAGGAGAGAAGATCCGCGATCAGCTTCAGGGCCTTCGGATCTCGCGAGCCGACGATGAGGTCCGTGACGGGACTCTTGATCCAGGCGTCGAGCCGTTCCTTGATTCGCGCAGGGGGACCGCACAGGGAGATCTCGTCGGCCAAACGATCGGGCACAGCCTTCACCGCGGCTTCGCGGTCGCCGGACAGGAAGAGCTTCTGCACGATGCGTGTCTCTTCCTCGAAGCCCATCCGCGACATGACGTTCAGGTGGAAGTTCTGCTCCGGCGCGCCCATCCCGCCGATGTAGAACGCAAGGAAGAACTTCACCATCGTGAGTGCGTCCTCCACCGAGTCGTTCACGTTCACGGTCACGACGCACGGGATCTGGAAGCCGGGCGGCGCGTCCTTCAACGCGTCCGCGAACACCTCCGGTCCTTTGTACGGCGAATAGAAGATCGGGAGCCAGCCGTCGGCGATCTCCCTGGCCAACGCCACGTTCTTCGGGCCCTCCGCGGCGAGGATGATCGGGATGTCCTTGCGCAGCGGGTGGACGGTCAGCTTCAGCGGCTTGCCGAGGCCGGTGCCGCCGCGGATGGGGAGCGGGTAGTGCTCGCCGTCGTTCGTGACCGGTCCTTCGCGACGCAGGATCTTGCGGACGATGTCGATGTATTCGCGCGTGCGGGCGAGAGGTTTGCCGAACGGCACGCCGTACCATCCCTCGACGACCTGCGGCCCGGACACGCCGAGCCCCAGGATCACGCGGCCGCCAGACAGGTGGTCGAGCGTCGCCGCGGTCATCGCGAGCGCCGCCGGCGTGCGCGCCGAGATCTGCGCGATCCCGGTTCCGAGCTTGATCTTCGAAGTCCGCGCGCCGATATACGCGAGCGGCGTGAAGACGTCGGACCCGTAGGCCTCGGCCGTCCAGACCGACTCATAGCCGAGGCGCTCTGCCTCAAGGGCGAGCTCCGATCCATCCTCCGGCGTCGCGCCCGAATAGCCGAGCGCCAATCCGTACTTCAAGTTGTCCGCCACGTCACGCCCCCGGAAGTGAGACGACCTTGGTCTCCGTGTACTCCTCGAATCCTTGCACACCGAACTCGCGGCCGACGCCCGACTGCTTGTAGCCGCCGAACGCACGCGTCTTGTCCAGCCATTGGCTGCTGTTGATGGCGACGGTTCCCGTGCGCATGCGGCGCGCGACCCGCAGGGCCCTTTCTTCATCGGCCGACCAAACGGAGCCGGACAGCCCGTAGATCGAATTGTTCGCGATCCTGATCGCATCCTCTTCGTCGTCGTACGGGATGACCACTAGGACGGGCCCGAAGAATTCCTCTTGCGCGATCATGGAGTCGGGATCGGCGTCCACGAACAGCGTCGGTTCGACGAAGTACCCGCGCGGCAGATGCGAGGGCACGCCACCGCCGACGAGCAACCGTGCCCCCTGACGCCGTCCCTCATCGATCATGGACAGCACCTTGTCGCGCTGCCGCGCACTGATCTGAGGACCCTGGAGGACCCCCGGCTCGGAGGGATCACCGACGCGCTCGCGCGCGCCTTCGAAGTACGCCTTGACGACCTCGACCCACCGGTCGTACCGGGATCGGGGGAGCAACAGCCGCGTGTACATCGCGCAGCCCTGTCCCGAGTGGGTGCACACCCAGCCTCCGCCCAGCGCGATGGCGCGCTCGACGTCGGCGTCTTCGAGGTCGTCGAGGATGATGTTCGCGGACTTTCCGCCGAGCTCGAGCAGGCATTTCTTCGCGCGCTCGGCGCACGACTCCATGATCCGCCGGCCGACGGCGGTCGATCCCGTGAACGACACCATGTCGACGTCGGGATGCTTGACGAGCGCCTCGGCCGTGTCGACCCGGGACGACGCGACGACGCTGAAGATCCCCGGCGGCATGTCGGTCTGCTCCGCGACTACGCGACCCATGATCGTCGCGCTCCACGGAGTTTCCGGCGAGGGTTTGAGGATGACGGCGTTGCCCGCAGCGAGCGCCGGGCCGACCTTCCCGAGGTTCACGAAAACCGGATAGTTGAACGGGGTGATGGCCGTCACGACGCCGACGGGCTCGCGCATCTCGACGCCTCGATGGGTGGCTCCGAATACCTCCGACGTGGGGAGCTCGCGCTCGTAGACATACGTCTCCGCCATCGTCGCCCAGTAATCGAGCCACTCGACCGGCAGATTGAACTGGATGAACGATGCCAGGATGGCCGGCGAGCCGGCCTCCGCCGTCAACGCGTCGACGAACTCCTGACGGCTTTCCATCATCGCGGTCTGCAGCTGCCGCAGGCAGCGCGCGCGGAAGCCGGGATCCGTCGCCCACGGCGTCTCGTCGAACGCGCGGCGAGCCGCGAGGGCGGCGGCGCCGGCATCCTCGACCGTCGCGTCGGCCGTGACGCCGATGACCTCTTCGGTCGCGGGGTTGATGTTCTCGAAGGTCGCGCCGTTCGACGCCTCGACGAGCTTCCCGTCGATCAGCAGCCGGGACTCGCCGAAGGCCATGCGCCTTACCCCATCTTGATGATGAATCCGTCGAGGACCGGCTCGCGCTTCTCGTACCAGGGTCCCATCGAGTCGGCGAGACCGTCCACAGTCCAGCGGCCGGCGTCGGTATGGAACACCTCCGCGATCGTGGGCCCGGCCACGACCTGCACGTCGCCGCCGTAGACGATGAAGACCTGACCGCTGACGCGCTCCGCCGCCGGGGACGCGAGATACGCGACGAGTGGCGCCACGTTCTCGGGCGCGAAGATCGTGGCGTCCATGTCGAAGAGGTCCTCGGTCATGCGCGTCCGCGCGCGCGGGCAGATCGCGTTCGACGTGACGCCGTACTTGCCCATGGACTGCGCGACCGACATCGCCAGGCCCACGATCCCGCCTTTGGCCGCCGCGTAGTTCGGCTGTCCCGGCGAGCCCATCAGGAACGCCTCGGAGGACGTGTTGATGATCCGCCCGTAGGTCGAGCCGCCGGCGTCCTTCGCCTTCTGGCGCCAATACACGCACGCGTGGTGGGTAGGGGAGAAGTGGCCTTTCATGTGGACCTTGACCACCGAGTCCCACTCTTCCTCGCTCATGTTGAAGATCATGCGGTCGCGCAGGATCCCCGCGTTGTTCACCAAGATGTCCAGTGAGCCGAACGTCTTGATCGCGAGGTCGATCATGTCCTTTGCCTGCGCGAAGTCGGTGACGTCGCCGTTGTGCGCGACGGCCTGGCCGCCGGCGGCCTTGATCTCTTCGACGACCTGCTGCCCCGGGTGCTCGTCGGTCGGTTTCCCGTCCACGGTTCCGCCGAGGTCGTTGACGACGACGCGCGCCCCCTGCCGCGCGAGCTCAAGCGATTCGGCGCGGCCGAGTCCGCGTCCGGCTCCGGTCACGATGGCTACTTTGCCGTCAAGCACGGTTCCCCCTTGGTTGATCTACAGGCGTTCGAGAATGGTGCCCGTTCCGAGCGCCCCGCCGCAACACATCGTGATGAGGGCGAACTGCGCGTTGCGGCGCTCGAGCTCGTGCATGGCGGTCGTGATGAGACGCGCTCCGGTCGCACCGACCGGATGCCCGAGCGCGATCGCGCCGCCGTTCACGTTCACCTTGTCCCGGTCGGGCTCGTGCACCGACGCCCACGACAGGACGACCGACGCGAAGGCCTCGTTGATCTCGACGATGTCGATGTCTTTCAACGACATGCCGGCCTTGGCCAGGACCGCGCGCGTCGCGTCGACCGGGCCGTCGAGCAGGAAGTAGGGGTCGCTACCGACCACCGTCTGCGCGAGGATCCGTGCGCGCGGCTTCAGGCCGAGTGCGTCCGCCTTCGCCTTGTCCATCCAAAGGACCGCCGCGGCACCGTCGGAGATCTGCGACGAATTGCCGGCGGTGTGGATGCCATCGTCGAGGACCGGCTTCAGTTTCCCAAGGCCCTCGAGCGTCGTCTCACGCAGGCCTTGATCGCGCGCGACGACGGCGCGCTCCCCGTTCTCCGCGCCGGGCACCGGCGCGTCGATCGACATGACCTCGCGCGCGAAGCGGCCCTCGTCCCAAGCGACCGCCGCTTTCTGTTGGGAGGCGAGTCCCCACGCGTCGACGTCCTCGCGCGTGATCCCGCGCTTCTGCGCGATGCGCTCCGCGGCCTGGAACTGGTTCGGCGTGTCCCACGGCCAGCCCGGGGGCTCGAAGTAGCCGGGCCCGTTGATCACGTTGGCGCCCAGTCCGACGCGGCTCATCGCCTCGACGCCGCACGCGATGCCGACGTCGATCGAGGACGCATGGATCAGGCCCTCGATCAGGTGATTCGCCTGCTGCGAGGACCCGCACTGCGCGTCGACGGTCGTCGCCGCGACCTCATACGGGAGGCTCTGTCCGAGCCACGCGTTGCGCGCGACGTTGCAGGCTTGTTCGCCGGCCTGGGTCACGCAGCCGCCGACGACCTGGCCGACGTCGGACGCCTCGATGCCGGCGCGTTTCACGACTTCGACGAGCGCAGCGCCGAGGAGATCCGCCGCGTGCAAAGAAGAGAGCTGTCCGTTGCGCTTCCCTATGGGAGTGCGGACCGCTTCGACGATGACCGGTTCGCGCATCTGAAACTCCTTTCCCGTCGGGCCGCGCCTACGCGCGTGCCCGCGCCATCGCACGCCGTCCGGAGACGGCGTCTTCGTGCAACAGCAGCCGGACGGCGGCCTCGAGGTCGTCGGCCATCTGCCCGGCCTGCGACCACCCGCGCACGCGCGCGATCAAGGTCGCGAGCCACACCTCTCCCACCACGCGGATAACGGCCTCGCGCTCGGGGCGTTCTCCGTCGTGCATCGCGTCGGTGATGAACTCCACGAGCTGCGAGTAGACCGCGGTGACTTCCGCCATCCCGGCGGTGTCCTCAGCCGAGATCGATGTGAGCCCCGAGACGAACGCCGCCATGAGGTCGGGGGAGCGCTCGAGCGCCGTCGCCGCACGCCGCAGCACATCCACGACGCGGTCGGCCGGCGTGTTGCCGGACGGGGGCTTGACGGCCATCCGCTGCTGGAACTCGCGCGTCCACTGCGCGAGACACGACACCAGCAGGTGGTCCTTGGAGGAGAAGTAGCGGTAGAGGGTGCCCAGAGCGACCCGCGCCTTGGCGGCGACGTCGCGCATCTGAACGGCCTCGTATCCGCCGGCGTTGGCGAGCACGATCGCGGCCTTCACCACACGCGCGCGGCGCTCCGCCTGGCGCTCGGTGAGACCCCGGTTCCCGTCCCGCTCCGGCTCCATCCGTGCCACGGTACAAGGATAGTAGAACGTGTTGCAATTTTTTGGGATCGGGCGGTATCGTCCGCCCATGGATTTCGAGCTCCCGCCGAATGACGACCCTCGGCGCCAGGAGATCCGCGACTGGCTGAAGGCGCATCCGGAGCCGACGGGGAAGGACCTCGCCGATGCCGGCCTGGTCGTCCCGCACTGGCCCAAGCCCTGGGGCCGCGAGGCCGACCCGATGACGCAGCTGATCATCGACGACGAGCTGCGCAAGGCGAAGGTCCAGCGTCCGATCAACCCCATCGGGACCGGTCACTGCGGCCCGATCCTGGTGATGCACGGGTCGCAGGAACAGAAGGACCGCTACCTGCCGCCGATGCTCGCCGGCGAGGACATCTGGTGCCAGCTCTTCAGTGAACCGGGCGCCGGCAGCGACCTCGCGGGCGTGTCGACGCGCGCGCTGCGCGACGGCGACCACTACGTGGTGAACGGACAGAAGACGTGGACGTCGCTCGGACACGTCGCCAAGTACGGCATCCTGCTCTGCCGCACGAACCCCGACGCCCCGAAACACGCCGGGTTGTCGTACTTCATCATCGACATGCGGTCGCCGGGCATCGAGATCCAGCCGATCGTCGAGATGACCGGCATGCACATGTTCAACAACGTCTTCTTCACGGACATGCGCGTTCCCGCGGAGAACCTGATCGGTGAAGAGAATCGCGGCTGGGAACTGGCGCGGGAGACGCTCGCCAACGAGCGTGTCACGCTCGCTCGCGCCGGCGCGCAGTGGGGTTGGGGCCCGACCGCAGCGGATCTGGTGAACCTCGTCCGCGAGCGCGGCGGGACGAAAGACGCCGTCATGCGCCAGCGTCTCGCTCAGGTCTACATGGAAGGAGAGATCCTCCGCGTCTACCGCCTGCGCATGGTCGCGGCGCTCGTCGCCGGGAAGCTCGGCCCCGAGTCCTCGGTCGCCAAGGCGCTCTCCGACCCGCACGGGCAGCACATCTTCCGCCTCGCCCGCGACCTGTCCGGCGCGGAAGGCGTCTTGAAAGAGGTCGGTCCGCTCGGCGCGGATCCCACCTGGTGGGCGAACGGTTTCGTTTTCTCCCCGGCGTTGACGATCGGCGGGGGAACCTCCGAGGTTCTCAAGAACATCATCGGGGAGCGGATATTGGGACTTCCTCGCGAACCGGAACCCGACGCGAGCAGGTCGTGGGCCGAGACCCGGCGAAACTGATAAATCTTCACCAATCCAGGGTGAAGCCCGGATCTATGTAACGGGAGCCATGTGACGTCCCTGCGGCGAGGGCGGGGCCTAGGAGGCGGTGTGAGGTCGCGCGCGGCGGCGATCAGTATCTGTTTGATGCTGATGCTCGCCGCCTGCGGAGCCCGCCTCACGCGTGAGCAGAAGCTCGCGGGCATCAGCTCTCTGACCGGCGGCTCGTCGACCGAAACGACAGGCGCCGCCGGTGACACAACGGGCGGAGCTGGCTCCACGACGGGCGCGACGACGGGATCCGCGGCGACGACCGGATCCGTCGGCGGCACCGGGACGGGCGGCGCTGCGGCGTCGGCGTGCGGCAACCCTGCGACGAATCCCGCCAGCGACACGGGCGTCACCAAGAACCAAGTCGTCGTGGCAACCGCTTCCGATGTGAGCGGCGTGCAGGCCGCGCTCTTCAAGTCGACGCATCAGGCGATGAGCGCCCTCACGGCGATGGTCAACAGCCAGGGCGGCGTCTGCGGGCGCGCGATCAAGTTCCTTCCTCTCGACTCGAAGGCCGACTCGACGCAGAACGCCGCCGCCGTACGTGAGGCGTGCGACAAAGCGTTCGCGCTCGTGGGCTCGATGTCGGCGTTCGATAACGGCGGGGCCAGCGCCGGCCAGAACTGCGGGATCCCGGACCTCACCGCGATCACGGTGAACGGCGCGCGCGTCAAAGCCTCCAACGTCTACCCGATCTACCCGATCCGGCCCGACAAGCTCGCGATCGGCACCGCCAACTACATCAAAGAGAAATACCCCCACGTCATCAAGCACGCCGCGATGGTGTACCTCAACGCCGGCGTGACGAAGGCGAACGCGCTCCAGCGCGTGAAGGCCTATAAGAGCGTGGGGTTCGATTTCGATAACCGCATCTACGAGGTGCAGGTCCTCGAGCCGAACTACAGCGTGTACGTCCAGAAGATGAAAGACGCAGGCGTCGAGTACGTGAACATGGTCGCGAACTTCCAGAGCATCCAGAAGCTCCTGCAGGCGATGGACCAAGCGGACTGGTACCCGAAGGTTCGCGACTGGGACTCCGTGGCCTATAGCCCGAACTTCGCGACGCAGAACGGGAAGCCCTTCACACCGGCGAACGGATCGCTGGTGTTCCTCAACACCGCGATCAGTGAGGAAGCTTCGTCGAATGCGGAGATGCAGCTCTACATCCAGTGGCTCAGCCGGGTCGCCCCGGGCGCCAAACCCGACTACTTCGGGTTCTACGCGTGGTCGGCCGGGCGGTTGTTCGTGAAGCTCGCGACGCAGATCGGCGCGAAGCTCACGCGCAAAGGGCTCCTCGATGCCGTGAAGGCTGTCCACTCGTGGGACGGCAACGGTCTCCACGCGGCGCAGAACGTCGGAGGCAAGATCATGTCTCCGTGCTTCATGTACCTCGAGATCCAGAACGGCACATTCAAACGCAAGGACCCGGCGAGCGGCTTCATCTGTAACAAGGGCGGGATCGTCAACACCTAGGGCGAGCGATGGAAGAGATCCTCCGATTCGGCATCATCGGGCTCGTCACCGGCTCGATCTACGCGGTGGCGGCGAGCGGACTCGTCGTGACCTACGTCACCTCGGGGATCTTCAACATCGCCCACGGCGCCATCGGCATGTTGATGGCGTTCACGTACTGGGAGTTGCGGATCAACCACAACTGGCCGGCGCCTCTCGTGTTCATCCTCGTGGTCCTCATCATGGCTCCGCTCTTCGGGGCGCTGATCGAGCGCGTGCTGGTGCGAGGGCTGAGGAACGCGTCCGTCGCGACGTCGCTCGTCGTCACGGTCGGATTGATGGTCGCACTCATCGGTCTGGCGCAGAACATCTGGGATCCGCGCGACGCCCGTCGGCTGCCCGGCTTCTTCGATCCGAACAAGGTCAAGATCGCCGGGGTCAACGTGACGTGGCACGAGGCGTCGACGCTCATTGCCGCCGCGGCACTCGCGGTCTTCTTGTACATCCTGCTGAATCGCTCTCGCGTCGGGATCGCGATGCGCGCGGTCGTCGACGACCGGAACCTGCTCGGGCTCACGGGCGCGCGCCCCGATCAAGTGAGCATGCTTTCGTGGGCGATCGGCGCGTCGCTGGCATCCCTCGCCGGGATCCTGCTGGCCCCGATCCTTCAGATGGACGTGGTGGTGTTAACACTGCTCGTCATCAACTCATACGCGGCGGCGATGTTCGGCCGGATGCGAAGTCTTCCGTTGACGTTCGTCGGCGCGATCCTGCTCGGCCTGATCGAGTCCTACACGATCGCCTACGTGAACCTGTCGGGCTGGTTGATCGGTCTCCGTCCGGCGATCCCGATCCTTTTCATGTTCATCCTTCTCATCGCCTATCCGGAGGCCCGGTTACGAGCCGGCCGCCTCGTCGGGTCGGTGATGCCGCGCGTTCCGGGCGCGCGGCGTGCGGCCTTTGGCGGTGTGCTCCTGGTGGCGGCCGCCGGCGTCGTGTCCTTCCTGCTTACATCGGCCGACCTGATCCGCGCCGGCCAGGGACTCGCGCTCGGGATCATCATGCTGTCCCTCGTCCTTCTAACCGGGTACGGCGGGCAGGTCTCCCTGTGCCAGATGACGTTCGCCGGCGTCGGCGCGTTCGCCATGGCGCAGTGGGGCGGGAGCGGAAACATCTTCGGCATCGTCGCCGCGGGCGCGCTCGCCGCGGTCGTGGGAGGTCTCATCGCGCTGCCGGCCCTCCGACTGCAAGGGCTGTACCTCGCCCTCAGCACGATGGCGTTCGCCTACCTGATGGAGAAGATGTTCTTCACGAACGAGGCCATCTTCGGCAACTTCGGCGCCCGCGACGTGGGCCGGCTCGACCTCCCGGGGCTCTCGTTCAATGGCGATCGGGCGTACTTTGTCTTACTCGCGATCGTGTTCGCGTTGTTCGGCATGTTCGTGCTCTGGATCCGGCGCGGTTCCTTCGGACGCGTCCTCGCGGCCATGCGAGACAGTCCGGTCGCGTGCGCCACCCTCGGACTCAGTCTCACGCGGACGAAGCTCGCCGTGTTCATGATCGCCGCCGGCATGGCCGGGATCGGCGGCGCACTCTTCGGCGGCCTTAAGACTCAGGCGGGGTCGACGGACTTCCTGATGCTGTACAGCTTGCCGCTGCTTCTCCTCGCCGTGATCGGCGGGATCACGTCGGTGAGCGGTGCACTCATCGGCGGCATCCTGTACGCGCTGCCCGCCCTCGTGCCGTTCGCGTGGGTAGGCGAGCTCCAGTTCCTGTGGACCGGCATCGGCGCCATCACGATCGGCCGCAACCCGAACGGGCTCGCGTTCCAGATCTCGGAGCAACTGCGGAAGGTCCTCGCGATGTCGCCACGGCGCACGCCGCCGCCTCGGCCCGCCGAAGGGATCCCGGCCGAGATCGACGTCGAGGAGGTGTCCGGCGTTGTCGCTCCTGCAGGCTGATGCGATCAGCGTTCAGTTCGGCGGGTTGCAGGCGCTCGCCGAGGTCGACCTCGACGTGGAGGCCGGAGGCATCACGGGCTTGATCGGCCCCAACGGCGCCGGCAAGACGACGATGTTCAACGTGATCTGCGGCCTGCAAGGCACGACACGCGGACGCGTCACGTTC
Source organism: Actinomycetota bacterium (assembly GCA_044866075.1). Lineage (GTDB taxonomy): Bacteria > Actinomycetota > AC-67 > AC-67 > AC-67 > JBASRP01. Next base: position 11,968 of record JBIOTQ010000117.1, on the reverse strand, counting down.
GACGGCCAGGACGTCACCGGACTGAAGACCCACGAGCGCGCGCGTCTCGGCATCGCGCGTACGTTCCAGCGCCTCGAGGTCTTCGGCTCGCTCACGGCGCGGGAGAACATCCTCGTCGCCGCCGAGATCCGCGGCCGGTGGTCCTCCGAGAAGGTCGACGCGTTCAAGGTCACCGACGAGATCCTCGGTCGGTGCGACCTCGAGAGGGTCGCCGACCACCGGGTCGACACGATGCCGACCGGCCTCGCGCGGACGGTCGAGCTGGGCCGCGCGCTGGCGACGGCGCCGAAGATGCTTCTGCTCGACGAACCTTCTTCCGGTTTGTCCGAGGACGAAACGGTCTTCTTCGCCGACCTGCTTCGAAGCTTGACCGCGGAAGGTTTGGGCATCCTCTTGGTCGAACACGACGTGGAGCTCGTTATGGAAGTGTGCGGGCGCATACACGTGCTCGATTTCGGCCGTAAGATCGCTGCCGGGACGCCGAAAGAGATCCAGAAAGACCCGGCGGTTCAGGCGGCGTACTTGGGATCGACGGGAGCGGACGATGCGGCATAAAGGAACGGAGCGGGTGCGGTGACGACACCGGTCCTCGAGCTTCGCGACGTCCAGGCGGCATACGGTCGCATCGCCGTGCTGCACGGCGTCAGCCTCGTCGTCCCCGAGCGAAGCGTCGTCGCGCTCCTCGGACCGAACGGCGCCGGCAAGACGACGACGCTCCGCGTCGCGAGCGGCCAGCTTCGCCCGTCGTACGGGTGCGTCCACATCGCCGGCAAGCACGTCAACGGAGTCTCGCCCGACGCGCTGGCGCGCGCCGGCGTGTGCTCGATCCCGGAAGGGCGCGGCATCTTCCCGAACCTGACCGTCCTCGAGAACCTTCGCATGGTCACCTACGGCGGCGTCGCGCAGCGCAACGTCGAGGAGCGCACCTACGTGCAGTTCCCGAAGCTGAAACAACGGCGTCATCAGGTCGCCGGAACGATGTCGGGCGGCGAACAGCAGATGCTCGCGCTCGCGCGTGCCGTCGCGACCGATCCCGCGCTGTTGACGCTCGACGAGATCTCGATGGGCCTCGCGCCGCTGATCGTCGCGGAGTTGTATGAGCTCGTCGCGCAGATCGCCACGTCGGGCGTCGCGATCCTCGTCGTCGAGCAGTTCGCGCAGACCGCGCTGAAGGTCGCCGACTACGCGGCCGTCATGGCGCAGGGAAAGATCCGTACCTTCGGCCAGCCGGCCGACATCGAAGAGGAACTGGAATCGGCGTACCTCGGGAAGGCGGGCTGATGACGGGCGCGCGGTTCCGCCGGTTCGCGGCCGTCGCCGCTGTGACGCTGGCGATCATCGCGATCCCGGGCGGCTTCGCGGCGCGCGGCGCCGAGACCGAGCTGTTCGGCTACTCGATCGGCGCAACCGGGAGCGCGATCTCGTTCCTCTACAACCAGCCGACGTTCGGCGTTCCCACCGACCCGACGTTCGAGCTCCGCAAGGTGTACAGCAAAGCCGACCTCGATTCCGGACCGTCGGCGCACGGGATCGGCAGCGTGCTCTGGCCGGGTGATGTGGCCGGCAACGCACCGCCGAACCTGCTCTTCGACACGGTCATCTTCAACCCGACGCAGCTGCCGCAATTGAACGACTTGTGCCTGGATCCCGGAGCGCCGCTCTTTCCGCTGCCCCTTCCGACATCGGCTCCGGAGCCGCTTCGCTGTCCCGGCCTAGATTCGATCAAGCAGTTCGGCGCCGACCAGACGGCGGGGTCAGGGGGGTACCCGATCCGCGCCGAGGCCTTCTACCCCTCGAGCAAGGCCGAGGACGAGAAAGACGTCGGAGCCGGGGCGCGCATGGCGGCGCAGGCCCTCGAGGATCGCGCCGAGGGCTCGTCGCAGACGGGTGGCGCGGGCTCGGGCCTCATCAACTTCGGGACGATCTCGTCGCACTCGACGTCGATCGTGGAGAAGGGCGATGTGGTCTCGACGGCGATCGCGAAGATCACCGATCTCGACCTTTTCGGCTTCGTCCAGATCCGGTCGCTCGTGTCGAGGGCGGTCGCGACGAGTGACGGCGCCAAGGGAAAGCTGGAGGGGTCGCTCGAGATCGCCGGCATGGTGATCAAGGACCAGACCGGCAAGGATCAGCTGAACGTCCGGCTCGACAGGACCGGCTTGCACGTTACCTACCCGAACGGCAAGCAAGACCAGGATCCGGTGAAGGCTCTCACGGATGCCGTCAAGCAGTACCTCGAGCCGCAGGGCTTCACGATCACGATCGGCCAGCCGGTCGACCTGATCGACGGACCCTCCGCGTCCCGATCGCTGGCCGGCTTGACGTTCCATCTCGACGCGCACGGCATGAACACGCTGCTCGATAACCCAAACTTCCCCGCCGACGTCCGTACCTTGCTAAAGAACCCGACCGGCAGCCCGCTGATGAAGCCGGTCTTCGGCGAGGGCGCGGTGCTGTCGCCGTACGTCGCCGGCTTCCTCGCGAGCTTCTTCCAAGGCGACCAGACGATGGACTTCGTGTTCGGCTCCATAGCCGTGCAGGCCGCCGCGGCTCCGGCACTGCCCAACATCGAGATCCCGCCGATCTCCACGCCGCCGTTCGTCTCGACGCCCCCGCTTACCGGCGACTTCGGGGTCGGCGGCTTCCCGACGGGGCCGGGCGGGACCGGCGGGCCCGGCGGGATCCAGACGCTCGGGTCGAAACCGGTCGCCGTTGTCGGTGTGCCCCTCGGCTACCTCCTGGTCGCGCTCGCGGTGGCGATCGCGGGGGCGACACGTCTACGGTTGTTCGCCGATCGGGTGACGTCCGCCGCGCCGGCCGTCCGCTGTCTGATGGGGGAAGAGTGACGTGACCGAGAACGGTTCCGGGAAAGAGCGCTCCGAGCGCCTGCGCCGTTCCGTGTCGCGCCTCCGTTCGCGCGGCGGCGGCCCCTCGATGGAACGCTGGCTGATGATCGTCGGCTCCGGGCTCGTCATCGTCGGCGTCCCGGTGATCGTCCTCGGGTGGTACGGCGCCTCGCACACGCCGTACGTCTTCGAGCAGGTCCCGTACCTCATCTCCGGCGGTTTGCTCGGGCTCGCGCTCGCCGTCGTCGGCGGCCTCTTCTACTTCGCGTACTGGATCACGCGTCAGATCCAGGAGACGCGCCGCCAGGCCGACCAAACGCGTGAGGCGCTCTCCGAGATCCGCGACCTTCTCGCCGACCGCGTCATCGCTGCGTCGGGCAAGGCCGCAAGGAGTTCGAACGGAGGCTTCGTCGCGACCGAGAAGGGCACGATGTTCCATCGGCCCGACTGCGTCGTGGTCGCCGGGCGCGACGATCTGCACGAGGTGACGCCGGACGGCTCCGGCCTCGAGCCGTGCAAGATCTGCGAGCCGCTTTCCGTCTCCTGACGCAAGAAAAGTCGCATCGCGGACCGTCCCGGGTAGAACAGCGAAAGAAACCATCGAAGGGGAGGGGACCATGAGCGATTTCCCGGGCTACGCGCACATCGCCGTCACGATCAGCGACATCCAGGTCAGCCGGCCCTGGTACGCGAGGCTTTTCGGTGCGGACCCGGTCCTCGACGAGGACACAGGGCCCTTCCGGCACACCGTGTGGGCTCTTCCCGGCGGCACGTTGTACGCCTTGCATTACTTCACGAAGGACCTCGCGAAGCCGGGCCCCGCGGACGAATTCCGTCAAGGGCTGGACCACATCGGGTTCGCGGTACCCAACCGCGAGGCGCTCGAGGAATGGGCCGATAGGCTCGACGCGCTCGGCATCCAGCACGGCAAGATCGTCGACGCCTCCTACGGATCGGGCCTCGCGTTTCGCGACCCCGACAACATCCAGCTGGAGTTCTTCGCACCCCCGTCCTAGGCAGGAGTCGGCGCTTGCGCGCCCGGAGTAGAACGTGTTCTACTTGCGGGCGTGACGACCTATAACCTCGCGGACCTGTTCGAGTCCGTCGTGGACTCGGTCCCCGAACGCACGGCGGTGGTGTGCGGCGACGCGCGGCGGACCTATGCGGAGCTCGACGCGAGCGCCAACCGGCTCGCGCACCACCTCATCGATGCGGGCGTCCGCCCCGGCGAGCACGTCGGGATGTACCTACAGAACAGCATCGAGTACATCGAGGCGCTCGTCGCTTGCCTGAAGATCCGCGCCGTGCCGATCAACGTCAACTTCCGGTACGTGGAGGAGGAGCTACGCTATTTGCTCGACGACGCCGACGTCGTGACCCTCTTGCATGGAAGGCATTTCGCGCCGCGCGTTCAGGCGATCCGTGAGCATCTCCCCGCGCTCCGCCATCTGATCGCCGTCGAGGACGGCGGCGACGCCGACGTCTCAGACCTCGGATCCGTCCCATATGAGGACGCGGTCGGCGCGGCGTCCGAGGACCGCGACTTTCCGGCCCGCTCGCCCGACGACCGGTTCATCATCTACACGGGAGGCACGACCGGCTTTCCCAAAGGCGTCGTCTGGCGCCAGGAAGATTTCTTCTTCACGTGCCTCGGCGGCGGGAACCCGCAGATGGAGCCGATCGGCAGCCCCGATCAGCTGGGCCCCAACGCGAAAGCGCGCGATCCGCAGGTCGTCCAGTTCGTGATGGCGCCGCTGATACACGGCGCCGGACAGCTCGGACTCTTCATCGGCCTCAACTGGGGCGACAAGGTCGTCGTCGCACCGCGCTTCGACCCCGAGGCGATCTGGCAAACGATCGGCCGCGAGCGCGTCAACACGATGTTCGTCGTGGGCGACGCGATGGCCCGGCCCCTCGTCGAGCACCTCGCCCAGAACGCCGGCCCGTACGACCTGGCGTCGCTCGTCTACGTGGGCTCGTCGGGCGCGCTGCTGTCGACCTCGATCAAGGACCAGCTTCGGTCGCTGCTCCCGAACGTGTTCATCGGCGAGAACTTCGGCTCGACCGAAACCGGCAACCAGGGGATGGAGGCGCAGGAAGTCCCCAAGCCGGAGACGGGCCTGCGCTTCCGGATGAACGATCGCAGCGCGGTGTTCGACGACGAGTTGCGGCGCGTCGAGGCGGGCTCCGGCGTCGTCGGGAAGCTGGCGCTGACTGGGCGGATCCCGCTGCTGTACCACAAGGATCCGGAGAAGACGGCGCGCACGTTCGTGGAGGTCGAGGGAAAACGCTGGGTCATGCCCGGCGATCTCGCGACCGTCGACGCGGACGGCACGATCATCGTGTTCGGACGCGGCGCGGTCTGCATCAACTCGGGGGGAGAGAAGATCTACCCGGAAGAGGTCGAGATGGCGCTGAAGGCGCACCCGGCCGTCTACGACGCCGTCGTCGTCGGCGTGCCGGACGAGCGCTGGGGCGAGCGCGTCGCCGCCGTCGTGCAGACGCGGCCCGGCGCCGCGCTGACGCTCGATGAGATGACGGCGCACGCGCGCGCGAAGGTCGCCGGCTACAAGGTCCCCCGCGAGCTGCACCTCGTCGACGAGGTCCGCCGCCAGCCGAGCGGCAAGCCCGACTATCCCTGGGCGAAAGAGATCGCGATCAAAGGATCAGAAAGGACGTCCTGATGCACACACGGGTCTGCGACATGCTCGGTATCGAGTTCCCGATCTTCGCGTTCAGTCATTGCCGCGACGTCGTCGCGGCGGTCAGCAAGGCCGGCGGGATGGGCGTGCTCGGCGCGCTGGCATTCACGCCCGAGCAGCTCGAGATCGAGCTCTCCTGGATCGACGAGCACGTCGGCGGCAAGCCGTACGGCGTCGACGTGGTGATGCCGGCGAAGTACGAGGGCGCGAACCTCGACGCTGCGACGATCGTCGAGGAACTGCAGAAGCAGATCCCCGAACGCCACAAGCAGTACGTCGAGGAGGTCCTCGACCGTTATAACGTCCCGAAGTTGCCGGCCGACGACCCACCGCCGCAGTCACTCCTCGGGTGGACGGACGCAACCGCACGGCCGCAGCTCGACGTCTCCTTCAAGCATCCGATCTCGTTGCTCGTGAACGCACTGGGGCCGCCGCCTCCGGACGTGGTGGAGGAGGCGCACAGCCGCGGTGTCCCCGTGGCCGCGCTCGTCGGCCGCACGGACCAGGCGCTCCGCCAGAAGGAGGTCGGCGTCGACATCATCGTCGCGCAGGGGACCGAGGCCGGCGGGCACACCGGCGAGGTCGCCACGATGGTCCTCACGCCCGAAGTGGTCGAGGCCGTCGCGCCGACGCCCGTGCTCGCCGCCGGCGGGATCGGGACCGGCCGGCAGATGGCCGCTGCGCTGGCGCTCGGCGCCGACGGGGTGTGGACCGGTTCGATCTGGCTCACCGTCGCCGAGGCAGACACGCCGCCGGCCGCACGCGACAAGCTCCTCAAGGCGTCTTCGCGGGACACCGTTCGCTCGCGCGCGATGACCGGCAAGCCGGCGCGCCAGCTGCGCACCGGGTGGACGGACGCGTGGGAGGCCCCCGAGTCGCCGGGAACGCTCCCGATGCCGCTGCAGTGGATGCTGACGGCCGAGGCCCAGCACCGGATCTTCCGCTACCAGCCGCCCGAACTGGTCGGGATGCCGGTGGGGCAGATCGTCGGCCGCATGAAGGACGTGCGGTCGTCGGCGGACGTGCTGCTGGGTATGGTCGAGGGGTGCGCGACCACGCTGGAGCAGCTCCACAAGCAGCTCGAGGCGTAGCCAAACCGTCCGCGACTCGCGCCCTCATGCGGGGCCTCCTGCGCCGCTGCCCGCGCTGCGGTCAGAAGAAGCTGTTCCGTCGCTGGCTGCAATTGACGCCGGAGTGCCCGCGCTGCGGCCTCGTGTTCGAACGCGAGGAGGGCGCGTTCCTCGGATCCCTCGCGATCAACTACGGAGTGACCGCGCTCGCGGTGATCGCGTACCTGGTGGTCGTCCTCGTGCTGACGCTGCCCGACCCGCCGGTGGCGGCATTGACCGCCGGTGCCGTGGGGATCGCCATCCTCGTGCCGCTGTTCGTCTACCCGTTCGCGAAGACGACGTGGGCAGCGATCGACTACATACTGCACGCCGGCGGGGGCTGACGGCCTAAACGGAATGAGAAGAGCGGTTACCCGCTCCTCTCCATTTCCAATTTATGCCCCACAGGGGGGCTTGCCGCAAGCCCCAGGTCGTGCCGCATAATCGCCGGCCGACGCCAGAATCCATGGAAATGGGAGTTGTGAATGCGTGTGGGGTTGACGACGCATGGGGCGCGCGGGGACGCCACGAAAGACTGCGAGGGGAGTGGCCGGTAATAGACGCCGACGTGATCATCGTGGGTGCCGGCCCGACCGGTCTGATGCTGGCCGGTGAACTGTGCCTGGCCGGCGTGCGGCCGCTGGTACTGGAGCGCCTGCCGCAGATCCGAGATATCCCGAAGGCCGGCGGTCTCAGCGGGCAGATCCTGGAGCTGCTGCGCTACCGAGGCGAGCTCGAGCGATTCGAAGCAGCCAGCACCGCTCCGAGGCCGGCCCCCCGGTTCCCGTTCGGCGGGATGCATGTGGATTTCACCCAACTGACAGATCCCCCGATGGAGGCCCTGCCGCTCCCGCAATCGTTACTCGAGCGCGTCCTCGACGAACACGCCCGTGAGCACGGCGCCGACATCCGCCGCGGAGTCGAGGTGGTCGGGCTGACCCAGGACGACGCCATGGTTACCGCGGACGTGCGCGGCCCGGACGGGCCCGACCGGTTGACGGCCCGATACCTCGTCGGCTGCGACGGCGCGCACAGCCGGGTGCGCGACATGGCCGGCATCCCGTTCCCCGGCACCACGTACCCAGAGGTCCAGCGGCTCGCCACGGTCACCGTGCCCGAGTCCGTGACCGTGTTCGAGAACGGCGACCTCGACGTCGCTGGGGTAGGGAGGATCAGCTTCGGTTTCACACGAACCGAACGCGGTGAGTTTGCCGTCGGATCGACCAACCCTGCGCTCATGGGGCTCTACACCAGCGAGGAGGAGACCACCGACTACGACGACGACGAGCCGATGACCTTGACCGAACTCCGGGACAGCATCCGCCGCGTGCTCGGCGTGGATCTGCCCTTGGGAGAACCGGCCCGGCTGACGCGCTTCACCTTTCACGCTCGACAGGTCGAGCGATACCGCGACGGGCGGATCCTGCTGGCCGGCGATGCGGCGCACCTGTTCCCCGCCCCAGGCGTCGCACTCGGCGCCGGCATGCTCGACAGCGTCAACCTTGGCTGGAAGCTGGCCGCCGCCGTCCACGGCTGGGCGCCGGCCGGCCTCCTGGACTCGTACCACGACGAACGCCACCTCGCCGGCGAACGCACACTGCTCCACACCCGAGCCCAGGTGGCCCTGCGGCGCGGACACGACCCGGCCGCCGAAGCACTCCGGGACCTATTCCAGGAGCTGCTCGTCGACGAACAGCCGTTGCGCCGCCTCGGCGCCCTCATGGCCGGCTCCGACATCCGTTACCCGCTACCCGGCCACGATCGCTACGACTTGATCGGCGCCTTCGCACCGGACCTCACGCTGCGCACCGGCCGGGGGCCAACGAGCGTCGCGGAGCTCATGCACACGGCACGGCCCGTCTTCCTCGACCTCGCCGATCGCGCAGACCTCCGCGAGATCGCAGGGGACTGGCAGCACCGCATCGACATCCACACCGCCGATACCGATCTCCGGCCGGCCGACGCCCTCCTGATCCGCCCGGACGCCCACATCGCGTGGGCCCCAACCATCGACGAACCCACCGACCCCGCCGGGCCCGCGTTGCGCGAAGCGCTCTCGTCCTGGTTCGGCACACCCCTGAAAACGACGGTGCCAATCATCGATCGGTAAGAGACGCGGGTTAGGCGCGCTTCTCGTCGCGGAAGTACTCGACCGCGCGGTCGATCTGGAGCGATACGAAGACGCCTTCCGCTTCCGCCGTCAGCTCCTCGGCCGCGTGCAGCGTTCCCTTCGCGATCACCTTCCGGCCGTCGATGCGATGCGTGAACGCCTCGAAGCGCAGCTCCGTGTTCAGCGGCGTCGGTCGCCGGTACTTCACGGTGAGCGTGCCCGTCATTCCGGGGTTGCCGCTCGCCACGTTCGCGAGCCCGAGCAGCATGTCGAAGACACCGGCCAGAACCGCGCCGTGCACGTAGCCCGGCGGGCCTTCGTAGGCCGAGCCGAGCGTCGCCGTGCCGCGGATCACGTCGCCGTCCTTCTCCACCATGACCGGCGGCGCGAGCGGGTTGTGCATCCCGATGACCGGATCGTTGCGGAAGATCCCCTGCAAGTCGTCGAAGTCGGGAAGCTTCGTCTTGGCCGTCGCACGGCGAGGATGCTTCTTGAGTTGCGAGTCGATGCCCTCGAGCGTCGCGGTGATCTCCTCGACCTCGTCCTCGGGGACGTCGGAGTTGACCGCGTGATCGATCAGCCGACGGACGGCGTCGGCCAGGCGATCGCGCTCCCTGCTCATCGTCCCTTGAAGTCCGGCTTGCGCTTCTCCGCGAACGCCTTGGGGCCCTCGCGCGCGTCCTCGGTCATGAAGATCGGAAGCCCGATCTCGAGCTCGATCTTAAGCGCCTCCGGCTCGGGGAGGCCTTCCGTTTCCTGCAGAGAGCGCTTGATCGCCATCACCGACAGCGGGCCGTTCTCGGCGATCGTCTGCGCGACCTTCTTCGCCTCGTCGAGCGCCGTGCCGTCGGGAACGACGCGTCCGATCAGACCCATCTCGAGCGCGCGCGCCGCCGGGACGAGGCCGCCCGTGAGGAGGATCTCCGCCGCGAGCGTGTACGGGATCTGGCGACGCAGCCTCACCGTCGAGCCGCCGATCGGGAAGAGGCCGCGGCGTACCTCGGCGAGGCCGAACTGCGCGCTCTCGCCGGCGATGCGGATGTCCATCGATTGTAAGATTTCCGTGCCGCCGGCGACGGCGTAGCCCTCGACCGCCGCGATAAGAGGCTTCTTCACGCGCAGGTTCCGGAGGAGCGCTTTCCAAGGGAGCTCGGGATCGGCCTTCGAGCGCGCCGACCATTCGTCCTCGCCGTAGCCGCCGGCCATCGCTTTCAGATCGGCGCCGGCGGAGAAGTGACCTCCGGCGCCGGTCAGGATCGCCACGCGGATCTCGGGGTCGTCGTTGATCTGCTCCCAGGCGTCGGCGAGACGCACAACCATCTCGGAGGACAGCGCATTGCGCGCCTCGGGCCGGTTCATCGTGAGGGTCAGGACGTGGCCGTCGCGCTCGAGCAACAGATGCGGCTGTTCGCTCATGGAAACAGGCCTTTCGCTCAGACGTTCGAGGCCGCAAAAGTAGAACAGATTCTATTTTCGGTGCAACCGGGCCACTCCCTTGCGCCCGAAACGAGAACGTGTTCTACTTGCGCCACGATGCCCCTGGAGGTCGCGGACCCCGTCCGGGTCGACTTGAACGACCTGGACCTTTTCGTCGCCGGCGTTCCCCACCCGGAGTTCGATTGGCTGCGCGAGCACGACCCCGTCGCGTTCAATCCGGAGGAGGACGGGCGCGGCTTCTGGAACCTCGTGCGCCACGCCGACGTCGTCCACGCGTCACGCCATCACGAGGTTTTCTCCTCGGCCCACGGCACGAACATCCCCGATCCCGTCGGCGGGGCCGAGCTGATGATGATCAACATGGACCCGCCGCAGCACACGCGGCTGCGCACGCTGGTCTCGAAGGGCTTCCACCCGAAGATGATCGCGAAGCTCGAACCGCACATCCGCGAGATCGCGATGAACATCGTCGACGGCGTTGCGCAGAAGGGGGAGTGCGACTTCGTCGTCGACGTCGCCGCGGTGCTTCCACTCGCGGTGATCGCCGAGATGATCGGCGTTCCGAAGGAAGACCATCTGAAGATCTTCGATTGGTCGAACCGTCTCATCGGCGGCGGCGGCGGCAAGGACCCCGAGTACGGCGGGACGATCGAGGACGCGCGCGCGGCGGCGATGGAGATGTGGGCGTACACGACCGAGCTAGCCGCGCAGCGCCGCGCCGACAGACGCGAGGATCTCGTGAGCATCCTGGTCGACGCCGAGGTCGACGGCGAGGTGCTCTCCGACATGGAGTTCAACATGTTCGTCCTTCTCCTGTCGGTGGCGGGGAACGAGACCACGCGCAACCTGATCTCCGGCGGGAACCTCCTGCTGATGGAGCACCCGGAGCAGCGCGAACGGCTGCTCGCCGATCGCTCGCTGCTGCCGAGTGCGGTGAACGAGATGCTCCGCATGGTCACTCCCGTCATGCACTTCCGCCGCACCCTCACGCGCGATTTCGAGGTCGGCGGCCGGCAGCTGTCGGCGGGGGAGAAGATCGTGCTGTGGTACATCGCCGCGAACCGCGATCCCGCGGTCTTCGCGAACCCGCATACCTTCGATGTCGGGCGCGAAGGCTGCGACCACGTGACCTTCGGCGGCGGCGGCGCGCACTTCTGCCTGGGCTTCTCGCTGGCCGAGCTCGAGATCAAGATCATGTTCGAGGAGCTGCTGAACCGGATCCCCGACATGGAGCTCGCCGGGCCCGTGGCGCGGCTCCGATCGAACTTCATCAACGGCATCAAGCACCTGCCGGTGCGCTTCACGCCCGAGCGCTAGGCGCGCTCGCTTGACGCGGCCTCCTGGTTTGCTTTCGACTGTTCCTACGCGTCGTCAGGAGCTGGGGGAAGCCATGAAGTACGAGCAGTCGATCGTGGTGAACGCGCCCGCGCCCGAGGTCTTCGCATACGTCTCCGACCTCACGAAGCTTCCGGAGTGGGGCGGCTTCGACAACATCGTCCGGCCGACATCGCAGGGAGCCGTGAGCGTCGGGAGCACCTACGAGTGCGACGGGAAGCAGTTCGGAAAGCACACGGACAATGTCACGGTCACCGAATACATCGTGAACAAGCGGTTCGTCACTGAGACGAAGGGCGACACGGGATACAGTCGCAACACGTTCGATCTCGAAGACCAAGGCGGCTCCACGAAGGTGACGAAGGTCCTGGAGTTCATCAAGCCCGCACTCACCACGAGATTCGCCGGTCCCGTGCTGAAGAAGATGGC
>JBIOTQ010000116.1:0-7033 GCA_044866075.1 Actinomycetota bacterium | reverse complement strand
GAACCGCGGCACGCCGGCCGCCTTCGCGACGGCGGCGAGACGCACCGCCCCCGCGTGATTGATGGAAAGCGTGCACGCGGGGTCCAGATCGCCGAGCGGATCGTTCGAGATGGCCGCCAGGTGGATGACCGCGTCGAAGCCCCCAACGTGATCCGGCTCCACGTCGCGCACGTCGACGCGCACGGCGGAGATGTCCTCCCCATCGCGCCCGAGCGTGCACGCAGCGAACAGGTAGGTGTCGAGCCCGGCCACCTCGTGCCCGGCCTCGGCGAGGACGCGGACGAGCGCGCCGCCGATGTAGCCGTTGTGTCCGGTGACGAGGACGCGCATCAGGACCACACCTTCCAGGGCGCCGCTCCGGCGTCCCATAGCTCCTGGAGGAGCTTCTTGTCGCGCAACGTGTCCATGCACTGCCAGAACGAGTAGTGGCGATACGCCATGAGCTGCCCGTCCTTGGCCAGGCGCTCCAGCGGCTCACGCTCCCATTGCGTCTGGTCGCCCTCGATGTAGTCGAGGACACCGGGTTCGAGAACGAAGAACGCGCCGTTGATCCATCCCTCGCCGGTTTGAGGCTTCTCCGAGAACTCGCCCACCTGATCGCCCTTCAGGTCGAGGTGCCCGAACCGGGCGGGCGGCCGCACGGCGGTCAGGGTCGCCAGCCGTCCGTGCGAACGATGGAAAGCGAGGAGGTCGTCGAGGTTCACGTCGGAGACTCCGTCGCCCCACGTCATCATGAACGTCTCGTTCGGGATGTGGGGAGCCAGTCTCTTGAGGCGTCCGCCCGTCAGCGTGTCGATCCCCGTCTCGACGAGCTCGACGGTCCAATCGTCCCGCTCGCCGTCGTGCGTCTCGACCGACCCATCCCGCAGCCGCACGGTCAGGTCGCTCGTGAGCGACACGTAGTCGACCATGAACCGCTTGATGAAGTCGCCCTTGTAGCCGAGCGCGATCACGAAGTCGTTGAAGCCGTAATGGGCGTAGTGCTTCATGATGTGCCACAGGATCGGGCGGCCGCCGATCTCGACCATCGGCTTCGGGCGGATCTCGGTCTCCTCGGTCAGCCGGGTTCCGACGCCGCCGGCGAGGATCGCGACCTTCATGACGCCTCCTCGTTCGGGGTGAGGATCCCGGCCTTCCGCAGAGCGCGCCGCGTGAGGATGGAGCGGATCTTCCCGCGCGTGCGCGTGACAACGAGAGCGGCCGCGAGATCCGCCCACATCGCCACTTTGGTCGCCGGACGCACGCCCGAGCGTGCCACCGCGCGTACATGAGCCGCGGCGATGCGCGGCGTCGCCCAGCGCCGGCGTCCGGCGTTCGCCGGGTCCAGCCAGATCCATTGGTTGCGACGCTCCCAGTGACCGGGCGGGGCGTGTCGGAAGTACAGGGGCTCGTCGAGCTGACGGAATCCACCGGACAGCACGAGCTCGCCGAGGAGGGTGCGATCGGGCTCGGGGATGTTGCGGAACCCGACCCGTTTCAATTCGGCGGTGCGGTACACGCCGAACGCGAGGTTCGTCGGGTCCTGAACGGACCACAACATCGCGTGGAAGCGTCGCACGGCCCTCGCCGACGACGCGCCGTCGAGGTCGTCTCGATGGACGCGCAGGAGGCGGTCGTCGTCGTCGAGCACGGCCATCGGCGAGCAGCACAGGACCGTCCCACGATCGTCGTCGAGGACCTCGATGCATCGAGTGAGGAAGTCGGGGGCGTACCAGTCGTCGTGGGCTGCCCATTTGAAGTATCCGCCGGTGGCGAGCTCCAGAACGCGGCTGAAGTTCCAGGCGGCCCCGCGGTTCACATCGGAGCGGTGGTACTTGACCCGCGCGTCGCGTGCGGCGTATCGGCGGCAGATCTCGGGTGTATCGTCCTCGGACCCGTTGTCCGAGATGATGAGCTCGAAATCGGTGAAATCCTGCTCCAGGATCGAGGAGATCGACCGATCGAGGAAGCGCGCGCCGTTGTATACGGGCATGCCGATACTCAGGCGGGGGATCGGGGTGCTGCTCAATGAACCTCCTTCCGCTCTCGTCCCCGCGTCCCGTTCCCCCCAGTCGCGGGAATACGTTCCACCAAACCTCGCTCCACGAGGAGTTCGACGAATCCACGAACGTCGTCGCGCACGGCCTCCGCGCGAACGCCGTACTCACCGGCGACCTCGACGGTCAACTCCGAGACGGTGCGCGGGCGCGCGAGACCCCTCCAGATCGCCGCGCCGCTCGTGGACAGCCGGTCGATCTCGTCCCAATCCGGGAGGCACACGAGGACCTCGCTCGCGACCGAACGCGACAGCGCGTCGGGAGATCGCCGGTACCGGGCCGCCCGTCCGCTCACAGACGCACCACGTTCTCTTTGGGGTTCTCACGATAAGCGTTGCAGGCGTCGAAGATGAGCGACGCGTGATCGGCGATCCACGGAAGGTCGTAGGTGTCGTGGGGCGAGATGATCGCGACGCAATGCGCGCTCGAGACGGCCCGTTGCGTCAGTTCGGTCCGGTGCCGGACGCCGTCGGCCATCGACAGTTCCGCCACGAAGGGATCGTGGAATCCAACCGTCGCCCCGCGCTTGCGGAGAAGATTGATGATCTCGAGAGCCGGCGATTCCCTCAGGTCTCCGACGTTCGGCTTGTAGGTCACGCCCAGCACGAGGATCGTGGCGCCCTTCAGCGAGCGCCCGCTCTCGTTGAGGGCGTCCGAGATGCGCGAAACGACGTAGCCGGGCATCTGGACGTTGATCTCCGCCGCCTCCTCCACCATGCGGAACTGCCGTCCCGCATCGCGGCGGATGTGCCACGCCAGATACCGGGAGTCGAGCGGGATGCAGTGTCCACCGACACCGGGTCCCGGCTGGAACGCCATGAAGCCGAACGGCTTGGACGCGGTGGCGCGAAGGACCTCCCAGATATCGATCCCCATGTCGTGACAGAGCATCGCCATCTCGTTGACGAGCGCGATGTTGACGTGGCGGAACGCGTTCTCCAGGAGCTTGGCGAGCTCCGCCGCACGGGTCGAGGAAACCGCAACCACGTCGTCGACGAGCTGGCGGTAGAAGAGCGACGCGACACCGGTCGCCTCGGGGGTGAGGCCCCCGACGATCCGCGGGGTGTTGCGCAGTCCGAAGATCGCGTTGCCGGGATCGATGCGCTCCGGGGAATAGGCCAGGAGGAAGTCGCGCGTACTCGAAAGCCCCGACGCCTCGAGCAGGTTCTTGGCGACGTCGTCGGTGGTGCCCGGGTACGAGGTCGATTCGAGCACGATCAAGCGCCCCGGCTGCAGCTGGCGCGCGACCTCCTTGCAGGCGCGCTCCAGGTGCGACAGGTCGGGGGCCTGGTCACGCAGGGGGGTCGGGACGCAGATCGTGATGATGTTGGCGTCCTGAAGCGCGTCCGTTTCGGTGGTGAACGTCAGCCGACCGATGCTCACGGCGGCGTCGAAGTCGGTCGGGTCGACGCCGGGCACCGAGAGGATGCCCCGCGAGAGATCGTCGACGCGTTCGGGATCGACGTCGATGCCGGTGACCGTGAAGCCGGCGCGGGCCGCGCCGCACGCGAGTGACAGCCCGACGTATCCCTGTCCGAGGATGGCGATCGAAGCGGTCCGGCCGAGGATCCGCCTGCGGAGCAGAGCCGTGTTCTTGATGTCGCTTCCCCCCTACGTCTCGATGTTCCCCGGCGGCCCGGCCGGCCGGACGTCTTGCGGGTCGAGCGATTCCGGCGGCGCGGGCGGCGCGGGGGGCGCGGGCGGCACCGGCAACACGGGCGACGCCTCCGTTTCCCGCGTGGGCTCCGGTTCCCGAAGATCCAACGTCTCGCCGGACGCCGATGTCTCGCGCGGTCGCGCGGCGGCTCGTGCCTCCCGGGCGCGGCGCGCCTCCCACGGTTCCTCCATCGTGCGGGCCGGTCGTGGATCCCGCGGCGGCGGTGTCTGCCCGGTGCGACCCGCCCTCGCCTCCGTCGGCGGCCGGCTGCGGGGGTTGCGACTCGCCATCCGCCCCAAGAGGCCCCGCCGTCCCTCCGCCGAATACTCGTAGTAACCGCGCGCCACGAGGGAGCGACCCCGCAGGCCGTTCAGGATGACGCCGAGGGGGTTGGCGCCGAGCCTGCGCAGCGTCTCCGCCGTTCGGCTCGCCACCTCGGTCGTGGTCCGCCCCGCGCGGCACACCACCAGTACGCCGTCCACCTGAGGCAGCAGATGTGTCGCGTCGCTTGCCGCGAGGATGGGTGGCGTGTCGATGAGGACGACGTCCGCCGACAGGCGTGCTTCCTTCAACACTTCCCTCATCCAGTCCGACGACATCAGCTCACCGGGGTTCTGAGGGACGGGGCCGCTCGGCACGAGCCGGACGTCGCGCACGGCCGTGCGGAAGCTCATGCCTTGGAGGATCCGCCAACCGTCGGCGGCCTTCAGAGCGTCCACGAGGCCGCGCTGATTCGAGACGCGGTAATACCGGTGGACCTCGGGGCGCCGGAAGTCACAGCTCAGGATCAGGACGCTCAAGCCGATCTCGGCGAACACCGGCGCGAGGTTGGCGACGACGGTGGTCTTCCCCTCGCCCGGCGCTGCGCTCGTGACCAGGAACGTCCCGGAGAACCGTCCTTCGCCGTTGCCGTCGGATCCGGTCCGCAGCCGAGACTGCTGCATCAGGCTCCCGCGGAGCAGCCGGAATGTATGCGTCGCCGCCGAGCTCGGATGGGCGACGGTCTCGACCGTCGGGCCACGTTCCGTGTGCGCGAACATCGGTATCTCGACCAGCGAGGGCAAAGCGAAAGCCTCTTCCGCCTGGTCCGTGGTCCTGATCCGCGTATCGACGCGTTCGAGGACGAGCGCCATCGCCGCGCCGGCCATCAGGCCGAGGATCCCTCCGAGGGCGAGCCGGGAGCCGCGGCTGCGGGGGACGGAGAAGCCGCCGCGCGCCACGGGGATCCCCTCCGCCTTCTGCAAGGGCTGGAGCTGGCCGGGCTCGGCGGCGGTCGCGGAGAGCCGGTTATAGAACTCGTAGACTAATCCGTACTGGCGGATCTTCGCGTCGCGTTCGGCAGCGGCCAGGGCCTGATTGGCGACTCCACGGGCGTTCTGGACTCTCTTGTCGAGGATGTTGATCTCGGCGCGGAGCCGCGAGAGCTGCTTGGACAGGGCGTCGACCTGCTTCGCGATGTTCTCAGCCTTGCGTTGGGCGAGAAACGCGATCAGCTCGTCGGCGAACGTGTCCGCAAGCAACTCGGCACGCTTCTTCTCCGGCGAGACGGCCGAGATCTTGAGCACGCCGGTTTGAGGGTCGACCTGGGTCTCGATCTTCGCGGCGAGCGACTGCGGAGATTCCGCTGTTTTCAGCTTCGTCGCGACGCGCTTGGGCACGTCTCCGACCTTGACGAGCTCTGCGGCCGTCTCGAGGTTGTTCAGACCGAGCGATTCCACCGTTCCCGTGTTGAGCAGAACGGTGGTCGCGCGGAACAGGGATCCGGTATCCCCGGAGCCGGAGGGGGATGCCGACGTCGTCCCATACGCGACGACGAGCGCGATCAGAACGGTGGCGGCGACGAACTTCCACCGATGTCGCAGCACGCGCAGATAGTCGACCCAGTCCATCTCAGCTCCCGGATGCGGCGGGCTTGCGCGCGACCTGGGGTTCGTCGAGCCGTATCTCCACGGGTTCGACCGCACGCTTGCCGAACGAGCGGAGCCGCGCGGCGAGCTTCTCCCCGTCCCCGGCGCGCGCCAACGCCTCGAGCCTCGTGATCGTGGCCCGCAGCGACGCGCGAGCGGCCGGTCTCGGGCGCGAGATCAGGATGGCGGGGTTCGCGCTCTGCACGACGTCTTCCTCGGGGTCGAGCGTGACCTCGACGAGCCGCTCGCCGGGCCGGGGGCCGACGATGGCGATCTCGCAGTCCTCGCCGGGAACGCGACCCGACATGCGGATCACCTTCTCGGCGAGGTCGATGATGCGCACGGGTTGGCCCATGTCGAGCGTGAAGACCTCGCCGCCTCTCGACAGCGCGGCCGCCTGAAGCACGAGCTGCACGGCCTCTTGAACGCTCATGAAATAACGGATCATCGACGGATCGGTGACCGTCACGGGTCCGCCGCGTTCGATCTGCCTCATGAACGTCGGGATGACGCTGCCACGGCTGCCGAGGACGTTGCCGAAGCGAACCGCGCAGAAGGTCGGGCCGCCGTTCTGCAGGGTCCCGATCAACCCCTCGGCGAGCCACTTCGTGAGTCCCATGATGCTCGAGCGGTTGATGGCCTTGTCGGTCGAGATGAGGACGAAGGCCGTCACGCCCGTGACGAGCGCAGCGTCTGCCACGTTCGCGGTCCCGACCACGTTCGTGAGAAAAGCCTCCTCGGGGTGCTCTTCGAGGAGCGGAACGTGCTTGTGGGCGGCCGCGTGGAAGACGACCTCGGGACGATGACGACGGAAGACGGACAGCATGCGATCGCGATCGCGGATGTCGGCCAGAGCTACGTTGATCTCGAGGTCGCCCTCGAGGTCGGTCATGACGTCGTGCAGATGGGTCTCGTCGTGATCGACCAGGATGACGGCCGAGGGTTCGAATGCGGCGACCTGACGGACGATCTCGGAACCGATCGAACCGCCGGCTCCGGTGACGAGGACGCGCTTGTCGTGAAGGAGCGTCCGAACGGAATCGAGGTCCGTCTGGATCTGCTCCCGGCCGAGGAGATCCTCGATCCGTAGGTCGCGGATGTCGCGGGCCGTCACGCGCCCGCCGACGGTTTCGCGCACGCTGGGCAGGACGCGGACGGCGACGCCCGCCTTTTCCGCGACCGCCGCGATGGTGCGCAGGACGTCGGCCTTCGCCGAGGGGATCGCGAACAGGACCTGGTCGACTTCGATGCGGGACAGGATCGAGCCCAGGTCGCGCAGCGGCCCGAGGACGCGAACCTCGTGGACCCTCAGGCCGATCTTGCGCGGGTCGTCGTCGACGAACCCGACGGGGGAGAGCTTCAAGGTGGGGTTGCGGAGGATGTCCTTGAGGACCATCGCGCCTGCCTCGCCCGCACCGACGATGAGCACACGT
>JBIOTQ010000115.1:0-91382 GCA_044866075.1 Actinomycetota bacterium | reverse complement strand
CTGCAGGACATCATCGCCATCCTGGGGATCGACGAGCTCAGTGAAGAGGACAAGCTCACCGTCCAGCGCGCGCGCAAGTGTGAGAAGTTCTTCTCGCAGCCGTTCTTCGTTGCCGAGCAGTTCACCGGCCAGCAGGGTGTGTACACGCCGATCAAGGAGACGATCGAAGCGTTCGACGCTCTCACCAAGGGCGACCTCGATCACATCCCCGAGCAGGCCTTCTCGATGGTCGGCGGGATCGACGGCGTGATGGCGAAGGCGCGCGAGCTGGGGGTCGAGGGGGTCTAGTGCCTCTCACCGTCCAGATCGTCACACCGGAGCGCGAGGTCGTCGTCTGCGACGACGCGACGCTCGTGATCGCTCACGGCATCGAGGGTGACGTGGGGATCATGACCGGCCACGCGCCGCTCCTGATCGCGCTCGGGATCGGCCCGCTGACGCTCGTGCGCGAGGGCAACCGGCGCGACGTGATCGCGATCGACGGCGGTTTCCTCCAGGTGTCGCGCGATCAGGTGATCGTGCTTGCGGAGTACGCGATCCTGCCGAGCGAGATCGACGTCGGTCAGACCGAATCCGAGATCGCCGAGCTGAGGCAGCGTCTCGCCGCGGAGGCGGAAGCCGAGGACGTGAAGCGGCAGCTGGCGCGCGCCGAGATGGTGCAAGCCGTCGCGCGCATGTAGCGCGACCCTCCGAGGAATAATCCCCACCGGGAGTACCATGTCCGCCACTATGGAGCGGTTCCTCATCACCGGGGGCACGCCGCTGCACGGCACCGTCGCGGGCGGCGGCGCGAAGAACTCCGCGCTGAAGATCATGGCGGCGACGCTGCTCGCGCCGGGGACATATCGTCTCGAACGAGTTCCGCGCATCGCCGACGTGGAGACGATGCGCAAGGTGCTCGGCCGCCTTGGGGCGCACGCCGGGTTCGATGGCGACGCGTGCACCATCACGGTTCCAGACGCGCTCGCGACCGAGGCGCCGTACGACCTCGTGCGCGCGATGCGCGCGTCGATCATCGTGCTCGGGCCGCTGCTGGCGCGCACCGGCGGGGCCCGGGTCGCGATGCCCGGCGGATGCAACATCGGCTCGCGCAAGATCGACCTGCACCTGCGCGGACTCGAGCGGATGGGCGCCGAGATCTCGTTCGACCACGGCTATCTCGACGCGCGCTGCGACGGCCTGCGCGCCGCGCAGATCTCGCTCGACTTTCCGTCGGTGGGCGCCACGGAGAACCTTCTGATGGCGGCCTCGCTGGCGAAGGGGACGACGCTCGTCGAGAACGCGGCGCGCGAGCCCGAGATCCAGGACTTGGCGCGCTTCCTGATCGCGATGGGAGCCCAGATCGCGGGCGCCGGGACGCCGACGATCGAGATCACCGGCGTGGCCGAGCTGCACCCGGCCGATCACCGCGTGATCGGCGACCGGATCGAGGCCGGCACGTTCCTGCTGGCCGGCGCGGCGACGCGCGGCGACGTGACCGTGACCGACGTCGATCCGAACGGTCTCGACCTCGTCCTCGCCAAGCTGTCCGACGCCGGGGTGACGGTCGACGCCGGCATGTCGAGCATCCGCGTGACGGCGGCGGAGCGGCCGCAGCCCGTCGATTTCGTGACCCTTCCGTACCCGGGGTTCCCGACGGACCTGCAGCCGCAGATGATGGTTATGCTGGCGACGGCCGACGGGACGAGCATCGCGACCGAGAACGTGTTCGAAAGCCGGTTCATGTTCGTGGACGAGCTGATCCGCATGGGCGCCGACATCCGCACCGAGGGTCATCACGCGGTGATCCGCGGCCGGCCCGGCCTCCAGGCGGCGCAGGTGCACGCGCCGGACATCCGCGCGGGGGCTGCCCTCGTCATCGCGGGCCTGGCCGCCGCGGGGGAGAGCGACGTGACCGGCGTCGGCTACATCGACCGTGGCTACGAAGGTTTCGAGTGGAAGCTCGCCGGGCTCGGCGCGCAGATCAGGCGCGCGTGACGGCTCCGCGTCGGCAAGCGCCGCACGCCGGGAGACCATTCCGAACGCGATGACCGACATCCCGCCGCGCGATCCGCAGCCGCCGCAGCGACCTCCGTGGCAGGTGCCGCAGGCCCCGCCACCCCCGCCCCCGGTTCCACCTCTTCCGACGCCCATGCAGGCGCCGGAGGACACCCAGGTCCCCTGGCGCGCGCGGGAAGGTCTCTTGATCCTGCTCCTCTCGATCCTGAGCGGCCTGTTCTTTTCGGCGCTGGCCGCATCCACCATCGAGGACCGCGACACGCTCCAGCTCGTGGTCACGATCATCATCGAGGCCAACCTTGGCGTGTGGGTGCTGCTGTGGGTGAAGCTGCGGCACCGTGTGGGCTTGAAGGCCCTCGGGTGGAACGTCAGGCTCGAGGACGTCGGCTCGGGTTTCCTCGCCGCGCTTCTCGGTCTCGGCGCGAGTGCGGCGGCCAGCAATCTCGTCATCTCTCTGTACCGCGCGGTTTCCAACAAGGAGGTGGAGCAGCCCGAGCAACTGCCCCAGTCGTTGAGCGGCGGCCGGGTCGCGCTGGCCGCCCTCGCCGTGGTGGTCGTGGCGCCGATCGCGGAGGAACTGTTCTTCCGGGGCTTCCTCTATCAAGCGCTCCGGAAATGGCGGGGCGTTCCGCAGGCGACCGTCCTCTCCGCCCTCTTCTTCGCGCTGGCTCACGGCCACCCGCTTCTGATACTCGGGATCTTCCCCCTCGGGATCATCCTCGCGTTCCTCTTCCAGCGCCGGAACTCGCTGGCCGCCACGATCGCCGCGCACGCGTTCTTCAACGGCATCAGCCTGATCATCCTCCTGACGCTCTAGCGCCCCTTCGCTTCGCGCGACCCCGCGCGCCTGTGGTTCAATCGGGCCGGGACAACAAGGACAGGAACATCTGGGAGGTGGGGACGTGGCGCTCTTTCCGAGCGAAGCGTGGCTGAAGGAGTACGTCGACAAGATCAACTCCTCCAAGGAATACGAGGAGGCCGCCGCAACCTGGGAGGGCGACCTCTGTTACGTCTTCGAAGCCGAGCCCGACAAGGGCGTCGCCGCGGACGTCTGGACGTGGGTCGATCTGTGGCACGGGAAGTGCCGGGGCTACAAGTACGACGTCCCCGCCGAGGAAGGCGAGAAGGCGAAGTTCATCATCCGCGCGCCCTACTCCCGGTGGAAGCAGGTCATCTCGAAGGAGCTCGATCCCATCAAGGGCATGATGCAGGGGAAGCTCAAGCTGAAGGGCGACCTGCCGACCATCGTGCGCTACGTGAAGGCCGCGAACGAACTCGTCAACATCGCGGGGTCTGTGCAGACCGAGTTCGTCGACGACAACTGATCGCGTGAGCCTGGTCGTCGTCGACTCCGACGTCGAAGGCCTCGGGGTGATGCTCGCGGACCTCGTCCGCGGGAACATCGAAGCCAACCCCCATCGCGCGAAGCTCCTCGAGGGCGTCGTCGGCAAGGTCAACTTGCGCGCCCGGGACGCCGAGGTCGCCGTCGGCATGGAGTTCCGCGGCGGCCAGCTCTTCGTCCGGGCGCGTCCGTTCCCGAAAGCGGACCTCGACGTCGACACGGACGCCGACACCCTGATGGGCATGTCGACGGTTCCGCTGCGCTTCGGCATGCCCGACGTCGGAACGGCCGACGGCCGGGCGGTGGTCGCCAAGATGTTCCGCCGCGAACTGAAGGTGCGCGGCATGGTCACCAAACCCAAGCTGCTGATCCGGCTCCAGAAGCTCCTCTCCGTCGCCTGACCCGTCCGCGAAGCCGGACAAGCTTCGCCAAGAGGGGGCAATTTTCCTTCTTGACTCTTTCTTTAACAAAAGCGTTGAATCTCCCTGCGCTCAGTGACCGGCTGTTCACCAGTACAAGCGGTGGCGGGGAGGCGTCACGGAGTGAGCGGCCACCCCGGCGGGGGTTGGGGGCGGGGCCGCTGGTTGAGCTACAGCCGTGAGCTGTGCGACGCCCCCCCGCGTTCGGGTTCGTTCGAGCCCGAAGGAGGGGAGGGGATCATGACCCGGATCGCTCGTTTCCGTCTCGCCACGGTCGCCGTCACGGCCGTGGTCCTCGTGATGATGCTCGCGAGTCCCGCGGCCGCGGACGTCAACTTCACTCGCGGCGGCGCGTTCGGCGAGGAGGTGGACATCGTCCTCGCCGGCATCGCAGTAACGTCGGGACCGACCCCGGTGGTCGCCCTGCCGGCGAACGGCCAGGGAGGAGGGCCGTTCACCGACAACCTCGCCGAGGTGGATCTGCCGGACGCGCTCCTTGCTCAGGTTCTCCAGGTCTCGACGGAGGGGGCCCTGGGCCCCGCGGGATTCGTGGAGAGCTCCGCCGATGTCGCCAACGTACGCATCGGGCCCGAAGACGCTCCGGCGGTCGAGGCGACGGCCGTGCACAGCGAGTGTCGCTCTGAATCGACCGGGTCAACCGGGACTGCGTCCTTGGCCAGCCTGGAGATCGGCGGCGAGGGTGGCGCTCTCGAGCCGCCACCGAACACGGTGATCCCCATCCCGGGCGGCGAGGTCCGACTGAACGAACAGATCACGTCGAGCCAGCGGGGAACGGAGGAAGGCAACACGAGTATCACGGTCAACGCGATCCACGTCGTGTTCGACAATCCTCTCGTCACCGGCGACATCATCATCTCGCAATCGCGCTGCGAGGTTCAGGGTCCGAACGTCGTGATACCTGAGGTCGCGCTCGCGATCCTGATGCCGGTGTCGGCGCTCATCTTGTTCGGCGGTTACCTGTGGATCGCGCGGCGGCGACGGGGCCGGATGGCTCACTAGGCGCCGGAGGACCGCTCACGGCGAGAGCGAGGGACGCGGCGATGAGCCCGATCGCGGCAGCTCGCGAATGGACCGGCGTGCCCGATCGCCGGCGACTCGTGCTGCGGATCGCGGCGTTCGTTGTCGTCGTGACCCTCGCGTATCACTACTCGCTGGCGTCGCTGATGCAGAACCTGGGCGCCGACACGCCTCTCGCGTATCTGGGGCTCGTTCCGGTCATCTCCATCGTGTTGGCGGGGCTCGTCGCCGTACGTCGTCGCGCGGAGCCGGACATCCACGACCGGCAGCTCGACTACATCATCGGCTTGCCGCTCGTCGCGATCGCGTTGGCGATGATGATCATCCTCCCCGTTCGTATGTCGTCGCTCTTCTGGTCTTGGCGGCTGGATCTGCTCTCGCTACCGATCTTCGTGGCCGGTTCGATCTCCATCTTGTTCGGCGTTCGGGCCCTGTGGCGTTTCCGCGTTCCGATCCTGTTCCTCATCCTGGCGTGGCCGCTGCCCTACACCGTTCTGATCGGCCGCTGGCTCTCGGGGTTCACGAGTCTCACGGCGGAGGCGGTCGGCGGCGCTCTGCATTTCATCCCCGTGGCCGACCGCGTGGCCGGCGGCGACGGATCGCTTTTCTCGGTGGCGCGTGGTTCGGGCGGCTTCCTCGTGAGCATCGCCTCCGCATGCGCCGGCGTGAACGGGATGGTGGGCTTCCTTCTCGTCGGCGGCGCTTTCGCCGCGTTGGCGCGCGGGCGCCGGCTGCCGAAGACGGTCTGGCTGGTGAGCGGGATGCTCCTGCTGTGGCTCCTGAACCTGGGGCGCATCGTTCTCATCCTCGCGATCGGCTCGCGCTGGGGGGAGAAGGTCGCCATCGAAGGGTTCCACCCCTTCGTCGGACTGCTGGCTTTCAACGCCGGCGTGCTCGGCATGATCGTTGCGGCGCGGCTCTTCGGGCTTCATTTCGCCTGGCCGACTCCGCGGGCGGGGGTGGATCCCCGGCAACCCGCCCGCGACGAACGGCCGGAGGACGCTCCTCCCGCTCCCGACGTCGCACGCAGGCCGGCGCGCCGCTCTTCGGCCGTTCCGCGCGCCGCGTTCGCTCTCGCTCTCGTGCTCGCCGCCGGTAGCCTTCTCGGGGTCGCAAACGCGGGGCTCAAAGAGTACGACCTCGTGGCCGACGATCTCGGCGCACCGCGACTGGCCGACTTCACCAGCCATCCCACGCATGTTCGCGGGTGGTTCTCGGCGCGCACGGGCGAATACCCGTGGGCGAAAAGGTACTTCGGCGACGACTCGACCTGGCGGCGGTATACGTACGTGTGGAACGATCGCTCGGGCGCCATCACGCCCTACCGGTCCAACGCTCCGATCTTCGTGGACGTCATATCGACGTCCAACCTTCGCACCTTCTCGCAGTACGGTCTCGAGGCCTGTTACCGATTCCACGGGTATCGCATCACCGACACGCGCACGGTGGACCTCGGCGGAGGAGTTACGGGGACCGTCGTGTCGTACTTGGACCCCGGCCGGCTTGCGAACTGGACCACGCTGTTCTGGCATTGGCCGGTTCGCACACCCGGCGGCGTCCGCTACGAGCGTGTCGTGGTGATGATGATCGACACGCTCGACGCGTCGCTCATGGCGCCGCCCCTCGAACCGAGCTTGGCCCGGCGTCTCGGCATCGGATTGAGCAACGCGCTTCGCGGCGGCACGTCCGCGCGCCTCAGCGAGAAATTGGTCCGCACGCGGAACTTCGTCGTCGGGTTCGGGCAGACGATCCTTGCCGAGCAGGTGGAGAGCGGGTCATGACGCGGCACGACGTCCCGTCCCGCCTGGCCGAAGCCGTCGACGGCCTGCGGCTCCGGAGCCCGGAGATGTCGGCCGCGCGCACGCTCGACGACCGCCAGCGAACCATCGCAGCGGCGTCGGGAGCGTTGCTCGTCGCCGGATTGTTGTTCCGGCCGCGACTCACCGGGGTCGTTCTCGTCTCGCTGGCGACGCTCGTCTACGCGGCCAGCCTCGCCTACCGCGTCTCGTTGTTCCGCCGCGGCCTCGCCCGGCCGGGCGTCGTTTCGGTCAGCGACGAAGACGCACGGGCCGTCGCGGATGACGAGCTGCCTCTGTACTCCATCCTGATCCCCGCCTACCGCGAACCCGAGGTCATCGCCGAGGTCATCGCGGCGATCGATGCGATCGAATACCCAAAGAACCGGCTCGACGTGAAGATCCTGCTCGAGGAGGATGACGACGAGACCATCCGCGTCGCGTCAGCGGCGCGACGCGGCCCGCATATCCAGATCGTTCTCGTGCCCGCGGCCGAGCCGCGGACGAAGCCGAAGGCGCTCAATTACGGGCTCGCGGCCGCGATCGGCGAGTACGTCACGATCTACGACGCGGAGGACCGCCCGGATCCTCTGCAGCTACGGCGTGCGGTCGTCGCGTTCCGGCGCGTTGGTGGTTCGGTCGCGTGCCTGCAGGCGAAGCTCTCGTACCACAACGCGAACCAAAACGTGATCACGCGCTGGTTCACCGCGGAGTACGATTCGTGGTTCTCGCAGCTGCTTCCCGGCATCGGCGACGGGCCGATCCCCCTCGGGGGAACGTCGAACCACTTCCGTCGCGCGGTTCTCGTCCGTGCCGGTGCGTGGGATCCCTACAACGTCACCGAGGATGCCGACCTCGGGATCCGGCTCTATCGGAGCGGCTGGACGGCCGCCGTGCTGGACTCGACGACGCTCGAAGAGGCGAACAGCGACTTCGTGAACTGGGTGAAGCAGCGGTCTCGCTGGTACAAGGGCTACCTCCAGACATGGCTCGTCCATATGCGGCGGCCCGTGCTGCTGCGGCGCCAGCTCGGTGCGCGCGGGTTCACGGGCTTCAACCTCTTCATCGGCGGAACCCCGCTCCTGGCGCTTTCCAACCCGCTGTTCTGGGCTCTCACGATCCTGTGGTTCGTGGGGAAGCCACAGGTCATCCAAAGCCTCTTCCCTGCGCCCCTCTACTACCTCGGGCTGCTCTGCTGGGCACTCGGGAACTTCGCGGTCCTCTACATGAACGTCATCGCCGCACGCGCGGCCGGAAAGCCGGAGCTCCTCCTCTCCGCGCTCGCGTCTTGCGTCTATTGGGTCATGATGTCGATCGCGGCGGTGAAGGCGGTCGTTCAGCTGCTGAACGTCCCCTCGTTCTGGGAGAAGACGACGCACGGACTCGTCTTCGCGCCGGAACCCGATCCCACGGAAGCGAGGCTCGACGTTGCAGGCTGAGCTCGCGCCTCCGCTACGCGTGACGGCCCCGGCGTCCGCGGGCCGGCGGGTGAGGGTGCCTCGGATAACCGCCGATCGCATCCTTTTCATCCTGGCCTTCGCGGCGTACATCACGGCGGCAGCCGTGCTCGTGTTCCGGTACGACAGCTTCAACGGCGATGCTCAGGCGCGCGTCGCGAACGCCTATTACGTGCTGTTCAGCCGCGATCCCCATCTCGCCGCCGTCGGCTTCGTCTGGAACCCGCTACAGTCGCTACTCGTCCTGCCCTTCGTCGCGCTCAAAGTGCTCTGGCCTCCGCTCGCCACGCACGCGTTCGCGGGCAACGTGGTGTCGGCGCTTTTCATGGCCGCTGCGGTGGTCCAGGTGAAGAAGATCCTCGATGGCTTCTCGTTGAGCCGGACCGCGCGCATCCTGCTCCTCGTGGCGTTCGCCGGCAACCCCATGATCGTCTACTACGCCGCGAACGGCATGACCGAAGGCCTCTTCCTGTTCACTCTGCTGTTCGCGACGAGGCACCTGATGCGCTGGGTACGATCGGGGAGTCTGAGCGGGCTTCTCCTGGCGGCGATCGGCCTCGCGTTCGCCTATCTGGCCCGGAATGAGGCGGTCGGACCGACGATCCTTGCCGCCGCGCTGGTCGTCGCGGTCTCGTACCGCCGCGCAACCGGCGAGCGGAGACGTCGCGTGATGACGGCGGCGACCGACGGGACGCTCATGGTGCTGCCGTTCGCCGTCGCGTTCGCCGGATGGGCCATCGTCAGCTGGCTGATCGTCGGCCATCCCTTCGAGCAGTTCCAATCCCAGTACGGCACGGCCTCCCAGCTGCGGGCGATGAGGGCCGCCGCGGCCGGCGCCGCCGCGCCCGGCGCCGGACAGTTGCTTCTCCAGGTAGCGAGCTTGGCTCCGCTGCTCCCGCTCTCGCTCGTCGGTCTCAGCCGGCCGATCCGGAGGGGAGACCTACGGCCGCTCGGCATCATCGCCGTGCTGGGGGGCGCCGTTGCATTCGCCGCCGTCGCTTTCCTGATGGGAGGGACGGCGGGCTGGTTCCGTTACTACATCCCGTGCGTCCCGCTTGGGGTGCTCGCCTCGGCGGCGGCGCTCCAGGCCGTTCGCGCGCCGTCCCTCGGCGCCGTCCGGAGGCGCATCCGCGGGGTCGCGGTCCTTGTGGGTGCTCTTGCGCTCGCAGGGCCCTCGATCGTGACGTCCGCGTTCGCGATGGACAACGGAAGGATCGCCTCGGAGGAGCGATCACACCTCGCCTACATCTATCGAGGAAGCGCGGCGACCCCGGGGGAACGCGCCGACCGCACGCGCTTCGCGTCCTCGCGGGCGATCGCCCGGTACCTGGACGAGAAGAGACTGCCCACGGGGTCGGTGATGGTGGACACCTTCTCGCCGTGCATCCCGTTCGTCGTGTTGGCCTCGTCGTCGCCGCGTCAGTTCGTTATCACGAACGACAGGGACTTCGAAGCGATCCTCGCCGATCCCGCCGGATCCGGTGCACGGTACATGCTCGTGCCGCCGCGCGGCGGTTTCGGCGACCTCGACGCGATCAACGAGGCCTACCCCGCCCTCTATGAGACGGGCGGAGGGTTCGCGGATCTGGAGCATCAATTCGCTTCGGAGATCTGTCCGGAGTTCCGCCTGTACCGATTGACGACCGGACATCCGAGACCGAGCGCGCCGATCGTGACCCCCTAGCGTCGGCTAGGGACGGAACCGGCGGAGAAGGCGCAGCAGAGGGTCCCTCGGACCGATGTCGAAGGTACACCCGGGGTCCGGCTTCGGGACCCAGTTCCATACGAGGAAACCGCTGATGCCCGCGCGAAATTGCGCCGTCAGCTTGCGGCCGATCCTGGTGCGTCTCATCGCCGTCGACGCGCAGCCGGCGCGCCCGTCGCGCGCTCGCATTCCCGCCTCGCCCACCATGAACGGCTTGCCGAGCGTCCGCGCGATCCTCAAGCGATGCTTGAGCTCCATCGTCGACATCGGCTTGTCCGCCCAGTAATCGTGGTAGCTCGCCACATCGATACCGGGGCTCGCGTGGACGTGCCCGTACCGGTTGCCCGAGACGCCACACTCCGTGCCGCCGACGAACCCCGATCCGACGAGGTGGTTCGGATCGATGCGTTTTATCTCCCCTCCAACCCGATCGAAGAACGCGCGCAGCGCGCGCATCGCGCGATCCTGATCGCAGGTCCAATTTCCGGACTCGGCGCACGCAGGGCCTCGAACGCCACCGTCGCAGTCGATCGCGTTCGGTTCGTTGATCGGCTCCCATATCGCAACCGCGGGCGAGTTTCTGTAACGCCGGACGATCTCCCGAACGTAGCCCCAGTAGCTCGTCGTTTGGGGCGTGCGCGGATCCTCGTGGAAGCGCCGGGTGAACCCTCCGCCGTACCAGGCTCTGTCCTTCCAATGCCCGTCCTCGCCCACGCCGTTGTTGCCGCCCAGGACGAGCACGAGGCGCTGGTTGTGCCGCCCCGCCGCCGATACGACACGGTCGAGACCCGTCCAGTTCCGTTTCTTCGTGCGAACGTCGACCGCTGCGCAGCCCTGCCAGGCCCACACACGGACAAGGCTGTGCGGGCGAAGAGAAGCGAACAGGCGGTCCATGTCGGCCGTCGTGACCGCGGGACCGCATCCCCAGTTGACTCCTCCCGCGGTCAGCTCGTACGCGTTGACGCCGGTGAAGCGGTAAGGCTTGCCATCCAGTAAGAGCGTCGAACCGCGCCGCGTCACAAAGCCGGGACGGAAATGGATGGCGGGAGCGGAAGAGAGGGACGTCCTCGCCTGCAGTCTCCTCAGGGGGGCCGCGGTGGCGGCCTGTGCCGCCACCCACCCCGACGGCGAAGAAGTCGGGGCCCAGTCGAGGGACACGTCATTCGAATGGCCGGCCGGGGGATCGCGGTAGGAAAGAAGCGAGAACCCGGCAACCGCCAAGAGGATGGCGACACCTACACCGACCCGTCGCATCTCCCTGCCAATCTTCCAACCCTTCCAGCCCCGTCCACCGTCGCTACCGTCGGCGTTCTCGGCCTCGAGCTTGAGCTGCAGGATGCGTGGGGTGACGGTCGAAGCAGGAGATTTGTCTTGCCGTCGTCCAGGCTGATCGGTGCGGAGTGTGGGTTTGCGCCCAGGGACGGCCCGCGCGATGCTCCCGGCTGCCATCTATGGCTGAGCGTACCGTTGTCTCCTTCGTGAGCGGGACAGGCCCGGCGGGTTTCGGGCTCGCCGCGCGCTTCGCGCGGGCCGGCGACGAGGTCGTGATCGGCTCGCGCGCACTCGATCGGGCCGAGGAGGCGCGCGACCGTGTCCTCGAGCACGTCCCGGACGGCCAGATCTTCGCCGAGGACAACCCCGCGGCCGTGGCGGCCGGCGAGGTCGTGTTCCTCACGATGCCGCCGCGCGTGCAACGGGACAGCGTCGAAGCGCTGGCGCCCGCTCTCGCCGGCAAGATCGTCGTGAGCATGGCAAACCCATTGACGGTGGAGGAGGGCCGGATCACGACCTGGTTCCCCCCGGCCGGCAGTTTGGCGGAGGAGGTTCGGGCTCTCGTGCCGACCGCGCGCGTCGTGGGGGCGTTCCACGAGATCCACGTGCGACGGTTCGCGAAGCTCGACAAGCGGATCGACTCCGACACGATCGTGACGGGAGACGACGATCTCGCGCGGGCCGCTGTGATGCGTCTCGCGCGGCACGTCGAGGGGGTGCGGCCGCTCGACGGCGGCCCGTTGTCCAACTCACGTTTCGTCGAGGGGTTCGTCGCCGTGTTGATCACCATGAACTTCCGCTACAAGGCGGCGACGGCCCTGCGGATCACCGGCGTCTCGGACGAGGGCTAGCCGCGATGAGCGTGTGGGGGCGGATGTGGGCCGCCGGTTACGACTTCCTCGGCGGTCGCATGCAACCGATCGAGCGGCCGTACCGGGAACGCATCGTGGCCGACGCGCGCGGTGAGGTCCTCGAGATCGGCGCCGGCACCGGCTTCAACTTCCCGCACTACCGCGCGGCGACGCATGTCGTCGCCATCGAACCCGACGCGGCGATGCGCCGCCGGGCCGAGCGCCGGGCGCCGTCCGCGCGCGTCGCGATCGAGGTGCGGAGGGGCGACGCCCACAGCCTGGATTTCCCGGATGCCTCGTTCGACGTGGTCATCTTCTGCCTCGTGCTTTGCACGATCCCGGATCCGGCCCGCGCACTCGCGGAGGCGCGTCGCGTGCTGCGTCCCGACGGCGAGCTCCATTTCTACGAACACGTGCGCGCCAAAGAACCGGCGTTGGCGCGGCGTCAGGACCGGTGGCTTCGCCCCTGGCGCGGGTTCAACCGCGGCTGCCACCCCAACCGCGACACGGTGCGCGCGATCGAAGGCTCCGGGTTCGCTGTGAAAGAGCTCGAACGCTTCGAGCTCGACGAGAAAGGCGTCCCCAAGATCGTGCGTCCGCACGCGATCGGCGTCGCGGTCAAGAGCTAGAGAAACTTCGCCGCAACCGCGCCTCCCGCGAGGAGCGGGAGGGCGAGGGACATCCATCGCAGCGCCGACTCCGGGGCCGAGCGAAGGACCTCCGCATCGAGCCGTTCCACGGAGCCATCGCTCCTTTCGATCGTGCCCTCGACGCGGCGAGTCCGCCGGCGGAGGTCGCGCACCGGCGTCGACAGAGTCCGCTGCGCGTGCGAGAGCGCGAAACAGGAGGCCGCGACGAGGATTCCCCCGAGCGAGAAGGCGGTGTCGTTCGCCCACGCGGCCGTGAGCGCGGGGAACGCCCCCCACGCGACCGCGAACCAGACGTCGGAGTGGAACCGGCCCCCGAACCACTCGAGGTTGTACGCGCAAACGATGAAGCCTCCGAAGCCCACGAACGCGAGCAGCCACCAGGAGGTCTTCGCGGAGCCCACGATCCCGAGCGCGACGGCGAGGCCGATTGAGACGACCGCAAGTGTGCCGAGCGTCATGCTCGAGATCTTGGTGCGGAGAGGCCGGCCGTTGAGCTCGTCCAGCGCGTGCGCCCCGATCCCGACCGCGAGGAAGAAGGCGATGAGAGTCGTCACGAGGCGGTCGGTGTGCGCCGCGGCCGCGGCGGCCCATCCCAGCGCGACGTACGACAGATGCCACAACGTGTACGGCGGGTGGAGGATCGATACGAAGTCGCGCCAGCCGCCGGCGCGTAGCGCGTAAAAGGCCGGCGCTTGCTCGGTCGCGTGGTCGGTCACGCTTTGCGTCCCCAGGTGACGACGCCCCCGCCGAGGCCCATCCGCTTCGTGCGTACCCCATGCAGGCCGGCGTCGCGCCACAGCTGCTCGAGCCGCTCGGGCGGGAACGCGTCGTCGAACGTCGCGATGCTGCCGCCGAGGAAGTCGCCGACCCGGCGCCAGCCGGGCGACACCACGCGTGCGAGCGTGGGGAAGATGACGGAGCCGTACAGGCGCCACGAGGTCCGGACGAGTGCGTTGGACGGCACGCCGAACTCGATCGATCCCATCACGCCGCCGGGCCGCAGAACGCGCGCGAGTTCCGCGACCGTGGCCGCCGGATCGTCGACGTATCGCAGCAGGTACGTGAACGTGACCGCGTCGAACGAGTCGTCGGCGAACGGGATGCGCTGTCCGTCTCCACGGACGAAAACAACCCCCGGTTCTCCGCGCGCGACCGCCCGCGCCAGCATCTCGGCGCTCTGATCGAGGCCCACCACCCGCGCCTCATACCGGCGCGTGATATCGCACGCGACGAGCCCCGTTCCCGTCGCCACGTCGAGGACGAGCGCCTTGGGATGGAGGTCCAGCCCGGCCACCATCTCGTGGCGCCACCGGCCGTACTGTCCGAGCCCGAAGACGGCCGCGGGCAGGTCGTACCGGCGCGCGACGTCGTCGAATAAGCGACGCGCGTGGGCCCCGCGTTCCGAGACACCGGGCCCGAACGAGCGATCCATGGTGCCGTTCTATCGCAGCGGCCCTGGTCGGGGCATCCTCGCGCCGTCGCTATGATGACCTCCGTGAGCACCCACGCAGATGTCGACGACCTCGTCGCGAAGGTTCGCGCGCGGGACCGCCGGACGATCGCGCGGCTGATCTCGCTGGTCGAGGACGGCTCGGATCAGCTCGCGGACGTGATCCGGGCGCTGGCGCCGCTCCAGGGGGGCGCCTACACCGTCGGCATCACGGGGCCGCCCGGCGCCGGCAAGTCCACGCTGGTCTCCGCGTTGGTGCGCGTGCTCCGCGACAGAGAGCTGACCGTCGGCGTGCTCGCGATCGATCCGACGTCGCCCTTCTCCGGCGGCGCGCTGCTGGGCGACCGGCTCCGCATGCAAGAACACGCCACCGACCCCGGCGTCTTCATCCGTTCGATGGCGACGCGCGGGAAGCTGGGCGGCCTGGCCTGGGCCGCGCCGCACGCGTTGCGCATCCTCGACGCCATCGCGACCGACGTGATCGTCGTCGAGACCGTCGGCGTGGGACAGGCAGAGGTCGACGTCGCCCGCGAGGCCGACACGACGGTCGTCGTGCTCGCCCCGGGGTTCGGAGACGCGATCCAGGCGAACAAGGCCGGCCTGCTCGAGATCGCGGACGTGTACGTCGTGAACAAGGCCGACCGCGACGGCGCGTCGTCGACGGCGCGCGACATCAAGCAGATGCTCCACCTCGGCGAGGCCCGCGCGTGGGATCCCCCCGTCTTGATGACGCAGGCGGTCGACGGGAAGGGGCTCGACGACCTGTGGTCGTCGGTCGAGGCGAACCGGGCGCACCTCGAGTCGACCGGTGCGCTGCAGACCCGGAGGATCGCGCGGAGCCGTCACGAGATCGTCGAGATCGCGCTCGCCCGCATCCGCCAGGCGATCGACGACGTGGGCGATCGGGACCTTTTGGAGTCGCTCGCCGGCCAGGTGGCGGCGCACGAGCTCGATCCCTACACGGCCGCCGATAAACTCCTTGCACAGGTGGAACGATGAGCGACGAACGCGAGCGCTGGCACGAGGCGTACGACAGGGCCGAGAAGCGCGACGCCGAGTTCGAGACGATCTCCGGCGAGGAGCTCGCGCCCCTCTACACGCCCGACGACGTCGCGATCGACCACGACAAGGATCTCGGACATCCCGGCGCCTATCCGTACACACGCGGCGTCTATCCCACGATGTACCGCGGGCGGATGTGGACGATCCGTCAGTTCTCCGGGTTCGGCAACGCGCGCGCCACGAACCAGCGCTACAAGATGCTCCTGCGCTCGGGCGGTACCGGCCTCTCGGTGGCGTACGACATGCCGACGCTGATGGGCCGGGACTCGGACGACCCGCGCTCGCTCGGCGAGGTCGGGCACTGCGGCGTCGCGGTCGACTCGATCGCCGACATGCAGACCCTGTTCGACGGCATCCCGCTCGGCGACATCACGACGTCGATGACGATCTCGGGCCCCGCCGTCGTTCTCTTCGCGATGTACCTCGTCGCGGCGGAGCGCCAGGGCGTCGCGTGGAAAGACCTCGACGGGACGCTCCAGACCGACATCCTGAAGGAGTACATCGCTCAGAAAGAGTGGGTGTATCCGCCCGAGCCGCATCTTCGGTTGATGGGCGACCTTTTCGAGTTCTGCGCGCGCGAGGTGCCGAAGTACCACCCCGTGTCCGTCTCCGGGTACCACATCCGCGAGGCCGGATCGACCGCGGCGCAGGAGCTCGCGTTCACGCTGGCCGACGGCTTCTCGTACGTTGAGCTGGCGCAGCAGCGCGGGCTGCACATCGACACGTTCGGGCCGATGCTGTCCTTCTTCTTCGACGCGCACATCGACTTCTTCGAAGAGATCGCCAAGTTCCGCGCGGCGCGTCGTATCTGGGCGCGCTGGGCGAGGGAACGCTACGGCGCGACGAACGCGAAGGCGATGCAGCTCAAGTTCCACACGCAGACGGCCGGCGTCTCGCTGACCGCGCAGCAACCGATGAACAACGTCGTGCGAACGGCGATCGAGGCGCTGGCGGCGGTGCTCGGCGGGACGCAGTCCCTGCACACCAACGCGCTGGACGAGGTCCTCGCGCTTCCGACCGAGGAGGCGGCGTCGCTCGCGTTGCGGACTCAGCTTGTCATTGCGCACGAGACGGGCGCCGCCAACGTGATCGACCCCCTGGGTGGATCGTGGTTCATCGAGTCGTTGACGAACCAGATCGAGCGACGTGCTGAGGACTACTTCGCGCAGATCGAACGGCTGGGCGGGAACAAAGGAGTCCTGGCCGGGGTGCTCGCCGGCATTGACAAGGGATGGTTCCAGCAGGAGATCGCCGACGCCGCGTGGCGCCAGCAAGTCCAGGTCGAGAAGAAGCGGCGCGTCATCGTGGGCGTGAACGACTTCGTGAACGAGGACGAAGGTGAGCTCGAGATCCTGCGGATCAGCGAGGAGGTCGAACGCGAACAGAGCGCATCGCTCGCCGTGCTGCGCTCGGAACGCGACGATGCCGCCGTCGCGAAGGCCCTGAAAGCGCTGACCGAGGCCTCCCGCGGCTCGGACAACCTCATCCCGCTCATCGTCGGCGCGGTCCGAGCGTCCGCGACCGAGGGCGAGATCATCGGCGCGATGCGCGAGGTGTTCGGCGAGTACCGCGAGGCCCCGCGCTTCTAACCGCGGTACGTCGATGCCCGTCCTCGTTACCGGCGCAACCGGCATCGTCGGCCGCGCGTTGATCCCGACGCTCGTCGATCTAGGCGGGCAGGTACGTGCGTACGTGCGTCGGGACGTCCCCGAGTACCGCGCGCTCGGGGTGCACGTCGCGGTTGGGGAGGCCGACCATGAGGGTCGGCTCGAGTCCGCTCTCGAGCAAGTGCACACGCTCGTCCATCTGACCGGCGGACCGACCCCGGAGCGCGGTGTGACCGTGGAGTGGTTGAACCTCGAAACCACAGAGGTCGCGCTGCGCGCGGCGGAGAACGCGGAGGTCACGCGGATGCTGTTCCTCTCGCCGATCGGAGCCGATCCTGTTTCTCCGGACCCCTACCTTGCCGCGAAGGGTCTCGCCGAAGAGGCGATCATTAAGGCGCCCATCCAGCATGCGATCTTTCGCTGTGCTCCGATCCTCGCACCAGGATCGTCTCTCAGCAGGTTCTTGGAGCGCGGCATTCCAGCCTCGTCTCGCGACGTGAGGACGAATCCCAGTGCTCTGGCCGACGTCGTCGCCGCCCTCGTGGCGGCGGATACGCGCGAGGCCGAAATCCGCGAGACGTGGGAACTCGGTGGTCCGGAGGTCCTCACGATGGGGGAACTCGCCGAGCGGACGGGAGGGAAGGCGAGGCGAATATCGCGCCAGCCTCGCGAATTGATCTCGTTGTTCGGACGGGACGCCGTCGCGGATTCTGCGCGCGCGGTCGCGCATTTCGGTTTGACGCCGACGCCCGCTGTTTAGCGGAGCTTCTCGCGCAGGCGTCGCGCGTACTCGCGGACGTCCTGGCCGGAGCCCCCGGCGTCGATCTCGTCCAGGATCGCGCGCGCGTCGTCGTTGCGCCCCTGACCGGCCGCCAGCGTCGCGCTCACCAGCAGGGCTTCGCCCGGGTCGAGCCCGTCGACCGCTTCGGTCATCTGCAGCGCCGCGCCGAGCAGCTCCTCCGCCTCGCGCACGCGCCCGGCCGAACCGACAACGCCGGCCAGCTCGACGACCAGGCGATAGTCGAGCTCAGCGCGAAGGGCGCGACGGTAGTGCTCCTCCGCGCCGTCGAGGTCGCCGAGCACGTGAAGAGCCCGCGCCATCTCGACGTTCGCGGCGGCGTTCTCCTCGTCCGCCAGCAGCACCGGCGCGAGGAGATCGACCGCGCCGGCGGCATCGCCGGCGCGGCGACGGTCGCCCGCCTGCGCGACCGCGCGACGATGTCCCATGCGTCCCGGAAGCTTCACGGCGCGCAATCCTAGCCGAGACGCGATTGGTACTATCGGGAGCCGGACTCATGGATCACGTCCTCATCCGCCGGCTCGAGCATCTCACCGGTTCCGCGTCCTCACCGCGCCTCTCCTACGCCGTCGAGACGCGCGACCGAAAGGGTCCCGCGCACAAGGCCGGAGCGTTCGAGCCGGACATCGTTCACGTTCAGTTGCACGGTGGTCTGTTCGTCGCACGCGCCGTGGTTAAGATCTGCTGGATCGGCGAGTACTCGCGCATCGACGAGATCCGCCGGCGCACTGAGGACTCGCCCCTTCACGACGTCGAGGACTTCTGGCAGGGACGTCCCCGCGTCGGCTACGCGGCGGTCGCCGAGTTGAGGCAAGAGCGGTGGCTGCCGGCGCCGTTCTGGGCGGGGCCGCGCACCTACGGCTACGAGTGGGTCGTGCTCGACGACGACGCCAAGAGGAAGTCCTGGCTCGCCGAGAAGGAACCGCCGCGCGGCGGCGAGGATCTCAAGTCATCTTTCGAGAGCTGGCTCGCCGCACGATAGGATGCGGCGCCTTCGTTAGGGGAGAGCGGCATGGGCGAGTTCGTCAACCTGGAGATCGACAAGGACACCGGCGTCGGCACGATCCGCCTCGACCGCCCGCCGATGAACGCGATCAACACACAGGTCGTCGAGGAGCTCGAGGTCGCCGCCCGCGCGGCCTCGACAGACGACGCCGTCCGAGCCGTCATCGTGTTCGGCGGCGACAAGATCTTCGCGGCGGGCGCCGACATCAAAGAGATGGCCGAGGCATCGCCGATGGACATGATGGCGCGCATGGGCGGCCTGCAGGCCGTCTTCAGCCAGGTCGAGGAGATCCCCAAGGTCGTCATAGCTGCGATCACCGGGTTCGCGCTCGGCGGCGGCTGCGAGCTCTCGCTCGCCTGCGACTTTCGCGTGATGGCCGACAACGCGAAGATCGGCCAGCCGGAGATCCTCCTCGGCATCATCCCCGGCGCGGGCGGCACGCAACGCCTGCCGCGGCTCGTCGGTCCGGCGCGCGCGAAGGACATCATCCTCTCGGGCCGCTTCCTCGACTGTAACGAGGCGCTCGCGATCGGCCTCACCGACGTCGTCGTCCCCCAGGACCAGGTGTACGCGAAAGCGGTCGAGATCGCGTCGCGCTACGCGAAAGGCCCCACGGTGGCGCTGCGGGCCGCAAAGATCGCGATCAACCGCGGCCTGCAGACCGACCTCCAGAACGGGATGCTGATCGAGCGCGAGCTGTTCGTGAATCTCTTCGCCACCGAGGACCAGAAGATCGGGATGACGTCCTTCATCGAGCAAGGTCCGGGGAAGGCCGAGTTCACCGGGCGCTGACCGATTTCGAGCGCCGGTCGGGGCGCGGGTATCGTGAGGACCCCATGACGACAATCGAGGAGGGCGCCCGCGCGCGGCTGCACGCTGTGCCCGACCCGGGCGCCGGACCCGTTTACGATCCGGGCGAGATCGACGCGAAGACGCGCAACATCATCTATCACGACTGGGAAGCCGCTCAGTACGACGACAAGTGGTCGATCTCGTTCGACGAGCGCTGCATCTCGTACGCGAAGGAGAAGTTCGCCAAGGTTGCCCCGGTCCGGAAGTACGGCAAGGTGCTCGAGATCGGTTGCGGCACGGGATTCTTCATCGTGAACCTGTGGCAGGCCGGGCTCGTGCGGCAGGCGTTCGCGACGGACATCTCGCCGGGCATGATCGAGGTCTGCAAACGCAACGCGCGGAACGTCGGACTGAAGAACATCGAGGGTCGCGCCGCCGACGCGGAGAACCTTCCCTATAAGACGGGGTCGTTCGACCTCGTCGTCGGGCACGCCGTGCTGCACCACCTGCCCAACGTTCCCGCGTCGCTCGCGGAGTGCTACCGCGTCCTCAAGCCGGGCGGCGCGCTCGTCATCGCGGGGGAGCCGACGCGCATAGGGCACGCGGTCAACAAGCTCGCGCGGCGCGCGACGGCGAACGCGTACAAGGCGGTCGGCCTCGTGCGTCCCGGCCTGGTCCGCGAAGGCGATATCCGCAAGGACCCCGATCCCGCCGCCGCGCTCGAGCGCCACGTCGACCTGCACGAGTTCCACCCGCACATGGTCCGCGGCTGGCTGCGCGACGCGGGGTTCGATCCGATCATGATCCGGACCGAGGAATTCGTGTCGGGGTTCTTCGGCTGGAGCGTCCGGACCGTCGAAGCGCTGGCGGCGCCCGGCGTGCTTGGCGAGAAGTGGGCCTGGTGGGCCTACCGCAACTACCTGCGCCTGTACCGGCTCGACGACGCCATCACGCGCCGGCTCGTGCCGCCGCCGCTCTTCTACAACCTTCTGTTCCATGCCGAGAAGCCCGCGCACTAGGGCGGACGAGCCGCCGGCGATCGCGCCCGACCCGAAGCCGGTCGTTCCCGAGGCCGCCGAGGTCATAGAGCCCGGCGCGCGGCTGGCGCCGATCCCGCCCCCGCCACCGATCCCCAGGTCGTTCTGGAAGCGCGTCGGCCGCACGATCCGTTTCATCGTCTCTCACCGGCTCTACACGTGGCGCTACTGGGTGCTCGGGCTGCGCTTCCTGAAGTTCAAGATCACGCACCCGCACATCAAGACCGAGGGGTTCATCTTCCTGGGCCCGAAGGTCGAGCTGTACGCGCGCCGCGGCTACGCGCGGATGACCATCGGTCGCTGGTGCTGGATCGGCAAGGGCAACGCGATCCGCTGCCACGAGGGGAACCTGCGCATCGGCAACAAGGTCGTGTTCGGCGCGAAGAACACGATCAACTGTTACCTCGACGTCGAGATCGGTGACGACTGCATCTTCGCGGACTGGATCTACGTCTGCGACTTCGACCACAAGTTCGACGACCTCACCATGACGATCAAGAAACAAGGCATCGTGAAGTCGCCGGTGAAGATCGGGCGCGACTGCTGGATCGGCGAGAAGTCGACCGTCCTGCGCGGTGTCACGATCGGTGAGGGATCTGTGATCGCGTCGCACGCGCTCGTGAACCGAGACGTGCCCCCGCTTTCGATCGTGGGCGGTGTGCCGGGGCGTGTGCTGAAGACGCGCGGAGCGGCGGTTCAGCGCGGGACGTAGCTCACGGACGGCGGCTGCGCCTGCCGAGCCAGAGCAGGCCGACGATCGCGATGAACACGAAGGCCCCGATGAGAAGGTACTCGCCCTTGATCATGTAGCTGCCGGGCGGGCAGACGTTGTTGTCGCCCTTGATGCAGATGCCTGCGAGGAGACCGATCATCCCTAGGATTGTCGCCCCGGATCGCCCGGAACTGTAGGAGCCGGGAGTCCCGACCGGCCGACGGGGGTCTAGCCTGCCGGTTCGCCGGCCAGGCCCAGCAGATCGGACCGGCGCAGGATCGCCCGGAGCGGCGGGCGCTCGTCCCGGCGCTGGGTGCGACGGAGCTCGCGCTCCTCGCGGATCGCGCGCTCGTAGACCTCCACCGTGCGGTCGGCGATCGAGGACCACGAGAAGCCGTCGTTCAGCCACCGGCGCGCGTCGAGCGTGAGCCGGCGGTCGAGACGCTTGTCCGTGAGGAGACGAAGGATCGCGTCGGCCAGCGAGGCCGGATCGCCGGGCGAGAAACGGAGCCCCGTCGCGTCGTGTACGACGAGCTCGCGCAGGCCGCCGGTGTCGGCGGCGATGCACGGTGTCCCGGCCGCCATCGTCTCGAGAGCGACCATCCCGAACGGCTCGTACAGCGACGGCACCACCGCGAGATCGGCCGCCGCGTAATACATCTTCAGCTCCTCCTCGGGCACGAACCCCAGGAACTCGACCTCGCCGTCCAACCCGTCGCGCAACGCGTGCGCGCGGAGCTCGTCCTCGTGGGTCCCGACGCCGGCGACGATGAACCGAACGGGCACCTTCTTCAAGACGTGGGGAAGGGCGTCGAGGACGGTCTGCACACCTTTCTCGTACTCGAGGCGGCCGGCGAAGACGATCAGCTTCTCCTCGGGGTCGAGTCCGAGCGTCTTCGTCCGGAACTCCTCGATCCCCGGCGGCGCGGACACGGCGTCAAGGTCGACGCCGTTCGAGATGACGTCCATCTTGGCCGCCGGGTGGTCGAAGATCTTGCGAACCTGATCGTGCATGTAGCGCGAGCAGGTGATCGTGCGACGAGATTCGTACGTGAGCCACCACTCGATCTGGTGGATGAGCTTGTTCATCGGGCCCGGCAGATAGCCCTGATGCCGGCCGTATTCGGTCGCGTGGATGGTCGACACGAGCGGCAGGTCGAAGAGGTTCTTGAGCCCGGCGGCCGCGTATCCGACGAGCCAGTCGTGTGCGTGGATGAGGTCGACCTCCTCGTCGAGGAGCAGCTTCGTCGCGCGCTCGAGGACCCCGACGTTGAACTGCAAGACCCACGGCACCAGCTCGTGGAACTCGATGACGGGCGGATACTCACCGACCCGGATCACGTGGACGCCGTCGGCGTCTTCCTCGGACGGCGCGTCGGGGTGCTCGCGCGTGACGACGTGGACGGTGTGTCCGGCGTCGGCGAGGGCAAGCGACAGCCGGTGGACGTGTTTTCCCAGGCCACCGACGATACGCGGCGGGTACTCCCACGAAAGTATGAGGATCCGCAATCGACCAGCCCCCTGAAGTTGCGGAATCCTTTCACGCCGGTGTATCGCGGAGCAATTCGGACCGGTTCGCTCGGCCACGCTTCGCCCCGTATCCTGTGCGCGGCCCGACCGTCAGAACTCATTTGGGGGAACGCCTGAGCAAGTTCGTTCACGCCTGGAAGCCGGCCCTGATCGGATCGATCCTCGGTCTCCTCATCGGCTTCGCCGGCGGCGCGGGAGCCGGATTGGTCGACGAGATCAAGCCGAGCTCGAGCGGATCGGCGAGCGCGTCGGCAAGCGAGACCCCGTCGGAGATCGCGAGTGCGACGCCGAGCGCGAGCACGTCTTTGTCCGCGGTGGCGCCGCGTCTCCCCTCGTCCGCCGTGCCGCGCGCAACGCTGAAGGGCCCGGCGCAGACGAGCTCGACCTGCGGCCGCCCGGACGCGCGGCTGGTTCGCTTCCGCGTGATGATCGAGCCAGGCTTGGCGACCACTCCGAGCCGGTTCGTGCAGGGGATCCTGTCCGTCCTCTGCGACGAGCGGTCGTGGATCGGAAGCGGCAAGGTTCGCTTCCGCTACGACCCGAAGGGGGCGCTCCTGATCGGGCTGCGCACGCCTGCCTCGAGCGAGAAGCGCTGCAAGCAGCTGATCGGGCTATCGGTGAACTTCTACTACTCGTGCGCCGGCTCCGGTGAGGTCGTCCTCAACTCGGACCGCTGGTTCCACGGATCCAAGTTCTGGCCGGGCCCGGTGGCCGTGTACCGGCAGATGCTCGTCAACCACGAGGTGGGCCACACGCTCGGGCAACATCACCGGTACTGCCCGCGGGACGGCGCCTGGGCGCCGGTGATGATGCAGCAGTCGAAAGGCCTGTCGACCGACGGCAAGACCTGCAAACCGAACCCCTGGCCGCTGGCCTACGAGGAGCGATCGCTCCGAAGCTGAGCTCGGTCTACGCGAGGTCGCTCGCGCGCAGGTTGGGGAACGCGTTGTCGACGTCGTAGAGCTCGCCCGCCAGCCGTTCGAGCGACGCATCCGGCATCCGGCGCAGCAGCGCGTCGGCGAGCCGCTGCCAGCGGTCGCGATGTCCGTAAAAACGCTCGGACGCGTACTGCGGGTTCCGGCCGCGGAGGACCATGAACGGCCAGTCGCTCGACTGCAGGAGGAACAGCTCGCGCGCGAGCTGCGCTAGGGCGGTCTCTTGCGCGGGCGACGGCGCGGTCCACTTGCGCGCGAGGCGAACCGTCTCGGCCTCGGTCTCGGCGAGCGCGCGCCACATCTCTTCCGTCTCGGGCGCGATCCAGGACCGCAGGTCCTTGCGGAAACCCCACGAGCCCTCGGCCAGCTCGACGGCGCGCTGCGCCGGCAGGCGTTCGAGCGCCTTCGCGAGCGACAGCGGACGGATCCGCGGGTGGCCGGCGAGCAGCTCGTAGACGCGCTCGAGCCAGGCGGGACCTTCGAACCACCAGTGGCCGAAGAGCTCGGTGTCGTAGCAGGCGACGACGACGCCCTCCTCGCCGGTGCGGTCCTCGTACTGGGTTAGCCATCCGTCGAGTTGTGCGACGAAATCCTCTGCGTCCTTGTGCGCGCGCTCGGTCGCGCGGTCCGGCTCGTACGGCTTCTTGCCGGCGATCGGCGTGTGGATCGACGTAACTCGCCAGTCCTTGAAACCGGCGGTCATGTCGTACGCGAAGTACTCGCGGTACCACTTGTTCGTGGGGTAGCCGCCGGTCGGAGACCACACGCGGTACGTGACGTCGAGGTTCCGGCCGAACACGGCCACGCCCGCGTCCCGGATCGACCGCGGGCGGAAGGTGGCGTCCTTGCCGTCGGAGCGGATCATCGTCGGCCCGTCGACGACGATGTGGGAGACGCCTGCGCCGGCGAGTGTCTCCTCGATCCCGGCGCCGGGCCGGTACGCGCATTCCGGCAGCCACATCCCGCTGGGTTTGCGGCCGAAGAGCCGCTCATGCTCGGCGACGCCGTGCATCACTTGCGCGCGCAGGACCGACGGTTCGCCGATCTCGGGCAGGACGGGGTGCGACGCCGGCCCTCCGATGATCTCGATCGAGCCCGCGCGCTCGAGCGCGCCGAATGCCTGCGCCATGCCTCCCGGCAGCGCGTCCAGTCGCGCAAGCTGCCGGCGCGCGAAGCGCGCGTAGAACGCCGCGATGTCCTTAAACTCCTCGGCATACACGCCGTCGTAGTTGGCGACCTGCCACCACGCGCGCAGGTCGTGCCGGCCGAGGTAGAGCGACAGCTCGCGTAGCATGTAGGGGTCCTGCATCTGGTGTGCGATCAGCGGTGTGATGCCGACGGTCGCGAACGGCTCGCGCAAGCGCGGGTTCCCGGCGAGCCGCTCGAAGGTCTCGAGCAGCGGAAGGTAGCTTTCGGTGGCCGCTTGATGGAAGAAGTCCTCGCCCGACG
This sequence comes from Actinomycetota bacterium, assembly GCA_044866075.1. Classification (GTDB taxonomy): domain Bacteria; phylum Actinomycetota; class AC-67; order AC-67; family AC-67; genus JBASRP01. The sequence goes on along the minus strand of JBIOTQ010000115.1, from coordinate 66,475 downwards.
GCCAGACGCCGTTGCGCCGGACGTACGGCAGATGCGTGTGGAGGACGAGAGCGAAGATGCCCACCGCGTTACCGCCGCGCGACCGCGACGAGATCCAGCGATCGTTCGACGTGCGCGTGGCGGATGCGGAAGTCGCGCGGCGTGACGCGCGCGACCGCGCGGCGCAGCCGCGGCGGCCACTCGGGAACGGGAGTCGTGATGAGCCGTTCCGGGAACGAGCCGCGCGCGAGTCGCTCGCCGAGCGCGATGCGCGGCCCGTGAAACGTCCCGGCCAGCCGTTCGACGGTGAGCGCGGTCTCGAGCAACGCGCGCAGCTCCGCCGGCGCGAACTCCACGGTGTGGAACGGATTGCGGATGCCGTCCGGCGAGAAGGTGAGCCGGTTCGGGGTCGACAGGATCAGCCGCCCGCCGGGACGCAGGACGCGCGCGACCTCGGACACGAACTCGCGCGGCCGCTGCAGGTGCTCGATGACCTGAAGGGACACGACCGCGTCGAAGCTCCCGTCGGGCCACGGAAGCTCGAGCAGATCGGCGCGCTCGAAACGCACCTCCGGATACCGCGCGGACGCGTGCTCGACGACCTCCGCTTCGAGGTCGACACCCACGACTGTCGCGCTGGCGCGCGCGAGGATCGCCGCGCCGTACCCCTCCCCGACGCCGGCGTCGAGGACCTCCAGTCCGCGGACGAGCGACGCGGCGTAGTCGTACGCGGCGACGTGCCGCTGGAACCAGTAGTTCTCCTCGGGGATGCCGGGCAGAGTCCGCTCGCCGGTGAGCTTGAGGACGTCGGAGTTGGTCTCGTCGGTCATGGCGGCGCATCGTAGCCGTGCTCGGCTGCGGACGGCCATCGCGCGAAGCGTCGGGCGCCCCACCCGCGGGCTCGTATAATCGGCGCCGTGGCGCGCCCGTGGGACCACCGTTCACCCAGCGAGAACCGGCGCATCCAGGATCAGCTCGTGCGTCAGACGCTGCTCCAGATGCAGCTCGGTCACGTGCCGACGGCGCGCGCGCGCCTGGAAGCGGCCGGCATCGACGCCCGCCGGATCAAGGGACTGGACGAGCTCGCTCAGATCCCGCCGGCAACGCGCGTCGAGGTCCTCGATCAGGTCCGGAATCCGGACGGCGCGCAGGGGTTGATCCTCCAAGGAACCTCGGAAGGCGTCCGCCGCTTCAGCGACCGCAGCGTCCTGTACCGCGTCGCGACCGCGCGTCTCTTCGGCGGTGAGGAGGTCCAACAGCTCGCGATCGAGGCGGCCTCGCGGCCGATCCACATCCATCTCGCGCCCGGGCCCGGCGGTCCGATCACAGTCGCCTACACCCGCGACGACCTCGACCTGTTCGCACGCGGCGGCGCCCGTGCCGCGAAACTCGTCGGTCTCGAACGCACCGACCGGTTGCTCAACCTGATCCCGTTCGGACCGACGCTCGACTTCTGGGGCATCTACTACATGGCGCACGGCGTCGGGATGAGCGCGATCCACTCGCGCCGCGAAGGCGGCGAGCTCGCCCGCGCGCTGTGGGCGTTCGAGTCCGCGCGGCCGACCGCGGTCGCCGTCGCCGCGGAGGAAGTGGTCGACTTTCCGGCGACGGCGCGTGAGGCGGGCGTGGATCTGTCCGAGCTCGCCGTAGTGATCGCCGTCGGACGCTCGCTCACGCGAGCGGAACGCGAGCGGCTGGGGGCAGAGCTCGCCGCGTCGAACGCATCGCAGGCGCGCATCGCCGCGGCCTATGGTGTCGCCGAAGGACGCATCCTCTGGGCCGAGTGCGCGGTTCCCGCCGGCAAGACCGAGACCTTTGGGTTCCACACGTCGCCCGACCTGGAAGTGATCGAGGTGCTCAGCCCGGAGACGGGCGAGCCGATGGGCCAGCAGTCGCCGGGCGAGATCGCGCTCACGCCGCTCGGGTTCCGCGGCGGCGGCGTGCCGCGGTGGCGCTCGGGCGACCTCGCGCTCGGCGGCGTGACGACGCAGCCGTGCCCGAACTGCGGGCGGACGGTGCCGCGCGTCGGGCCGAGCGTGCGTCGCGGCGCGTGGCAGCGTCGCGTGAAGCTCGACGGCCGGGCCGTGCGGTTCGACTTCCGCTTCGCGGCCGTCTCCGCGGCGCCGCGTGCGGCGCAGTGGCAGATCGAGCTCGTCGGCGGTGAACCGTCGGGCCAGTTCTTCGTCTACATCCGTCCACGGACGGACGACCCGACACCGTTGATCGAGCTGTACGAGGAGTTGGAGCGTTGGGGGACGCCTCCGACCCAGATCGTGCTCTCGAACGACTCCGAGCTCGAAGGCCGGCTCGCGGGGACCGAGGGCTTGTTCCGCCGGTTCGCCGAACGCTGATCCATCGACGATCTTTCGGGCGAAGTATGGCGAACCGGGTTCGATCGGGGCCGTACGATCGGACGATGAGGCCGTCCGCCGCAACCGCTCCGGTCCTGACCCGTTGACAGGGTGAGGTTCAGCCGATCCGGGAGCTCGACGTGATGAGGCGTTTCCTACGAGTCCTTACGGTGACGACCGTTGCCTTGCTGGCGATCGGGACGGGGGCCGTTCCGGCCATGGCCGTGAGCCCGAGCGGCGCGGACCTGACCGCGAACCCTCAGTACATGAAGATCGGCGTCGACGTTCCCGTGTTCGGGATCGATCTGATCAGCAGCGGCCTCTCCACCAACCTCAGCGAGGTCCGGGTCGATTTCGCGCAGGTGACCGGTGGCGGCACGTTCGGGGTCGACGACCTCGAGGCCAACCCCGACGGCATCGAGCTTTGGCGCGACAGTTCAATGGTGGGTGCCAATCAGGACAAGCTCGATGGCGCAGACGCGGTCGTCCCGACGACCTTCTCGTTCGATTCGAACCTGCGCGCCACGCTCGCGGTCAGTCCCGCGTACCCGCTCCCGGCCGCGGAGGAGGGCGCCTACACGTTCTTCCTGTCGATCCGCCTGGGCGATTCCGTTACCAACGGCGACAACTTCATGATGACCCTGCCGGCGGATGCCTTCGACACGGGACTGCTCGATCCGAGCATCACGGCGGTTCCATCGCACCAGGTCATCGCCGATACGGTCGCACCGACCGCCCTGTTCACTGCGCCGGCCAACCAGAGCGCGAACCTCTCGTGGAAGATCAGCGAGCCGGTCGTCGGCGTCGGCCAGAGCTCCGTGGCACTGCGCCTCCACGGCACGCTGACGGAAGTCCCGGTCACCGTGTCCTACGATTCGGCGACGAACACCATCGTGGCCAACACGGTCTCAGACCTCACCGCCGGCCAGGAGTACGACGCCGTCCTGCTTCCGAACGGGCCCGGCTCGATCACGGACCGCGCCGGCAACGAGCTCGACGACAAGACGGACCAGTTCCGGGCGGCCACGAACGTGAACGAGATCGCGCCCGGCGTCCGCTACGGATGGCGAAGCCTCTCGAACTCGTCGACGTACGGAGGCAGCTACTACGTGAACAACATGCCCGGCGCCTCTATCGCCTACAGATTCAGCGGCAGCTCGATCGCCTGGTACACGATCACCGACCCGTACCAGGGCAAGGCGAGCGTTTCGATCGACGGGCGATCGTTTGGCACCGTGAACAACTACTCGTCGTCGACCCGGTACAAGGTCGGCCGCAGCTTCTCAGGGCTCTCCGCTGGCGCGCACACCATCACGATCCGCGTGACCGGAAGCAAGGGCTCGAGCGCGGCCAAGGACGTCCGGGTGGCGATCGACGCGTTCCGCTCGGGCGGCTCGACGAACGTCACGCCCTCGCTATCGTTCCGGTGGGCGGCGATCAGCGCGTCGGGCGCGGACGGCGGGACCTATCGTGCCGCGCGGTTCTCGGGAACCGAGATGAGCTTCGTCTTCAGCGGAACGAGCATCGCGTGGCGCACGGTCCGCGGCCCGGCGATGGGGCAGGCGTACGTCTACATCGACGGCGTGCGGAAGGGACTGTTCGACAACTACAGCTCGACGACGACGTACAAGGTCCTGCGCGCGATCCTGAACCTGCCCGCCGGCACTCACACGATCACGATCAAGGTGGCGTCGACGCGGAACAGCAGATCGACCGACCGGATCATCGCCGTCGACGGCTTCGTGATCGGGTAGACGAAGCAAGCACCCGTCCGCGGATCCATGTGCGGATCCATGTGCGGATCCACAACTTTCTCACAGAATTCTCGCCAGCCTCACAAAAGGCTCGCATCGCTCAAGCCATTATCTTTCCTTGCCGACTACTCTTCCGATATCGGTTTGGTCGACCCTTGGGGGGAAAATGATCCGCAGGCGCCTGTTCATCGTCGCCCTCATCGCCAGTCTGTGGGCCGTTCTCGTTCCGCTACCCGCGCCGGCTAAGCCGCGCTTCCCTGCAACTCTCGATCGATCGTTCGAGCTCGCGCGCGGACAGCGCGTGACCGCATCGCGCGCAGCGGGCGCGTCCCTCGAGCGCTCGTCACGCCGCCTGCCGATCCAAGCGAACCTCGTCGCGATGTCCTTCCGGACGACCACGCGTGACGACGACGCCATCGAAGAAGGCATCTCGATCACGGCGCGTTTCCACACGCAGAGCGGGTGGGGCGCCTGGGAGGAGATGCCCGTCGAGCCCGACGAGGGTCCCGACACGTCGGCCCGCGAAGCGCAGCGCGCGGCCAACCGAATCTTCACCGCACCGATCTGGGTCGGGACGGCGGACGCGATGGCGTACCGCGTCACGGCCAAACCCGGCGCTCCGGCGGTCTTCGACCTCCGCGCCCACGTCGTCAACTCGCTCGGCGACTCGCAGCCGCTGAACCTGTTCCAGCGGGTCATCGCGGCCATCTCGCGGTTCTTCCACGGCACCGAGGCAGAGGCGATGACGTCGACGCCGTCGATCATCACGCGCCGGCAGTGGGGAGCGAACGAGAGCTGGCGCGAGTGCTGCCCGCGGTACGCGCCGGCCGTGCAGATGGCGTTCGTCCATCACACCGCCGGGACGAACTCGTACTCGAGGTCCCAGTCCGCGGCTCTCGTGCGCAGCATCTACAAGTTCCACACGAGCAACCGCGGCTGGAGCGACATCGGCTACAACTTCCTGGTCGACCGCTACGGCCAGATCTTCGAGGGCCGGTACGGCGGCATGACGAAGCCGGTCATCGGCGCCCACGTGAAGGGCTTCAACACCGGAAGCACCGGCATCTCGCTCATGGGCACGTTCACGTCCTCCACACCCACGACGGCGATGCAGAGCGCCTTGAAGCGTCTGCTGGCGTGGAAGCTCGACGTCCACCACCTGCCGCCCACCGGCAAGGTGACGATGACCTCCGGAGGGAATCCCAAGTACGCGGCGGGGACGAGGGTGACCTTCAACCGGATCTCCGGCCACCGCGACGGGCAACAGACCGCGTGCCCCGGCGCCAAGGCCTATTACTTGCTTCCGTCGATCCGTAAAGCGGTGGCCGCGATGGGGCTGCCGAAGATCTACCTGCCGACCATCTCGTCGACCGTGCTCAGGCCCGATGGGGACACCAAGAACGAGACCGTGACGGTGCGGGCGACGTTCTCGAGGAGTCTCAGTTGGAGCGTGGAGTTCCTCACGGTCGGCGGCAGCGGGGTCCTCCGTAAGCTGACCGGCTACGGCTCATCCCTCACCGCGACGTGGAACGGACGAACGGCGGTCGGAACGCTGGCCGACTACACGGGCGCCGTGCCCGTCAGGATCAAGGCCAGCGTGAGGAGCTTGGTCGCTCGGCCCGCGAGCCTTCTCGCCTACTTCGTCACCAAGCATCCGAACGGCACGATCCTCCGCACGCCGACTCGCACCGTCGTGATCGAGGACGGCAAGGCACGCCTCGTGACGTCGCAGCTGGTGCTCAACAGCTGGTACCGCGCGGCGGAGGTCGTCGCGACGACCGATCAAGAAGTCGACCGTTATCCGTCGGGATCCCCGCTCGAGCTTCGCGAAGGGACGCTCCTGACCGAGCCCGACGGGACGCACGCGATCTACTCCGCCGGAAAGGTTCGGCAGTTCGACGACGGCGTCTACGAAGCGCTCAAATACACCGCCGCCTCGGCTCTCCCGATCAGCGCTCTGGAGTTAGCGACTCTGCCGACGGGCCCGGACATTTCTGACGGCACCGTGCACCCACAAGGAGCCGTCGTACGCGCCTCGGACGGAAGCGTCTGGACGATCGACAACGGGTTCCGGCGACGCAACCCCACGGTGACCGTCTGGAAGTCCCGGTATCGCGACGCGGAGATCGTTCCGATGAGCATCGTCGACGTCGCGATCCCTGTGGGGACCCCGATGACCTATCGCGAAGGAACTCTCCTGAAGGGCCCGACCGGGACCCGATGGATCTACGCGGACGGCGTCAAACGCCCCTTCTACAACGACAGCCTCTACGTCGCGATGGGGTACTCGACGGCGGCAGCGTTTTCCATCACGACCGCCGAAGCGAACACGATCCCGAACGGCCCGCTGATCGCCTGACCGGGCACGTCCAGCCGGATCTCGCGTGAACGCGGTCCATCCGCGCTAGCCTGTCCGTCGTGCAAACGCAGACGTCCGTCTATCTGGATCATGCCGCAACGACGCCGCTCTCCGATGCGGCGCGAGCGGCGATGGAGCCGTTCCTCGGCGACCGGTTCGGGAACGCTTCGAGCGTCCACGCGGCCGGCCGCGAGGCGCGCAAGGCCGTCGACGAGGCGCGCGAGCGCGTCGCCGCCGCCGTGAACGCGCGCCCCGACGAGATCGTCTTCACGTCCGGCGGCACCGAGGCGGACAACCTCGCGGTCAAGGGCGTGGCCTGGCACGGCCGGGAGCAGGGACGCGACGGCGTCGTGGTGACGATGATCGAGCACCACGCGGTGCTCGACCCCGCCCGATGGCTGGCGCGGCAGGGCTTCCGCGTGCGCGAGGTTGGCGTCGACGCGAACGGGGTCGTGCGGCTCGATGCCCTCGAGGCCGCGGTCGACGACAAGACGGCGCTCGTGAGCGTTATGTGGGCGAACAACGAGACCGGCACCGTCGAGCCGGTCGCCGATGCGGCGCGGATCGCGCGCGCCGCCGGCGCGGTGTTCCATTCGGACGCGGTGCAGGGTGTTGCGTGGCTCGACGTCGACGCGCGTGCGGCCGACCTGCTGTCGCTGTCCGCGCACAAGATCGGCGGACCCAAGGGCGTCGGCGCGGCGGTCGTGCGGCGCGGCGTGAAGGTCCAGCCCTTGATCCACGGCGGCGGGCAGGAGCGCGAGGTCCGTTCCGGCACCTACAACGTCGCCGGCATCGTCGGCTTCGGTGCGGCGATCGAGAGCTGGGTGGCGGCGCGGGCCGGCGAGGGGGCGCGGGTCGCAGCTCTTCGCGACCGGCTCGAGGAGCGCATCACCGCCGGGCTTCCGGACGTGCGCGTCAACGCGCGCGGCGCCGGGCGCCTTCCCAACAACCTTCACCTCTGTCTCGAACGGATCGACGGCGAGTCGCTGATCCTCTTGCTCGATGCGGCCGGGATCGCCGCCTCGCAGGGGTCCGCGTGTTCCTCGGGTGCCGCCGAGCCGTCGCACGTTCTCGCCGCGATGGGTGTGCCGCGGGAGGCCGCGCGCGGTGCGTTGCGCCTCACGCTCGGCCCATCCACGACGGAGGCCGAGGTCGACGCGGCCGCGGCCGCTGTGATCGCGTCCGCGGCCAGGCTGCGCGGTCGATGAGGGTCCTCGTCGCGATGTCGGGCGGCGTCGATTCGTCCGTCGCCGCGTCGATGCTCGTCGCGGAAGGGCACGACGTCACAGGCGTGCACATGAAGCTGTCGAACGCGCCCGCGCACGAGTCCGCCGGCCGCGTCCACGGGTGCTGCACGGTGGAGGCCGCGGACGACGCGCGGCGCGTCGCGCAGGTCCTCGACGTGCCGTTCTACGTGTGGGACCTGACCGAGGAGTTCTCCCGCGGCGTGCTCGACGACTTCGTCGCCGAGTACGCGAGCGGCCGCACGCCGAACCCCTGCGTGCGGTGCAATGAGACGGTGAAGTTCGGCGCGCTGCTCGAGCGCGGGCAGCGCGCCGGCTTCGACGCGGTCGCGACCGGCCACTACGCCATCAATCGCTTCGAGCGCGGCGCCTGGCGCCTGTCGCGCAGCGCCGACCCCAACAAGGACCAGTCGTACGTCCTGTCGACGCTAGGGCAGGAGGCGCTCGCGTTCGCGCGGTTCCCGGTCGGCGGGCAGACGAAGGAGCAGACGCGCGCGATCGCTCGGGAGCTGTCTCTGCGGACCGCGGACAAGCCCGACTCGTACGAGATCTGCTTCGTGCCCGACGGCGACGCCGGCGGGTTCGTCGAGAGCGCGCTCGGCGGTACCGCGCCCGGCGAGATCGTCGACGTCGGCGGTGCCGTTGTCGGCGAGCACCAGGGCCTGCCGCACTACACCATCGGCCAGCGCCGCGGCCTCGGGCTGGCCACGCACGAGAAGCGGTACGTGCTCGAGGTCGACGCGCCGCGCAACCGCGTCGTCGTCGGGCCCGGCGAGCTGCTCGCGCGCGGAGGCCTCGTCGCGGAGCGCGTCTCCTGGATCGCGGATCGGCCCTCGCCCGGAACCTTCACGCAGGCACAGATCCGCGCGCACGGAACCCAGATCGCGGCGACCCTCGAGGGCGTGGAAGACGGCACCGCGACCGTCCGCTTCGCCGTCCCTCAGCGGGGCGTCGCACCCGGACAACTGGTCGCCTTCTACGCAGGCGACGAGGTCCTCGGCGGCGGTACGATCGCGCGTTCGCTCGCGTAACCGCGGCGCCCGAAACGGCCCTCGCCCCGACCTATAATGACGCGGTAGCCGACGCGGAGGTCCTCGTGGAAGACGTTCGCTTGCCCGATCTCGAAACGATCCGCCGCTTCTCGATCGCCGTGCGGAGCGAGCACGCTCCGGTCGAGCAGGTCCTCGAGGCGCTCGAGATGGACCTCGAGAAGGTGCGTCAAGCGGCCGGCGTCCGCCCCGGCGCGCGTCGCACGGCCACGCGCGGGACGAGCTCCAGAACACCGCGTAGCCGGTAGTGCCCTCGAAGGCCGAGCTCGAGCGCGCGCGCAAGCGGGCCACAGCCCTCCGCAAGGAGCTCGATCGCCACAACCACCTCTACTACGTCCTCGACCAGCCCTCGATCCCCGACGCCGAGTACGACCGTCTCTACCGAGAGCTCGTCGAGCTCGAAGAGTCGTACCCGGAACTCGTCACTCCGGAGTCGCCGACCCAGCGCGTCGGCGGCGCGCCGTCCGAAGCCTTCGCGCCGGTCCGCCATCACGCGCGGATGTACTCGATCGACAACGCCTTCTCGCAGGAGGAGCTCAAAGCATGGGCCGATCGCGTCGCGCGGGCGGTGTCGAACGTCACGTACGCTTGCGAGCTGAAGATCGACGGCGTGGCGGTCGCGTTCGTCTACGAAGACGGCTCCTACACCCGTGGCGCGACGCGCGGCGACGGCGTCACCGGCGAGGACGTCACGGCCAACATCCGGACGATGCGCGGCGTGCCGATGCGGCTCCAGGACTCGAAGCCGCCGAAGCGCCTCGAGGTCCGGGGCGAGGTCTACTACCCGACGAAGGCGTTCCAGAAGCTCAACGCGGACCTCGAGGTGCAGGGCAAGCCGACGTTCGCCAATCCGCGCAACGCGGCGGCGGGCTCGCTCCGCCAGAAGGATCCGGCCATGACCGCCAAGCGGCCGCTCACGTACCTGATCCACGGCGTCGGCGCCGCCGCGGGCAAGCGCCTCCCGACGCACACCGACTGGCTCGACTACCTGAAGGACGCCGGGCTCCGCACGGCCTCCCAAACGACGGTGGCGAAGGACCTCGACGAGGTCTGGCGTTTCATCGAGCATTGGGGCGAACACCGCCACGACATCGACTACGAGATCGACGGCGTCGTCGTGAAGGTGAACGAGATCGACGCGCGCGACGAGCTCGGCTACACGTCGAAGGCGCCGCGGTGGGCGATTGCCTACAAGTACCCGCCGGAAGAGCAGATCACGAAGCTGCGCGACATCCAGATCCACATCGGCCGCACCGGCGCGGCGACGCCCTACGCGGTGCTCGAGCCCGTGCATGTCGGCGGCGTTACGGTGACGACGGCAACGCTGCACAACGCCGACGAGGTCGAACGGAAGGACGTGCGGCCTGGCGACATGGTGATCATCCGCCGGGCCGGCGACGTCATCCCCGAGGTGCTCGGCGCGGTGAAGGAACGGCGCCCGCGCGGCCTCAAGAAGTGGCGCATGCCCACGACGTGCCCGTCGTGCGGATCGGAGATCGTGCGCGAGGAGGGCGAGGTCGTCGCCTACTGCACGGGGATCGACTGTCCCATGCAACGCGTCGAGCGCATCTTCCACTTCTCCGGGCGCGGCGCGATGGACATCGAAGGCCTCGGCTACCAGACGATCATCGAGCTCACCGAACGAGGCATGGTGAAAGACATCGGCGACATCTACTCCTTGACCGACGAGCAGATCGCGACGCTCGAAGGGTTCAAGGACAAGAAGATCGCAAACCTACTCCGCTCGATCGAGGCGTCGAAGGACCGGCCGCTCGCGCGGTTGCTGATCGGGCTCGGAATCCGCCACGTCGGCGGGACCGTTGCCGAGCAGCTCGCCGGCCACTTCTCGACGCTCGCCGCGATCGAGGAAGCCTCGGGCGAGGAGATCGACGCCGTCGAAGGGATCGGCCCGATCGTCGCGCACAGCGTCCACGAGTTCTTCCGCCAGAAGCGGAACATCGCCGTGCTCGAGAAGGTGAAGCGCGCCGGTCTGCGGACGGCCGACGAGCGCAAGGCGGTGAAGAAGACGGAGCTGACCGGGAAATCCGTCGTCCTCACGGGCGGGCTCACGTCGATGTCGCGCGAGGAGGCCACGGAGGCGCTCAAGGAAGCGGGTGCGAAGGTCGTCTCGAGCGTGTCGAAGAAGACCGACCTCGTCGTGGTCGGCGAGAACCCCGGCTCGAAGTACGACAAGGCCGTGCAGCTCGGCGTCACGACGGCCGACGAAAACGAACTGCTGCGCCTTCTAGGCCGGGGCTAGACTGCCGCCATGCAGCTCTCCCGGGAAGAGGTCCTCCACGTCGCGCGGCTCGCGCGCCTCGCTCTGTCCGACGACGAGGTGACGCGGTTCGGCGCGCAGCTCTCGGCGATCCTCGATCACGCCGCACGGGTCAGCGAGGTCGCGGCGGACGACGTCCCGCCGACCTCCCACGCGCTCCCGCTCGTGAACGTGTTCCGCGACGACGAGATCAGCGAGTGCCTCCCGCAAGGCAAGGCGCTCTCCACCGCGCCCGAGGTCGAGGACGGCCGCTTCAAGGTCCCACGGATCATCGAGGAGCAGTAACAAGTGGCCGACCTCTGGCAACTCGACGCGTCATCTATCGCGCGCGCCGTCGCGAGCGGCGAGGCGAGCGCGCGCGATGTCGTCGACGCGCACCTCGCGCGCATCGACGCGCTCGACCCCGAGGTCCACGCGTTCCTCAGTGTGACCGCGGACCAGGCGCGAGGGCAGGCGGATGCAGTCGATGAAGCGCGCGCGCGCGGCAAGGCGCTGAGCCCACTCGCCGGCGTTCCGATCGCGCTCAAGGACGTGCTCTGCACCGACGGCGTGCGCACGACCGCAGGAAGCCGGATCCTCGAGAACTACGTCCCGCCCTACGACGCGACCGTCGTGTCGATACTGCGCGCGGCCGGCATGCCGATCCTCGGCAAGACGAACCAGGACGAGTTCGCGATGGGCTCCTCGACAGAGAACTCCGCGTTCGGCCCCACGCGCAACCCGTGGGATCTCGCGCGTGTGCCCGGTGGATCATCCGGCGGCAGCGCCGCGTCCGTCGCCGCGGGGATGGCGCCCGTGTCGCTGGGTACCGACACGGGCGGCTCGATCCGCCAGCCGGCCTCTCTCTGCGGCGTCGTCGGCGTGAAGCCGACGTACGGTCGCGTCTCGCGGTACGGACTCATCGCTTTCGCCTCGTCGCTCGACCAGATCGGACCGTTCGCGCGGACGGTGCGCGACGCCGCCTCCGTCCTGCAGACGATCGCCGGGCACGATCCGATGGATTCGACCAGCGCGACGGAACCGGTTCCCGACTACGTCGGCGCGCTCGACCGCGGCGTCGAGGGCCTCAAGGTCGGCGTCGTGCGCGAGGGGATGGGGGAGGGGACGCAGCCCGGCGTGAAGGCGCGCGTCCAGGAGGCCGCCGAACACTTCGCCTCGCTCGGCTGCGACGTCGACGAGGTCTCTCTGCCGTCGTTCGACGTGGCGCTGTCCGCGTACTACCTGATCGCCCCCGCGGAGTGCTCGTCGAACCTCGCACGCTACGACGGCGTCCGCTACGGCTACCGCGCCGACGATCCGCGCGACGTAGTCGACATGAACATGCGCAGCCGCGCGCACGGCTTCGGCGACGAGGTCAAGCGCCGCATCATGCTCGGCACGTACGCGCTGTCGGCCGGCTACTACGACGCCTACTACGGCAAGGCCCAGATGGTGCGGACGATCGTCATCCGCGACTTCGACGAGGCGTACAAGACGTTCGACTTCCTCATCTGTCCGACGAGCCCGACGACCGCGTTCAAGATCGGCGAGAAGACCGACGACCCGCTCGCGATGTATCTCTCTGATCTGTTCACGATCCCGTCCAACCTCGCGGGCGCGGCCGGCGTGAGCCTGCCCTGCGGTTTGTCCGACGACGGCCTTCCGGTCGGGATCCAGGTCCTCGGCCCGCCGCTGTCCGAGGAGCTTCTCTTCCGCGCCGCGCACGCGTTGGAGCAGACGCTCGGGCCGGCACCGACGCCGCCCCTGTGGGAGGCGCGGTGACGACCGCGGCCGCCGACGTCCGCCCGGCCGCGGTGCGCGTGCTGCGCTTCTCCGGTTGGATCGGAACGATCCTCGGCGCGTTCGTGGCGATCACGTCCTTCGCGATCGGCGGATCGCACGGGTTCGACGAGCCGGCGTGGGCCGTGCCGGCCGGGATCGGCACGCTGATGGTCGCCGGCGGCGCGTGCGCGCTGCTCGCCGGGATCCGCGGCCCGGCGGGCCTCGGGTTCGGCCTCGTGGCCTGCACCGTCTTCCTGCTGCTGCTGCCGGTCGGCACGGCGGTCACCGTCGCGATCGCCGTGATCTCCAGCCAGACATGGCCGCAGCTGCGCGAGTACTACGGCCTGTCGCGGAGGAGCTCGTGAGCGCCAACGGCTACGAAGCGGTGATCGGGCTCGAGTGCCACGTCGAGCTCGCGACGGCGTCGAAGATGTTCTGCGGATGTCCGACGACCTTCGGCGGGGAGCCGAATACCCGCACGTGCCCCGTGTGTCTCGGGGAGCCGGGATCTCTGCCGGTCGCCAACCGCAAAGCGGTCGAGTACACGATGCTGATCGGACTCGCGCTCGGCTGCGAGATTGCCCCGCGGTCGCTCTTCCACCGCAAGAACTACTTCTATCCCGACATGCCGAAGAACTATCAGATCTCCCAATACGACCTTCCGCTGTGTATCGCCGGGTACCTCGACGTCGCCGTCGACGGCGACACGCGCCGCGTCGGCATCACGCGCGTGCATCTCGAGGAGGACACCGGGAAGACGTTGCACGTCGGGACCACAGGCCGGATCCACGAAGCGAAGTATTCGCTCGTCGACTACAACCGCGCCGGTATCCCGCTCGTCGAGATCGTCTCGGAACCCGACATCCGCTCCCCGGCGCAAGCGCAGAGGTACGTGGGCGAGTTGCGGTCGATCCTGGAGGCGCTCGGCGTGTCGGACGTCCGCATGGAGGAAGGCTCGATGCGGTGCGACGCGAACGTGTCGCTGCGGAAGCCGGGCGAAGGGTTCGGGACGAAGGTCGAGATCAAGAACCTCAACTCGATCCGGTCGGTGGGCCGCGCGCTGACCTACGAGATCGAGCGACAGAGTACGGCTCTGGACAAAGGCGATCGGCTGGTGCAAGAGACGCGGCACTTCGACGAAGCCGCCGGCGTGACGAAAACGCTCCGCTCGAAGGAGGAGGCGTTCGACTACCGGTACTTCCCGGAGCCGGACCTCGTCCCGATAGAGCCCGAGGCCGCGTGGATCGATGGTCTGCGGGGACAACTCCCGGAGCTTCCGGCGGCGCGGCGCGCGCGCCTCGAGAGCGAGCACGGTCTCACCGCCGAGCAGGCGGCCATCGTCGGCGCGTCGACTGCGAGCCTCGCGTACTTCGAGGACCTGCTCGCTCAGGACGTGGCTCCGCGCGACGCCGCCGTGTGGATGTCCGGGGAGCTGGCGCGGGCGCTCAACGTTGCCGGCATCGGGATCGAGGACGTTCGTGTGCCGGCGCCGGCGCTCGCCGGGCTGATCGCCCTCGTCCGGAACGGCACGATCAACCTCAACACGGCGAAGAAGGTGTTCCAGGATGCGTTCGACACCGGAGCCGATCCGGCGGCGATCGTCGAAGAGCGCGGCCTCGCGCAGGTCTCGGACACGTCGCAGATCGACGCGACCGTGGCCGAGGTCCTCGCGGCGCACCCCAAGGAGGTCGAGCGGTTCCGCGCGGGCGAGGAGAAGGTCTTCGGATTCCTGATCGGTCAGGTCCAGCGCGCGCTCAAAGGCCAGGGGAACAACGACGCCGTCCGCGCATCCCTGCAGGCCGCCCTGGCCCGCGAGACATAGCGGCCGAGTTTCGCCTTTCGGGCGCCCGGCGTTTACTCTCGGGTGAACGTTGGATCCGCTCCCGGGGGGTCGCGAGATGCCTTTCCGCCGCCGCAAGCGCGCCGACCCCGAGCTCGACAAGCTCCTCGCCGGCTACCACGCGAGCCGGCCGCCCTCATCGCCAACGCCGGCCGTCGCGTCGGTCCACTGTTGGAACTGTCAGAGGCCGAACATCTACGACGCGCGCCGGGACCCGCCGGCGCGCTGCTCATGGTGCCGCGCGATCCTCTGACGAACTCGTTTGACCTTGTCCCTCCCGTACGTGAGGCTAGCCCCGGCCGAAGGAGGGCGCAGTGAGTCAGCAGCTCACCTACGAACAATTCCTGGTGGCGGAGGTGCGTCGCCGCGACGCAACCGACTACCGCTTCAACTACTGGAGCTACCTCGGCTGGACCATCCTGACGTTCACCTATTACGGCCACTACGGGACCTACAAGCTCGTCGAGCGCCGGGCGCAGCACGTTCGCCGGCGCCTGGCGTTCATGTCCTACTTCTGGCACACGCTCAACCAGCGCGCCGAATCCTCGGGCCGCCGCGACGAGGTCGCGGAGGGTCTCGACAACCTCTCCCGGATCTACCAGCAGGTCGACGCGTACGACTTGCGCAACAAACGCGAGTCGATCCTCTGGATGATCCTGCGCCTTGTCTTCGGGCCCGTCGGCGCCTACATCAACCATTTCTTGAACAAGGACTTCGTTTTCCTCGACGAGTGGGAGTCGAGCTACGCGGCCAACGCCGAATGGGTGATGCAGCGACTCGGCATGTCCGTGTCGGTGCCGAAGAGAGCGAGACCGGTGCACAATCGGAGCACCGGGCTGTACGTATTCTTGACCGTCATCACGTTCGGCATCTTCTCGCTCGTTTGGCGGTACCAGACCATGATCGACGGGAACGGCCACTTCGACGACGACGCCGCGATGGAGGACGCGCTGCTGCGGGGGATTGGCGTCGATCCGGGCGCCGTTCCCGCGTGGGGATCAGGCTTCGTGAACCCCCCGGGCACACCCGGCGTTGGAGAACCGCCGGCCGATCTCCCGGGGCCCCTGCCACTGCACGAGAGCCACCAGTTCGGGCCTAGCGGCCACCTGCCGCCTCCCCAAGCGCCGCGGGACCGGCCCTGATGGCTACGCAACTTAGCTACGAACAATTCCTCGTCGCCGAGGTTCGCAGACGAGGCGAGACCGACTATCGCTTCAACTACTGGAGCTATCTCGGCTGGACGATCATCACGTTCGGTTTCTACGTGCATTACGGGACCTACCGCCTCGTCCAGCGACGCAGCGAGCACGCGCGACGCCGGCTCGCGTTCATGTCGTACTTCTGGCACACGCTCAACACGCGTGCCGAGTCGGCCGGCCGTCGGGAAGAGGTCGCCGAAGGACTCGACAATCTGTCGCGTATCTACCAGCAGATCGACGCCTTCGAGCTTCGCAACAAGCGCGAGCCTGTGCTCTGGATGATCCTCCGCTTCATCCCCTACGTGGGGATCTTGGTCGGCGCCTACATCAACCACTTCCTCAACAGGGATCTGATCTTCTTCGACGAATGGGAGTCGAGTTACGCAGCGAACGCCGAGTGGATCATGCAGAAGCTCGGGATGTCCTCTGCGATCCCGCCGCGACGGAAACCCGTGCAGAGACGGAGCACCGGACTGTACATCTTCCTGACCATCATCACCGCGGGAATCTGGGGGATGGTGTGGCGGTACAAGACGATGGGGGACGGCAACGGACATTTCGACGACGACGAAGCGATGGAGGATGCGCTCCTGCGAGGGCTCGGCATCGACGCCGGAGGTGCTCCCGTGTGGGAAGGCCCGGCGCCGACCCCGCCCGGAACACCCGGCGTGGCCGGACCCTCCTAGCGACCGCCGAACGGAAGCGGCGGCGGTGGAGATGATCCGGGGCCGCCGGGCGGCGGGGGTGGCGGGAACGCCGGCAGTTCCGGTCTGAGCTGATCCGGCCACGGCCGCCGTTTCACCAGAAGGATCAGGAAGATGAGGCCGGGGATCGCCCCCGCCAGAGCGGGGAGGGCGGCCGACAAGGCATAAAGACCGACCCCGAGGTCCTTCGAAAGGGCGATGTTGTCGGAGGGGCCCAGCTGCATCGCCGCGCTGGCGATCGACCACGCGACGCCGCCTCCCGCGAGCACCCCGACGATCAGGCCGAGCGCGACCGCCGACGAGGTTCGGTTCCGGAACGGCCCCTCGCGCAAGCGGCTCCCGACGAACCATGCGAGCGCGCCCAGCAGCACGAGGCCGAGGATGACCGAGGCCACGAAGATGAGGTAGTGGGCGGTTCGTGGACGGACGGTCACCGTGACGGTCAGGCGCTCGTCGCCGACCTCCCATGCCCGGCCGTTGATACACGCCTCGAAATCCGGAGGTCGGGAAGCGAGGAAGACGGCTTCTGCATTCGGCGGACAGATGAGGAGATCGAAACCCGAGTATTCACGGCTCTCGACCGCGGCCTGCAGTCCCTGAGTCGGCACGGTCAGGGTGTAGAGGTCTCCCTCACGTTTGAGCAGCCTGTGCCCGAGCTGCACATCCGCGCGGTTGTCCTCGAAGAAGTTCGGCTCCGCGACGGGGAACGATTCACCGAAGGATGCCGCGGCAGCCTCGGCGATAAAGATCTGTTCTTCCTCAGAGCCGGGCGAATAGACGTCGATCGCGTCCTCGCGGAACGCGTGGAGCACGATCGTGATGTGCGGAATCCTTGGGTCCACCTCATCGAACTCCGCCAGCCTCCGCGCCGACCGATAGGCGTCGACGGGGTTGTTGCCCGGCACGAAGAGGCAGGACGGAACGAGGACGCCCAGCGCAACACACCCTAGGAGGATCCGCGCCCCCGAGCGCCGTCTCATAGCCCGAGGATATTCGAGCCTCGTCGCCCGCGGCCCTTCGGGACCGAACGGTGGGCGGAGCCGGTATCCTTTCGCGCGATGCCCCAGAGAACGAAAGCCGACCCGCGCCACCGCAGCCGCGAGGTGACCGAGGGCCCGGCGCGCGCGCCGGCCCGCGCGATGCTCCGGGCCGTCGGTTTCTCGGAAGAGGACTTCAACAAACCGCAGATCGGCGTCGCCTCCTCCTGGAACGAGGTGACCCCTTGCAACTTCAACCTCGACCGCGTCGCGAAAGCGGCGAAGGAGGGCGCGCGCGCGGCCGGGGGAGTGCCGGTCGAGTTCACGACGATCGCGGTGTCGGACGGCATCTCGATGGGCCACGAAGGCATGCGCGCATCGCTCGTGAGTCGCGAGATCATCGCGGATTCGGTCGAGCTCGTCGCGCACGCCGAACGCTTCGACGGCCTCGTCACCATCGCTGGGTGCGACAAGTCGCTGCCCGGCATGGTGATGGGAGCCGCCCGGCTCAACCTGCCGAGCGTGTTCCTCTACGGCGGCACGATCCTCCCCGGGCAGTTCCAGGGCCACGACGTGACGATCCAAGACGTCTTCGAAGCGGTCGGCGCGCACGCGGCGGGAACGATGAGCGACGACGACCTTCGGGAGCTGGAACGGAACGCCTGCCCCGGTGCGGGCGCGTGCGGTGGGATGTTTACCGCCAACACGATGGCCACCGCGCTCGAGGCGCTCGGCGTTTCGTTGCCCGGAAGCGCAAGCCCCGCCGCCGTCGATCCGCGGCGCGACGCGTTCGGGCGTGCGAGCGGCGAAGCGGTGCTGAACCTCCTCGAGTTGGGCATCACGCCGCGCGACATCATCACGAAGACCGCGCTCGAGAACGCCATCGCCGTCGTCGTCGCTTGTGGAGGATCGACGAACGCCGTCCTGCATCTCCTCGCCATCGCGAACGAGGTCGGCGCCGAGCTCGAGATCGACGACTTCGACCGCATCGCCCGCCGGACGCCGATCATCGCCGACATGAAACCGTGGGGCCGCTTCGTCATGCTCGACATCGATCGCGCGGGCGGCATCCCGGCGATCATGCGCGAGATGCTCGACGCCGGACTCATCGACGGCGACGCACTGACGGTCACCGGCAAGACGGTGGCGGAGAACCTAGAAGGCGCGGGGACGCCGACCAATCGCGAGGTCGTCCACCCGCTCGCCGAACCGATCTCCGCGATGGGAGGCTTCGCCATCCTGCGCGGCTCGCTCGCGCCGGAGGGGTGCGTCGCGAAGATGGCCGGCCTGCACGACACCGTCTTCAAAGGCCCGGCCCGGGTTTTCGACCGCGAAGAGGACGCGTTCGACGCGGTCGTGCAGGGACGTATCAAGCGCGGCGACGTGATCGTGATCCGTTACGAGGGGCCGCGCGGTGGCCCCGGCATGCGCGAGATGCTGGCCGTTACGAGCGCCGTGAACGGCGCCGGTCTCGGCGACCACGTGTGCCTCATCACCGACGGCCGCTTCTCCGGCGCGACCCACGGCAACATGGTTGCGCACATCGCTCCTGAGGCGACGGACGGCGGTCCGATCGGCCTCCTCCGCGAAGGCGATCAGATCATCCTCGACATCCCGAACCGCCGCCTCGACATGGACGTGCCGGTGGACCAGATCGCGTTGCGGCTCCAGGATTGGTCGCCGCCACCCCCGCGCTATACGACGGGCGCGCTGGCCAAATACGCGCGTCTTGTCTCGAGCGCGAGCCGCGGAGCCGTCTGCGGCTGACGAGGTCTAAGAGTCCCGTCTCCGTCGCTTGGCCCGCACCGCCTAGGCCCCAAGATTCCTCTTGACAGCCTTCTACTTTGTATTATTGTATTGAGGCGTTGATACAAAGGGCTACGGGAGCCTGGGGGGGTGGGTGCGATGAACGCAACGACCAAGAAGATCCTGTCCTTCGCCGCGCCGCCGATCATCGTGATCGGCCTCCTGCTCTCGTCCGTCTACCTGTGGGGTTTTGGCATGATCGAGGCCATCACCGTGGGCGTGCTGCTGACGGTCGCCGCGTTCATCATCCGCGACGGGTTCTTCCTTCGCGAGGACTACCTGAAAGGGTGGACGAAGAAGCACGGGGTCGCCATCACGGACGAAAACCGGGAGGTCGTGCACCGCTACCTCCGTCGCGGCAGGCGCTTCCGTGCGGCCGGCGGGTTGGTCGGGTACGCCACCTATGTGATCGTGGGTGTCGCCGTTGGGCAGGACAAGGCGGGCGTTGGCGGGTTGCGCGCGGTGTTCGGCGGCTATCTCCTGGGGGCGGCGATCGCCGAACTCTGGGCGTTCCGTCCGCAGCCGGGTGCGCCGCGTGCCGCTGCCCTCGCGCCGCGGCGGATCAACGACTACATCACTCCCGTCGCGACGATCCTGATGCGTTCCGTGTCTCTCGCAACCGTCGCTCTCGTTGCCGTGTGGCAGCTCATACCGAAGGGCCATCCGGCATTTCGCGGGGACAATCTCGGAACGCGGCCCGATCTCGGCGAGGCTCTCGCGTGGGGCGGGATCGCGATCCTTCTTGTCATCATCGTTGAGGTCACCACGCGTCGGATCGTGCACCGGCCGCAGCCGGCCGTCTCCGAGGGACTCGTGGAAGCCGACGACGCCATCCGCTCGACAGGTATGCATGCTGTCGTCGGCGCGGGGCTCGCGCTGCAATTCGGGATCCTCTCGCGGCTGGCCGGTCAGTGGACGACATTCACGAGCGGCGGCTCCTTCCACTCGTTGCTCGGACTCGCGAGCCTCATCTGCGGGATAGCTGCTGTGTTCTCGTGGTTGCACCTGGGCATCGACCAGAAGTGGGTGGTCCGGCGTACGCAACGACGGCAGGAGGTCGCGGCGTGATCCTCAGCATTGACCCCGATTCACCGGTCCCGCCCTACGAGCAGATCCGCTCGCAGGTCGCCAGCATGATCGCGAGCGGCGTGCTCGCCGACGGAATGCGTCTGCCTCCGATCCGGCAGCTCGCAGACGATCTGGCGCTGGCCGGTGGAACCGTCGCGCGCGCGTACCGCGAGCTCGAGGATCAAGGCCTCATCGTCACGCGCGGCCGGCACGGAACCTTCATCGAGGGAGGCAGAAGCCGGCCGCGACCGAAGGAATCGCTCGAACAGCTCCGGCAGGCGGCGCACTCCTTCGCGGTGCGCGCGAGCCAGCTCGGCGTCGATACGAAGGAAGCGCTCGCCGCGGCGCAGGCGGCGCTCACGGAGCTGCCTCCGGCGCGTCACAGTGCCTGACCTGCGCGGATGCCAGTTGACACCTTCCGGGCGGGCTGGCACGATAGCGCCTACCATGAAGCCCGAGGAGATGCGTAGCGCGAGCGTTCTCGTAGTCGTTATCTGACCACGCGCTCGCCTCGGGCGTGCGCGTGAACCTCTCGGAAGCCGAGAGGTTTTTTCGTTCCAGGGAGTTGGAAATGGGCCGCACCGCTCTTCTGATCATCGACATGCAGAACGACCTCGCCCACGCCGACGGGAAGGCGTTCATGCCGGACGCGGCGCACAAAGCGCCGGTCATGAACGCGATCCTGGATGCGTTCCGTGAGGCGCGGGAGCCGGTCATCCACGTGGTCCGCTCGTACCGCGCCGACACGTGGGACGTCGAGCGCTTCCGGGTGCCCGCGTTCCAGGCCGACCGCGGGTTCACGGTCGAGCGCACCTGGGGCCAGCAGATCGTCGACCGCTTGGTGCCGGAGCCCGGCGAGCCGGTCGTCGTGAAGCAGCGTTTCAGCGCGTTCGCGTTCACCGAGCTCGATCTGCTGCTGCGCCGGGCCGGCGTCTCCAAGATCGTCGTCGTCGGTGTCAACCTGCCGAACTGCCCCCGGATGACGATGTACGACGCCATCGGCCTCGACTACGACATCGTTGCCGTGGCCGACGCGCTGGCCGCGAGCAACGACGAGACCCACCGCGTCAACCTGGCAGATCTCGCCGCGGTCGGCGTGCGCGTCGCCGAAGCGCACGATGTCATCCGCGAGGTCGCCCGCACGTCCGAACGAATGTCGCCGAACTAGAGATCAGGAGAGTGATGCAGCCGTGAAGATCACCGGAGCCCAAGCCACGATCCGCTCGCTGGAACAGGAGGGGGTCGAGGTCATCTTCGGGATCCCCGGCGGCGCGATCCTCCCGGCGTACGACCCGATACTCGACTCGCCGATCCGCCACATCCTCTGCCGGCACGAGCAGGGCGCCGCGCACGCCGCCGACGGCTACGCGCAAGCCACCGGCGAGGTCGGCGTGTGCATGGCGACGTCGGGCCCCGGCGTGACGAACCTCGTCACCGGGCTCGCGAGCGCGTACATGGACTCCGTCCCGATCGTCGCGATCACCGGCCAGGTGCCGACCTGGGCGGTCGGCGGCGACGCGTTCCAGGAATGCGACGCGACCGGCATCACCATGCCGGTGACGAAGCACAACTTCCTGGTCCTCGACGCGCAGGACATCCCGCAAACGATCGCCGAAGCGTTCCACATCGCGCGCAGCGGGCGGCCGGGCCCGGTCCTCGTCGACATCCCGAAGGACGTCCTGCAGACCGACATGGCGTGGTGGTACCCGGAGGAGGTCGATCTCCCCGGCTACCGTCCGACCGTCAAAGGCAACCCGAAGCAGATCCGCGAAGCTGCAAAGCTGATCCTGTCCGCGCAGCGGCCGGTCATCTACGCGGGCGGCGGCATCATCCGGGCCGGCGCGGCCGACGAGCTCCGGCGCCTGGTCGAGCTGACGGGGATCCCGACGGTGACGACGCTGATGGGCCGCGGCGGCATCCCCGACGACCATGAGCTGTGCCTCGGCATGCCGGGCATGCACGGCAACTACACGGCGGTCACGGCGATGCAGAAGGCGGATCTGCTGGTCTCCCTCGGCGTGCGCTTCGACGACCGCGTGACGGGCAAGCTCGCCACGTTCGCGCCGAGCGCCAAGATCATCCACGCCGACATCGACCCGGCAGAGATCGGTAAGAACCGCCCGGTCGACGTGCCGATCGTCGGCGACGCGCGCAACGTGATCCACGACCTCAACGAGACGCTCGAGCAGATGATCGAGGAGCGCGGCCGCCCGGAGTATCCCGAGTGGACAAAGACGGTCATGGCCTGGAAGAAGAAGTACCCCTACATGTACACGCAAGAGCCGGACGGCAAGCTGAAGCCGGAGTACGTCATCGAGCAGATCGGCAAGATCTCGAAGGGCGACGCCGTGTATGTGGCCGGCGTGGGTCAGCACCAGATGTGGGCCTCGCAGTACATCCGCTTCAAGCGGCCGAACACGTGGCTCAACTCGGGCGGCCTCGGCACGATGGGCTACGCCGTTCCCGCAGCGATGGGCGCGAAGGTCGGCCGGCCCGACGAGACCGTCTGGGCGATCGACGGCGACGGCTGTTTCCAGATGACGTGCCAGGAGCTCGCCACGATGACTACCGAGAACATCCCGGTGAAGATCGCGATCATCAACAACGCGTTCCTCGGGATGGTCCGCCAGTGGCAGGAGCTCTTCTACGAGAAGCGCTTTTCGGCCGTCGAGTTCGGCTACGAGGTTCCCGACTACGTGAAGCTCGCCGAGGCCTACGGCGCGATCGGCCTGCGCTGCGAGAACCCCGGTGAGGTCGAGGCGACGATCCGCAAAGCCACGGAGATTGACGACCGCACCGTCGTGATCGACTTCCGTTGCGACCCCGAAGAGAAGTGCTACCCGATGGTCCCGGCCGGCGCGTCGAACGACGACATCATCCTGGGGCCCGAGTACGAGAAAGCGCACCAGGACATCCTGGTCGACACCCCGGAGGCGATCATCTGATGGCCAAGCACACGCTGTCCGTCCTCGTCGAGAACAAGCCGGGTGTCCTCGCGCGCGTCGCCGGGCTGTTCGCACGACGCGGCTTCAACATCGACTCACTGGCGGTCGGTCCGACCGAGATCGACGACGTCTCGCGCATGACGATCGTGGTCAACGTCGAGGACAAGCCGCTGGAGCAGGTCGTGAAGCAGCTCAACAAGCTGGTGCCGATCCTCAAGATCGTCGAGCTCGAGAAGGAAGCGTCGGTCGAGCGCGAGCTTCTGTTGATCAAGGTGAAGGCGAACGCCGACACACGCGCGCAGATCGTTGAGATCGCCGACATCTTCCGGTCGAAGATCGTCGACGTGGCGCCGGCCGCGCTGACGATCGAAGCGACCGGATCGCCGGACAAACTCGAGGCGATGACGAATCTGTTGCGGCCGTACGGGATCCGCGAGTTCGTGCGCACCGGGCTCGTCGCGCTCGCGCGCGGCGACCGCGGCATCGCCGAGAAGTCGCTCCGCCTTGCGGAGAAGGGGGCGTAAGGGAATGGCTGCGAAGATCTGGTACGACGACGACGCCGACCTCGCGGTCCTCGACGGACGCAAGGTCGCGGTCCTCGGCTACGGCTCGCAAGGGCACGCACACGCGCTGAACCTCCAGGACTCCGGCGTCGACGTGCGCGTCGGTTTGCACGAAGGGTCGAAGTCGAAGGAGAAGGCCGAAGCGGCCGGGCTGCGCGTCCTCACCACGGCCGACGCCGCGAAGGAAGCGGACCTCATCATGATGCTCCTGCCCGATACCGCGCAGAAGAAGGTCTACGACGAGGCCGTGAAGCCGAACCTCAAGAAGGGCAACGCGCTGTTCTTCGCGCATGGCTTCAACATCCACTTCAAGCAGATCAAACCGTCGAAGACGATCGACGTCGCGATGGTCGCTCCGAAGGGGCCGGGCCACCTCGTGCGCCGCACGTTCGAGGACAAGATCGGCACGCCGGCTCTTCTCGCCGTCCACCAGGACGCGACGGGCACGGCGACGGACGTCGCGAAGGCCTACGCGAAGGGCATCGGCGCGACGCGCGCGGGGCTGATCGAGACGACGTTCAAAGAGGAGACCGAGACCGACCTCTTCGGCGAGCAGGTGGTGCTCTGCGGCGGGACGTCCGCGCTCGTCCAGGCCGGGTTCGAGACGCTCGTCGAAGCCGGATACCAGCCCGAGATCGCGTACTTCGAGTGCCTGCACGAGCTGAAGCTCATCGTCGACCTGCTGTACGAGGGCGGCTTCAAGTTCATGCGCTACTCGATCTCCGACACGGCCGAGTACGGCGACTACTCGCGCGGCAAGCGCATCGTCACCGATCGGACGCGCAAGGAGATGCAGAAGATCCTGAAGGAGATCACCTCGGGTCGTTTCGCGCGCGAGTGGATCAAAGAGAACGCCGAAGGCGCGCCGAACTTCAACGGCATGCGCAAGGAGCAGGCGGATCAGCAGATCGAACAGGTGGGCGAGAAGCTCCGGGCGATGATGCCCTGGACGCAACGGCGCTGAGTCACGTCACACGTGTTCGACGAAAGCGCTCGGCGTATCGAGGCGGATCTCCCGGCCGATGCAGTCGTCCTCGATATCGGCGCGTGGGGCAAGCCATTCGCCCGCGCGGATTGGGTCCTCGATCTCATGCCGTACGAGACCCGGGGCCTCTACGGGCGGACGGGGCAAGGCCCCGAACGCTTCACGCGAGATACCTGGGTGATCTGGGACATCTGCGAGCGCAGACGTTTCCCGTTCGAAGACAAGCAATTCGATTTTGTTATCTGCTCGCACACGCTGGAGGATATCCGTGATCCGATCTGGGTCTGCTCGGAGATCAATCGGATCGGGAAGGCCGGCTACATAGAGGTTCCCTCACGGTTGGAGGAGCAGGCGTATGGCGTGCAGGGGCCCTGGGTGGGATGGGGGCATCATCACTGGCTCATCGACATCGTTCCGGGGAAGCGCATCGATTTCACGTTCAAGCATCACATCATCAACAGATCCGGCTCGTATTTCCCCGAGGGCTTCCACGAGCGGCTGACCGAGGAAGAGAAGGTGCAGATGCTCTGGTGGGATTCGAGTTTCGAATTCTCGGAGCGGGTCTTCGCCGGGCCGGAAGAAGCCGACCGCTATTTCGAGTCCTTCGTCGAGGAGCAGGGTGCGCTTCGCGGATCGGTTCCGCCTTCGTCGGGCACGGCACGTCGCGTTGCTAAGAAGATATTCGGGCGCTGATCGGAGGGGTGGAGGATGAGGGTCGAACGCAGTGTCTCGATCGCACGGCCGCCGGCCGACGTCTTCGGCTACGTCGCCGACCTGCGGCACGATCCTGAGTGGCACACGGACGTGCTCGAAGTCAGCTCGTCCACCGAGAACGTCGGCGTGGGCACCGTCTTCAACGTGAAGGTCAAGCCCGCGATGGGCGTGTCCGAGGGAACCATGACGGTCTCCAAACTCGAGCCGGGCAAGCTGGTCGAGTTCCAGGGGCACATGGGCAAGATGAACCCGACGGTGACGAACATCGTGGAAACGGAGGGTCAGGGCTCGCGCGTCACGCGACGGGTCGACCTCGAACCGCCGGGCATGATGAAGATCATGACGCCGATGATCAAGATGACGATCGGCAAGTCGAACAACGGCTTCCTGGCGAACCTCAAGCGGGTCCTCGAAAGCGCCTAGCCGGGCGCCACCCGTTCGAACGCCTTCCGCCCGATTAGTTAGTCCCCACAAATCGGGGGTAAAACCCCATTTGCGACATTCCGCATCGGTGGAGGGGGTGACTGATTATGCGAGTCGTGAAGCTTGTTGCCTTGCTCGCTCTGCTCGTCATGCTGTTGATGGTCGTGGCGGCACCGATGGCGTCCGCCGGCCCTCCGGGCCCGGGCGATAAGCAATGTGTTCCCGGCCAGAACAACGTCGGCGGCGGACTCGGTAACTCGGGACCCGGAGACAAGCGCGGGGCGCCTCTGAAACCGCCTCCGTCTTGTCCCGGCCCCGATCACTAGGGACATCGGAACGATTCACGAGCGAAGCGGATCGAAGGGAGCCGTCCTTGTGCGGCTCCCTTTCCGTCGCAGCCGTTCGGACGATCGTCCGACGAAACCCGCAGGGCAGCGCAGCGGGAGCCCTTAGAATGAGGCCGAATACGCCCCGGTCTTCCCCTGAAGGAGAGCTCTGACGTGCGCAAACCCGAGATCCTGATGACGCCTGGTCCCACTCCGGTTCCGGCCGAGGTGCTGCTCGCGCAGGGCGCGCCCATCGTCTACCACCGCGGGCCCGGCTACGCGGCCGTGCTGCGCGAATGCACCGAGGGCCTGCAGTGGCTGATGAAAACGTCCAACGACGTCCTGACCTACACCTCGAGCGGGTCGGGTGGGATGGAGTCCGCCGTCGTGAACCTGTTCTCGCCGGGCGACCGCGTGCTGATCGTTTCGGTCGGCAACTTCGGCGAGCGGTTCCAGAAGATCGCTACGGCGTACGGGCTCGACGTGAAGCTGCTCCAGTACGAGTGGGGTCAGGTCGCGAAGGCCGCCGACGTGAAAGAGGCGTTGGAGCCGGGCGTCAAGGGCGTGCTGATCCAGCACTCCGAGACCTCAACCGGCGTCGTGAACGACATCGAGGCGATCGGCGCCGTCGTGAAGGACCACCCGGCACTGCTCGTCGTCGACACGATCTCGGGTCTCGGCGCGACGCCGCTCGAGGTCGACGCGTGGGGCGTCGACGTCGCGATCGGCGGCGTGCAGAAGGGGCTGATGATGTCGCCTGGGATCGCGTTCGTCAGCGTGTCCGACCCTGCCTGGAAGGCGCACGAGACCGCGACGTGCCCGCGGTTCTACTTCGACTGGACGCCGGTGCGCGAGGCCTACAACCGCAAAGAGCCGGAGAACCCCTACACGCCGGCGGTCTCGCTGTACCTCGGCTTGCGCGAAGCGATCCGGTTGATCCGCGAGGAAGGCGTCGAGAACGTCTTCGCGCGCCACCGGCGTCTCTCGCGCGCAGTGAAGTCCGCCGTACAGGCGCTCGGGCTCGACCTCGTCGGTGAGGACCTGGCCCGCGCCGTCTGCGTGACGGCTATCCGCGCGCCGGAGGGCATCAACGGCGACGAGCTGACCGCGCTGGTGCGCAGCCGCTTCGGCATCGTGTTCGCGCCGGGCCAGGGGACGTGGAAGGGCAAGATCTTCCGCATCGGTCACCTCGGCTACGTCGACGACGGGGACGTCCTGCAGGCGATGGCCGCGCTCGAGTCGTGCCTGAGCGAGATGGGGTATCCGGCGAAGCCCGGCGCCGCGGTCGCCGCGGCCGAAGAGGTCTTCAAACAGGCGCGATGATGAAGGTCCTCATCGCCGAGCCGATCGCCGAGCCCGGTCTCGACCGGCTCCGCACCGAGGTCACCGTCGACGTCAAGACGGACCTCACGCGCGAGCAGCTGCTCGAGCAGATCGCGTCGTACGACGCGCTGATCATCCGGTCGCAGACGAAGGCCGACGCCGAGCTGATCGAGCGCGCGCCGAACCTGAAGGTGATCGGCCGGGCCGGGATCGGTCTCGACAATGTCGACGTCGACGCGGCGACGCGACACGGGATCGTCGTCGTCAACGCGCCGCAATCGAACGTGCTCTCCGCGGCCGAGCACACGATCGCGCTGCTGCTGTCGCAGGCACGGAACATCCCGGCTGCGAACGCGTCGGTCGCGGCCGGCCGCTGGGAGCGCGAACGCTTCGAGGGTGTCGAGCTGCATGGCAAGACGCTGTCGATCCTCGGCCTCGGCCGCATCGGAACGCTCGTCGCGCAGCGCGCGCTGGCCTTCGGGATGCGCGTCGTCGCGTTCGATCCGTACGTCGCCAAGGCGCGCGCCGGGCAGATGGGCGTGGAACTGGCGCCGACCCTCGACGACGCGCTGCGCGCCGCGGACTTCGTGACGATCCACCTGCCGAAGACCTCGGAGACCGCCGCGCTGATCGGCGCCGAGCAACTCGCGCTGCTGAAGCCCACGGCGCGGATCGTGAACACGTCGCGCGGCGGGATCGTCGACGAGGACGCGCTCGCAGCCGCGATCAAAGGCGGCCGGCTGGCCGGCGCCGCCCTCGACGTGTTCGCGAAGGAGCCGCCGGGCCACTCGCCGCTCTTCGACCTCGACCAGGTCGTCCTGACGCCGCACCTTGGCGCGTCGACCGAGGAGGCGCAATCGAAGGCGGGCGCGTCGATCGCCGAGCAGGTGCTGCTGGCGCTCCGGGGGGAGCTCGCCCCGTACGCCGTCAACGTGGAGGCCGGCCGCGAGCTGTCCGACGTCGTGCGGCCGTTCATGCCGCTCGCTGAGAAACTCGGGCGCATCTTCACCGCGCTCGCCGGCGGGAACGTGCAGGAGGTCCAGTTCTCGTACCAGGGCTCGATCGCCGACCACGACACGCGCGTGCTGACGCTCGCGGCTCTGAAGGGCATGTTCGCGAACGTCGTCCACGAGCCGGTGACGTTCGTGAACGCACCTCTGCTGGCGACCGAGCGCGGGATCGAAGTCGCCGAGACCAAGAGCGCGATGTCGCGCGACTACGTGAACGCGATCGAGATCTCGGCGGGAGAGCGCGCGGCCGTCGCCGGAACGCTCGTGGGCAAACGTAACGAGGAGCGGCTCGTGCGCATCCTCGACTTCGAGGTCGACTTTCCGCCGGGCCCGTATATGTGCTTCCTGCGCTACGACGACCGTCCCGGCGTCATCGGCGCGATCGGCACGATCCTCGGCCGCTGCGGCGTGAACATCGCCGACATGCGCGTGGGCCGTCAAGAGAAGGGCGGCGAAGCGCTGATGTGCCTGACCGTCGATCAACCGATCGACAACGACGTGCTGAAAGAGCTCGCCGACGGCTCCGAAGCGAAAGACGCGAAGTTCATCACACTGCAGTAGACGTCGATCACCAGACGTCTCCGGGTCTCCACTCGCAGCTGATCGGCCTTGACAGATCGAGATCGGGCGCCGCCGGCGTTCGGAGGATCATCACGTAGCCGTCCTCGTCCGGCGTTCGCTCAACTCGGTCGTCCACCCGAACGGAGGTCGGCCCGAGCCATCTTTCCCAGCCGAAACGCGCGTAGAAGTCGAACTCGGCGGTCCCGAGCGCGCCTAATTGGAACTCCCCACGGATGTGCTCACTTGCCGCCTCCATCACGCGGCTCCCGAGGCCTTGCCGCCGCCGGTCGTTCTTGGTGGCGACTGCCTCGACGTAGCCGGTGCGGAGAGTTCGGCCATCGGTCTCCAGGGCGCGCTCGACGACGGAGACGTGGCTCACCGGCTCGCCGTCTTCTTCGATCAGGAAGTGCGTTCCGCCGAGCGCGTGGTCCCAGTCCTCGACGAACGGCTCGCCGTACGCATCCTCGAGCATCGACTTGAGCGCGGCGAGCTCGCGCGCTGTGAGGGCGTCCGTGGGAACGATCCGCATAGCCGCGCGCGATCTACGCGGGCTGCGCCGATCTTGCGGCGATCGAGCGCTGGCGCAGCGCCCAGATGTCGGCGGCCACGAATGGGAGAGGAGTGGCCGCTGCAGCGGCGGCGCCCGCAGGCCCGATGTGCTTTGCCGCCAGCGCTCCTGCGACCACGTCGGCCGCCTCGTTCGCGAGCCAGAGCCAGAGCCAGCGATCAACGCGATCGGAATCCTGGAGAGACTCGAT
The DNA here is from genome assembly GCA_044866075.1 of Actinomycetota bacterium. Classification (GTDB taxonomy): domain Bacteria; phylum Actinomycetota; class AC-67; order AC-67; family AC-67; genus JBASRP01. Next base: position 36,498 of record JBIOTQ010000115.1, on the reverse strand, counting down.
CAGCGCTCCCAAACCGAAGATCAGGTCGCGTATCCCGACCGTGCGTGCGAAGAGGAAGAGTGGTCCGGTCGGCTCGGCGTCCGGAACCGTGATCCGGAGAAGCTCGCCCGTTTTGAAGGTCAGAGCGAATCCGATAACCGTGCGGATAGTCGCGACGGAGCGGATGACGCGGAGGGTCTTCATTCTCCTGAGGACCCTAGCTTCGGCGGGCGCCCGCATCCACTCCCCAGAACCTCGTTGACACTCCCAACGCCCTCTGACAGAATCCCCGCGACAGGACGACTTCGAGGGCTTATCGGTCGGCGCTCCTCCTGCTTTGACGGCGCGCTCGCCTTTCTGGCGTGCGCGCGACCTCTCGGGATCCGAGAGGTTTTTTAGTTGGCGGGAAAAGTGCCGAAACAGGACACGGAGGAGGGGTTGGAGATGGGCGATAACCGCGTACGGATCTTCGATACGACGCTGAGGGACGGCGAGCAGTCGCCAGGGATCAATCTCAACGTCAAAGAGAAGCTGGAGATCGCGGAGCAGCTCGCCCGGCTCGGCGTCGACATCATCGAGGCCGGCTTCCCCGTCACCTCTCCAGGGGACTTCGAAGCGGTCAGCGCCATCGCCCAGAACATCAAGGGCCCGTCGATCGCGGCGCTCGCGCGCGCGCACGACATGGACATCGACCGCGCGTGGGAGGCCGTTCAGCACGCGCGCCAGCCGCGCATCCACGTCTTCCTGTCGACCTCGGACATCCACCGCAAGTACATGCTGAACGCGACCGAGGACGAGATCCTCCAGCAGACGATCAACGGCGTCCAGCGCGCGAAAGGCTACTGCGAGGACATCGAGTTCTCGCCGCAGGACGCGACGCGCACCGAGCCCGAGTTCCTCTTCCAGATCGTCGAGGCCGCGATCAACGCCGGCGCGACGACGATCAACATCCCCGATACCGTCGGCTACGCGATCCCGTTCGACTTCGGCGAGCTGATCCGCGAGTGCTACAAGGCCGTCCCGAAGCTCGCCGACGTGGTCGTGTCCGTGCACTGTCACAACGACCTCGGGCTCGCGGTATCGAATTCACTGGAAGCAGTCCGCGCGGGCGCGCGGCAGGTCGAGGTCGCGGTCAACGGGATCGGCGAGCGCGCCGGCAACTGCTCGCTGGAAGAGGTCGTCATGGCGATCAAGATGCGCCACGACCTACTCGGCGTCGAGACGAACATCAACACAAAGGAGCTCTCGCGTACGTCGCGTCTCGTCTCGCTGCTGACCGGCTACTCGGTGCAGCGCAACAAGGCGATCGTGGGCGAGAACGCGTTCGCGCACGAGTCCGGCATCCATCAGCACGGCGTGATCCAGGACCGGCTGACCTACGAGATCATCAAGGCCGAGGACATCGGCGTCGAGGGCGGCAAGATCGTCCTCGGGAAGCACTCCGGCCGGCACGCTTTCTCGAAGACGCTCGAGGAGATGGGGTTCCAGCTCGGCAAGGAAGAGCTGAACCGCGCGTTCGCGCGCTTCAAGGAGCTGGTCGATCGCAAGATCCAGATCACCGACAAGGACCTCGAAGCGATCGTGGTCGACGAGATCCAGACCGTCGAGGAGGTGTATCGCCTCGAGTCCCTCCAGGTCGCCGGCGGCACGCACCTGGCCCCGACGGCGACGGTGAAGATCACCAAGAACGGAGAGACGATCCAAGAGTCCGCGATGGGCGACGGGATGGTCGACGCCGCGTTCGGCGCGATCATGCGCGCGACGTCGGCCGAGGCGCGGCTCTATTCCTTCAACATCGCGGCGGTGACGGAAGGCTCCGAAGCGCTCGGCGACGTGACCGTTCAGGTCGAGGTCGAGGGGGAGCGCTTCACCGGCCGGGGAATCTCGACGGACGTCGTCGAGGCGAGCGCCCGTGCGTTCCTCAACGCGCTGAACCGCGCGGCGCGGCGAGGGAGTCGCGAGAAGAGAAAGCCGGAACCAACGCCGTAGCTATCTCACAAAGAACCTCCCTTCTCGAGGCTGGAAGGAGAGGGCTCCCGGCCTGTCGAAATCCCTAGATACCGACAATCTGGACAGGCTCAGGAGGCCTCGATGTTCCGGAATCGCTTCGCTGTGCTCGTTTCCGTCGCCGCCGTGGCGCTGCCGCTCTTCGTGCTTGGGCCCGCGCCCGCCGCGGAGGCGCCCCCGACGTTCGGCAGCGCCGTCATCGTCGATCCGATCCACACCTTCGGCGAGCCGAAAGTCGACATCGCTCGGGACGGCACGATGTACGTGCACGGTCCGTGGGGGACCGGAACGCAACGAAGCCTCTGGGAGATGTCGACAGACGGGCGCGTCTTCAAGCCACTTCACGACACGGCGGCGACCTCGGCGGACGATTCGGTGACGACGATCCTGGGACCCGGCGGCGGCGACACGGACGTCGCCATCGACCGCAACGGAAAGGCCTCTTACGCGGACCTCGCCGCATTGGCGACGCTGAAGGTCGCGAGCTGGGACCCGAAGACCAAGACGATGGAGTCGGGCGTCTTCGCGAAGGGTCTCGACAACATCAACGGATACGACCGGCAGTGGCTGACGATGTGGGACCCGCCAAACCCGACGGCGGTTCGCAAGGCCACCGGCTACAAGGGTCCGTTCCCCGTCACGTACCTCACATACGCCGAGGCGCTCGCCGCGACCAGTTGCGCCTCCGACTACATCGAGGCCCAAAACCAGCTGACGTGCGACTCGGCGACGCATTCGACCGACGGCGTAAAGTACGCAGACACAACGCTATCGGCGGCGGTCGGTGAGAACGGCTCCATCACGATCGACCAGGCGACCGGCGCGGTCCTCGAAGCGGTCAACTACTCGAGTTCCAGAGACATCGGGCTCTTGATCCGGACGCGCGATCCACAGAAGCTCGACGACCCGGCGCTACGCGTGGCGAAACTGATCAAGGTCGCGGAGTATCCGGAACAGGACGACGCCGCCAATCAGATCAACGCCGGCAACCTGTTCCCGGTCGTCGCCATCGACAAAGCACGCACAGTCTACGTCGTGTGGGCGACGACTTCGCCGGAAGGCACACCCAGCGGCGAGCTTCCCGCCGCCTGGCAGATCTACTACTCGTACTCGAAAGCTTCGTCGAACTGGACCAGGTGGTCCAAGCCGGTGAAGTTGTCGTCGGCTCCGGCGAACACCAACGTGATGCCGTGGGCCGTGGCGGGCGCGAAGGGACGCCTCGCCGTGGTCTGGTACGGGACTGACGACGCGGCGCACGATCCCGAAGGGGAAGACGTCCACCAAGCGTGGGACGTCTTCGAATCGATGGTCTCGGATGCCGATACGACGAGCCCGACGAGGCAGCAGGTGAAGGTGACCCGTCACCCGATGCACTACGGCACGATCTGTTTCCAGGGGACCGGCTGCATCGCGATCCAAGGCAATCGCAACCTCGCCGACTTCTTCGCCGTCACGATGGACCCGCGGGACGGCGCCGTCGTGATCGTCTACGACGACACGTCCAACGAGCTGGCCCAAGTGATCCCGGGGACCGACACGCAGATCCCGACGCCGGTCGACGGCGTCGTCGATCACCGGGGAGCGCCGGTCGTGACGCTCGCGCGCCAGAACGGCGGCATCGGTTTGCTCGGGAAGCCCATCGGTGCCCCCTCCGCGCGAGGCGCGTCGATCAGCGGCCGCGCCAAGGACGCGGCGTTCGATCCCATCTATGGGGGCGAAGCCGTCCCGGAGATGGACCTCCGCGAAGCGCTCGTCTCACGCGACGGCGGGAACCTAGTCTTCCGTATCGCCGTGTCCTCTCTCGATGCGCCGGCGAACGCGCTGTCGGCGACGGGCGCGCGCGCCGTCGATTACGTCGTGCGCTGGGTCGGCGAGCCGATCGACTCCGCCACAGGCAAGCGCGATCCGATCTACTACGCGGCCGTCGAGGTCGGGGACGGGGATCCGCTCTTCTTCGCCGGCGCGGCGCGGTCGGTGGAGTTGTGCTCGGTTTCGGGCTGCTTCCCGCACGTCATCGAGTACCCGGCTCCGCCGAACGGCGGAACCTCCGTCACCGGGCGCCTCGTGAAAGGCACCGGCGGTGCGCCCGACCACTGGGAGATCCGCGTCCCGCGCGACGTCGTCGGCGGTCCGAGCGACACGTCGGTCCTCGAGAGCTTCTCCGTCTTCAGCCTGTCGCGGAACAAGAGCGCGAGTCTGCCGATCACGAACGTGGAGGAGGAGCTCGGCATCTCGCCGATCGTCGTCGACGGCCTCTGCTGCGTCGACACGACGGTCGCGGCAGGAACGCGGGTGCTCGGCACGAAGACAACCAAACCGAAGGTGCAACCGAAGCCCAATGTGTCGGGGGAGAAGCTGCCTGGCACGGGCGTGGGGAGCGCTCCCATCGCGCTCGGAGCAGCTCTGCTGATCGGAGCGGCCCTCACGCGAAGGGTGATCCGCTTCAGTCGATAGCCAGGACGGAGGCTTACCGGCGGTACCTATCGTCGAGAGGCCTATCGAGAATCACCGCGAGCCAACGCGGCAGGCGTCTGTGGATCGATAGATCGTCGCGAGCGACGGGGCGTTCGCCGTACGGGCGGCGATCATCCTGCCGATCGATCTGGGCCGCGCCCCGCTTCGATCGCGAAGTGTCGCCCCAACTCTGCGGCATGGCTGCCCTCCATACTCGCGGTCTTAAGTGCTTACCCGCAGGGAGCCTCACCCACGGCCCCCGAGCGCGGAAATCTGGCCCGACATTTTCGGACCAAACCATGTGAATGACGGGTCGGTGCGCGGAGCGCGTGTTCGTTCAGCCGACATAGCGCCCGAACCAGTCGAGGACCTTCGCGTACGCCTTCCGCGCGGCGTCGGCGTTGTAACGCTCGCCGGTGTCGTTGAAGAATGCGTGACCGACATTGGGGTACGTCACGATCTCGTGGGTGAGGTCCGCTCGCTCGAGCGCCATGCGCGCGGTATCCCGCGTCCCGTTCACGCGATCGTCGAGTCCTGCGTAGATCGCCAGTACCGCCGCTTTCGCGCCCGAGAAATCGGGACTCTCCGGTGCCGGCCCGTAAAAGGGGGCCGCCGCGGCGAGGCGTGGCTCGGGTGCGTCGATGAGCCGCCAGACCATGCCGCCGCCGAAACAGAAGCCGACGGCGCCGATCTTCGAGCCGGGGAGGCGACGCCCGAGCTCCGCGACACCGGCGCGCATGTCGGCGACGAAACGAGATTCGGGCGCGCGGCCGAGTAGCGACGTGGCGTCGCCGCCGGCGCGTTCCGTTCCTCCCTCCTCGGAGAGCAGATCGATGGCCAGCGCCGAGTAGCCCGATCCGGCGAACCGTCCGGCCACCGACCGGATGTGGTCCGTGAGACCGCGGTTCTCATGGATGACGAGCACGCCGCCGCGTGGTGACGCGGCCGGTGCCCACGCGCCCATCAACGTCCGGCCGCTCGGACCGGCGAAGGTGATCGCTTGTGTTGCCACCGCGCCCTTCGTTGAGGGGCTGGGTGATGTCGGCGTCGTCGAGCCCGTGGGCGTTCCGCGAACGGTCGGTTCGTCGGACGAGCACGCTGCGATCAAGCTCGAGGCCGCTGCGACCGACAAACCGAGCAAGATCATCCGTCGCAATGCCTCACGCCGCGTGAGTACGCCGTCGACGTGATCCTGGGCGATCTCCTCCGCGAGATAACGCTGCAGCTGAGTCATAGCTCCCCTCCCGGATCGGCCGCCTATCGGTAATACGGGAACCGTCCGGAAGCGGGTTCATTACCTCGGCGTTGTTCTAGCGGGCGACATCCACGGCCCGGCGCGCGATCATCACGTCCGTCACGCGAGCGATGACCGGGCCGACGATGGCGAGGAAGACCACGTACGCGATCGCAACGGACGCGAGCCGCGAGGGGAGACCGGCGGTGACACCGAGTCCGGCAATGACCAGAGAGAATTCCCCGCGCGGTATCAGCGCGGCCGCGGTGCGCAGTCGTCCTGGTCGGTCGATGGCTTGACCGCGCGTCGCCAGCCAGCCGGTCAACGCTTTCGTGCCGACCCCCACGACACCGAGAGCCAGGGCCGGCCCCAGCGACCCGGGCAACGACTGAGGGTCGATCTGAAGCCCGATGAAGGCGAAGAAGAAGGCTGAGAAAAGGTGGCGCAGGGGCTGCAGCATCTGACGCGCGCCTTGCGTCGCGGGCCCGGAGAGAACGATGCCGATCAGAAGCGCGCCGACGGCGGCCGATACCTCGACCATCTCGGCGAGCCCGGCGACGACGACGGCGAGCCCGAGGATCGTCAGCAGGAGAGCCTCATCGGACTTGCTGAAGATGAGGCGGCTGATCCCCACATCCACGCGCGTCGCGAGCGCCAGGATCACGAGGACTCCGAGGACGGCGAGCAAGGCCGATCCGATCCCAACGAGCGTCGCGCCGCCGACCACGATCGCGCCGATGATCGGCAAGTAGAGGGCCATGGTGAGATCTTCGATCACGCATATCGAAATGACGACCTCCGCCGTCCGGCTGCCACTCCAGCCGAGGTCGCTGATGATTCGCGCGGCCACCCCGGACGAGGTCACCAGCGTCACGCCGCCGAGGAACAAGGCCGGGATGAGTCCGAGGCCGAGCACATATCCCGCGAGGAAGCCCGGAGTGAAGTTGAGGACCAGATCGAACGCGGCCGTGGCGACGGACCCTCTGATGGCCGAGATCAGATCGGAGGCCGAATATTCGAGGCCGAGCATGAAGAGCAACAGGATCAGCCCGATCTCGCTGCCCAGTTCCACGAAGCCGTGGGTCGTGACGAGCGGCACGATTCCGCCCTCGCCGAACGCGAGTCCGGCCAAGAGGTACAGCGGGATCGCGGGGATTCCGATCCTACCGGCCAGGCGAGCCAGCACGGCGAGACCGAGGATGACCGCGCCGAGCTCTAGCAGACGTTCGGCTTCCATCGAGCGAAGGTTAGCCGGACGGATGCGCGGAAGTTGCTAGAGACCGAGCGGAGCGATGGCGGCGCAGTTCACCGGCCTGTTCCTGCGCCGACTTACGCGGTGCGAGGATCCGGCGCGTCGGCGTCGATCTCGTAGCGCGCGATCGCCTCCGCAACCTCTTCGGGTTTCGCGTCGCCGGCTTGCGCCAGGCCGTGCAGCGTCGCGACCACGACGTGCTCGGCGTCGACCTCGAAGTGGCGGCGCAGCGCTGCGCGCGTGTCGGACCGGCCGTAGCCGTCGGTCCCGAGGGGAACGAACGGTCCCGGCACCCAGCGCGCGATCATCTCGGGCAGCGCCTTCATGTACTCGCTGACGGCGACGACCGGGCCGCCGTTCTCGCCGAGTGTCGTCGCTATGTAGGGCGCCTGCGGCTTGTCCGTCGGATGCAAGCGCGACCAACGTTCACTCGACAGCGCGTCCTCGCGCAACAGCTTGTAGGACGTGGCGCTCCAGCACTCGGCCGCGACGTCGTGCTCGGCCGCGAGCAGGTCGCGCGCCTCGAGCGCGGCCTTCCACGCCGGGCCGCTGAACAGGATCCGCGCATGCCGCGACGGACCCTCCGGCGCGTCGGCGAACTTGTACAGCCCGCGCAGGACGCCGTCCTCGACGCCGGCCGGCATCTCGGGCATCGCGTAGTTCTCGTTGTAGAGCGTCAGGTAATAGAAGAGGTCTTCGGGCTCGGCGCCGTACATGCGCTTGATGCCGTCCTTGACGATCAATGCGATCTCGTACGCGAACGCAGGGTCGTACGCGCGCAAGTTCGGGATCGTGGACGCGAGGATGTGCGAGTGGCCATCCTCGTGCTGCAAGCCTTCGCCGTTCAGCGTCGTACGTCCCGCGGTGCCGCCGCACAGGAAGCCGCGGCCCCGGATGTCGCCGAACTGCCAGATCAGATCGCCCACGCGCTGGAAGCCGAACATGGAATAGAAGGTGAAGAACGGGATCGTCGGCTCGCCCCATGTCGCGTACGAGGTCGCCGCCGCTTGCGCGGACGCCATCGAGCCGGCCTCGGTGATGCCCTCCTCGAGGATCTGGCCCTGCTGCGACTCCTTGTAGGTCAGCAGCATCCCGGCGTCGACCGGATCGTAGAGCTGCCCGAACGCCGCGTAGATGCCGAACTCGCTAAAGAGCGGGTCCATGCCGAACGTGCGCGCCTCGTCCGGGATGATCGGCACGACGCGCCGCCCCATCTGCTTGTCCCGCATCAGGGCGCGCAGCAGTCCGGTGAAGGCCATCGTCGTCGAGACCGCGCGGCCGCCCGACCCCTTGAGGAACGACTCGAACGCGTCGTCGGCCGGCTGCTCGATCGTCGTCCACGTCGTGCGCCGCTTCGGTAAAGATCCGCCGAGCGCGCGCCGCCGCTCCATCATGTACTGGTAGATCTCCGAGCCTTCCTTCGGCCGGTAGTAGGGCGGCAGCTCATCGTCCTCGTCGATCGACTCGAGCGGGACCTCGTCTTGCAGGTACAACCGTTCGCGGAGCTCGCGCAGCTGCTTCGAGGACATCTTCTTGATCTGGTGCGTGACGTTGCGCGCCTCGATGTCGGGGCCGAGCGTCCAGCCCTTGATCGTCTTCGCGAGGATCGCCGTCGGCGCGCCTTCGTTCGCCATCGCCGCCGAATAGGCCGCGTACAGCTTCGAGTAGTCGTGACCGCCGCGGGGGAGCGTGCGCAGCTCGTCGTCGGACATGTGCTCGACGAGCTTCTGCAGGCGCTCGTCCGGGCCGAAGAAGTGCTCGCGGATGTAGACGCCGGACTCGGTCGTGTACTTCTGGAACTCGCCGTCGAGCGTCGAGTCCATCTTCGCCACGAGCACGCCGTCGGTGTCCTTCGCCAGCAGCTCGTCCCACTTCCGGCCCCAGATGACCTTGATCACGTTCCAGCCGGCGCCGCGGAACACGGCCTCGAGCTCCTGGATGATCTTCCCATTCCCGCGCACCGGGCCGTCGAGGCGCTGCAGGTTGCAGTTCACGACCCAGATCAGGTTGTCGAGCTGCTCGCGCGCGGCCAGCGACAGGGAGCCGAGCGTCTCCGGCTCGTCGGTCTCGCCGTCGCCCACGAAGCACCAGACTTTCGATTTCGACGTGTCGGCGATGCCGCGGTGCTGCAGATAGCGGTTGAACCGCGCCTGGTAGATCGACGTCAGCGGCGCGAGACCCATCGAGACCGTGGGGAACTCCCAGAACGTCGGCATCAGCCGCGGGTGGGGATACGACGAGAGGCCGTTGCCGCCGAGCTCGCGGCGGAAGTGATCGAGCTGCTCTTCGGATAGCCGTCCTTCGAGGAACGCGCGCGCGTAGATCCCCGGCGCCGCGTGGCCTTGGAAGTAGACGAGGTCTCCGGGATGCTCGCCGTCGCGTCCGTGGAAGAAGTGGTTGAAGCCGACCTCGTACAGAGACGCCGACGAGGCGTAGGTCGCGAGGTGCCCGCCGATCCCCTCGGACAACATGTTCGCGCGCGTCACCATCACGGCCGCGTTCCAGCGGATGAACGCGCGGATGCGGCGCTCGATGAACTCGTCGCCGGGGAAGGCCGGTTCGGCCTCGGGCGGGATCGTGTTGACGTAGTGCGTCGAGACGGTCGCCGGGAAGCCGACGGCTTGCTCGCGGGCGCGCTCGAGCAGCTTAACGAGGAGGTACTGGGCGCGCGTGCGGCCGCGCCGCTCGAGCACGGACTGGAACGCCTCCAGCCACTCGGCGGTCTCCTCCGGATCGATGTCCGGAACCTGCCGGGCGAATCCGTCGATGATCATGCCTTCGTCCTAGTACGTCGGAGATAGGCGGCTCCCACTGTAATACCCGCAGGTGGGGCGGTGTGACCTTCTACAGCACGAGCCGCCAGGCCTCGCCGGTGATCGTGGGGCCGAAGGTCGCGTGGTCTTCCTCCGCGACCAGTTCGAACCCCGCGCGCTCGTAGATGCGGCGCGCGGCGTGGAGGACGCTTTGCGTCCACAGCTCGATCGTGCGATAGCCGGCGTCGCGGGCGAAGGCGATGCACGCGTCGACGAGTCTGCCGCCGATCCCGAGCCCGCGGGCGTGCGGCTCGACGATGAGCAGGCGTAGCTTCGCGACCGTCTTCGACTTCGCGACGAGGAACACCGACCCCACCGGCTCACCGTTGAGGTCCGCGATCCAGCAGCGTTCCCTCGCCGGGTCGTACGAGGCCATGAAGCGCGCGACGACGTCGGCGACGAGCGCCTCGAAGCGCTCCTCCCAGCCGTACTCCTGCGCGTAAAGCGCGCCGTGCCGCTCGACGACCCATCCCATCTCGCCGGGCCGGGGATCGCGCAGCACGACGTCACGCGCGTCGCGATGATCACCGAGGAGCGATTCGATGTCGCGCATGGCGGCGACAAGGCGACGCTGTCCCGCGGCCGGGATGCCCTCGATCATCTTCCGCGCCTCGACCTGCGCCGCGGCGTCGAGCGGTTCGAAGACCTTGCGCCCCAGGGATGTGAGCGAGAGGTAGCTGCGGCGCGCGTCGCTGCCCGTGCGGTCGCGTTTCACGTAGCCGGCGCGCTCGAACCGGCCGAGGATGCGGCTGAGGTAGCCCGGGTCGAGGTCGAGGTCGCGGCTGAGCTCGGACGCGGTGGGGGCCCGGCGGTGCGCCAGCTCGTACAGCACCCGCACTTCGGTGAGGGAGAGGTCGCTCCCCAGCCAGCCGCGACGCAGGATGCCGATGCGGCGCGTGTAGAAACGATTGAAGCCGCGGATCTCCTCGACCCGGCGGTCGCTCGTCGCACCCATCCGGGCCACTGTCTCGCAGATAGTTGACGGAGTCAAGTAAACATTCAGGCCCGTCGCGGCCAAGGGGCCGAGGAGAACCCCGAGAGTTGCTGGTAGACCTCCACGGAGTGAACCCGTCGCCGCAAGGCTCTCGCCACGACTACGCCGCTCAAGCCGCTCGGTACGACCGGACCCGCGGCGCCAGTCCCTCCATCCTCGAGCCCCTCGCCCGCGCGCTGGAAGGCGCGCCCGGCCGGCGGCTTCTCGACGTCGCCGGCGGGACTGGCAACTACGCGGCCGCCTTGGAACGCCGAGGCTGGCGGCCGGCCGTCCTCGACGTCTCCGTAGAGATGCTCACGCGAGCACGGGCCAAAGGCCTGCCGGTCGTCGAAGCCGACGCCGCACGGTTGCCGGTCGCCGGCGAAAGCGTCGACGCGGTGATCAACGTCTCCGCTCTGCACCTGGTCCGGAAGTGGCGAGCGGCCCTCACCGAAGCAACGCGGGTGCTTCGGCCCCGCGGCCGGCTCGCGATCATGGCCTACACGCGCGAGAACCTCGACGTTCACTGGATCTTCGAGTACTTCCCGAGCGCCCGGCGCTGGGCCGAGCGCGAACATCAGACGCTCGCCGAGCTCCGCGCGGAACTGCCGGGCGCTCGCGCCCGGCCCTTCAGCTTCTCCGATCTTGTCGACGCGTCGATGTCGGCGCTGTGCCGCCACCCCGATCTGCTGCTCGACCCGGCATGGCGGCTGCAGACGAGCTTCTTCGAACGCGTCGCGCGGCAGGATCCGAGCGAGCTCCGGCAAGGGCTGGCGCGCCTCGAGCGCGACCTCGCCGCCGGTCGCCGACCGGATCAAGAGGTCGCAGCGCTGCGCGCGGAACACGGCGACGGAACGATCATCGCCTGGCGGAAGCCCTGAGTCGAGCCACCGTCCTACCCGCTAACCTATGCGGCCGTGACCTTCACGCACACCATCCGCCCCCGGTACGCAGAAGTCGACATGCAAGGGGTCGTCTTCAACGCGCACTGGCTGACCTACTTCGATGAGGCGGTCACGCGCTACTTCGAGGCGATCGGCTTCGACCCCAAGGTCGACTTCTTCGAGGGCGGGGCCTTCGACGTCATGGTGGTGAAGGCGGTGCTCGAATGGCGTGGCCCGGCCGGGTTCGACGACAACGTCGCGATCGCGGTGACGCCGGATCGCATCGGAACGAAGTCCTTCGACATGCGGCTCGGCGCCGGCGTCGACGGGCGGCCGGTGTGCGACGGGGTGATCACTTACGTCTGTGTGCAGCACGGAACGAACGAGTCGCGGCCCATCCCGCCGGTCTTGAGGGACAAGCTCGAGATGGACGGAGCCGTTACGCGCTGATGCGCTCCAAGCTCTTCGTATCGCTGCTCGCGCTGGCGGCTCTGGCAGCTTGTAGCTTCGACAGCGGTCCCCGCGACCTCGACGCGCTACCCGGCGGCGCCGCCGGAACGAACGCCGCCCCCCAGCGCACGCGGGGACCGCGAGGCGGCCCGGTCCTTCTGGTGGGGGACTCGTTGCTCGTCGGTTTGATGGGGCACGGGAACCTGAATCTGAAACTCGAGATCGACGGCTGGGTGCCCGAGTCGATCGCGGAAGGCGGCCGCACGGTTCCGTGGGCCGTCGATCAGATCGAGCCGCGCTTGAAGGTCCCGCGCTACGTCGTCGTCGTGCTCGGAAGCAATCCCGGTTTCAGCTCGGCGGGCTTCGCCGACGACGTCCTCCGCCTGCGCGAGGCGCTCGAGGCGCGCGGCGCGCGGCGGATCGTGTGGATCCCTCCGCATCACCCGGACCCCGAACGCTACGCGGAGAAGATCGCGATGCTGAAGGAAGCCGACCGCATCGACAGGATGCTCGTCGTGCCGGACTGGGGGAGCGTCCTCGACGCGAACCCGCAATGGATCAGCGGTGACGGGCTCCACCTCTACGACATCGGCTACGAGGCGATGGCAAGCTTCATCCGCGAACACCTCGCGCGGCTCGGGTAGCGAGGCTCAGAGTCTGGCAGCCTGCGCGATCGCCGCCGCGTAGCAGCGCGCACCGGGGGCGGTGAGGTGCGTGCCGTCGCCACCGAAAACGCGGCCCCGGCAGGTCCGCCACAGCCGTTTCCAGTTGACGATGGTGACCTCGGGGTGACGGTGCCTCCCGGCCAGGATCACGTGATTGACCGAAGCCTCCCACCGGCGGGGAACCTTCACATTGACGAAGACGACGTGATTGACGTCCCGCAGGACACGCATCATGCGCTCGAACTGCGGCGACGTGAAGCGCCCATTGTTGCCGAGGTGGATGATGACTGTCCCGCCGAGGGCTCCGTGCGCCTTGAGGAATTCCAGCCGCGCGATCCCGTCCTTCACCTGCCGTCCGACGACGGCATCGACGCGGACGTGCCCGAACCGGGCGCGCAGCGCGGGGCGCGCGCCGCTCATCACCGAGTCGCCGATCGCGACGACCCGTTTGTCGAGGGGCTGGGCGTCGATCACGGGATCTTCGAAGCCGCGATCACCCCGCTGCACGGAGGCGATCGACGAGGATGATCCCACCGCCGCCGGGAGGGGCGCGTTGGCCATCGTGACGAGCAGCGCGCCGATCATCGTCACGCCGATCAGCCCGGCGGCGCGCATCGCGAGGTCGATACGGCGGCCCTTGTCCGTCGGCACGCGCGCCCGTTGCGCGAGCTCCCTCAGCTTGCGGCCTGCGACACCGCTCCGGATCGGGTCCTCGACGAAACGGTACGACAAGGCGGCGAGGGTGAGGACGACGGCGACGCGGATCGCGAACGTGACGCCGATCGACAGATCGAGGTCGACACCCGGACGGGTCAGCGCGAAGACGGGGAAGTACCAGATGTACACGCCGTAGGAGCGCTTGCCGAGCCAGCGCATGGGTCTCGTCCCGTACAGCCGCGCGACGCGCGCGTGGGGATGCACGCACGATGCGATGAGCACCGCCGTGGCGATCGACACGAGCAAGAGGCCGGGCCGATACGTGAAGGGGGAGAGGTCGTCGAACCGCAGGAACGCGTAGACGAGGAACCCGCTCGACGCGATCGTAGCGGCGTCGACGAAGCGGCGGGTCTTCTCGACGAGATGATCTTCGATGAAGGGGCGCCACAGAACGGCCAAGGCGGCCCCGATCAAGAGGCCCGAGGCGCGCGTATCGGTGCCGTAGTAGATGCGCGACGGATCGCCGGCGTCGAACAGCCACGCGAGGAGCCCGGACGACAGCGCGGCGCCGGCCAGGAGCGTTCCGGCGATGCGGCGTCGTCGGCGGACGCGTCTCCACAAGAAGAGCAGGATCGGCGGCCACAGCAGATAGAACTGCTCCTCGATCGCAAGGGACCACAGGTGACCGAACGGTGACGGGCGCTGGAAATCGATGAAGTAGGAGTGGTCGGCGTGGATCAGATACCAGTTCGATGTATAGGTCGCCGCCGCCGCGACGTCCCCGCGCGTTCGCGCGACCTCGTGCGGCAAGGACACGACGAGGATCGTCGACATTATCGCGAGCATCACGAACAGAGCAGGCAACAGGCGGCGGGCGCGCCGGGTGAGGAAATCCTTGATGCGGATCCGGCTGATCGTCTGCAGCTCGCCGAGCAGCAGCGACGTGATCAGGTACCCGGACAGGACGAAGAACACCTCGACGCCGAGGAGCCCGCCCGGGAACCAGTAGATGTCGCTGTGGTAGAGGAGGACGCCGGCGATCGCGACCGCCCGGATGCCGTCGAGCGCCGGCAGCGTGGGCAGACGTGCGTGACCGAGTCCGACCGAGCTCATGGGTACCCCTCTGACGCACAAAGTATAGAGAGCGCCGGACGCGCAGCGTGATAGCCGGAAGGTCAGGTCTTGATGTGTCTCGTCGCGAAGGCCTCGAGTTGGTCGAGGTACTGGTCGCGGGAGGTGTGGACGAAGCGCAACGTGAGTCCGGTCGCGCCGGCGGCGCGGTATGCCGACACGACGGCGTCCGTTTCGTCGGGATCGCCGTGCGTGTCGAGCGGCGGATCGGGCGGGAAGATCAGGTCGAAGGCCGGCCGCGCCTCGATCGCTGCGCGATGCGCCTCGAGCATGGGGCGCAGCTCGTCGAGCTTCAGCTTGAAGGGCGACCAGCCGTCGGCCAGCTCGAGCGCCCGGCGGAGAGAGCGGCCCGTCCGGCCCCCGACCCAGATCGGGACGTGCTCCTGCACGGCGTGAGGCTCGACAACGAATCCCTCGTAGTCGTAGTAGGTCCCGTGGTACTCGGGGGTCCTCTGCGAGAGCGAGGCGCGCAGCGCCTTGAGCGCGTCGTCGGCCCGCGGGCCGCGGTCCTCGAACGGCGCGCCGAGGAGCTCGAACTCTTGCTGCAACGAGCCGACGCCCACGCCGAGGATGACCCGCCCGCCGGACAGCCTGTCCACCGATCCGTACGACTTCGCGATCTGTAGCGGGTGGTAGTAGCCCAGCACGACGACGTACGCGCAGAGCTTCAAGCGCGAGGTGTGGGCCGCGATGTAGGACATCGTCGCCACGGGATCCCAGTAGACGAGGCCGCGTACGGCGCCGACGTCTTCCGGGATGGCGACGTGCCCGGGGAAACACATGAAGTCGAAGCCGAGCTCGTCGGCGCGCCGCGCGATGGCGGCGAGGTCGTCGATCTGCGCCGTGGTCTCCCACGCCGGCGGATCGAAGCGCGGATTCCGGTGGACGAGCGGCGGGACGAGACCGAACCGCATCAGTCCCTCCGCTCGGGGAGGATGATCGTCGAGCCTGTCGCCGTCGCGACCTTCTTGCCGTCGGCCCCGGTCACCTCGGCGTTGGCGACCGCGAGCGTGCGTCCGCGGTGGGTCACGGTGCCGCGCGCCTCGAGGTCCGTCCCGTCGGCGAACACCGGTCGCAGGAAGTTCACCTTCACGTCGACGGGGCGATACGCGCTGCCGGCCTCGAGCGTCGAGGTCACCGCCGTCGCGAGCGCCGCGTGCGCGAGCATCGCCACCGCGCCGCCCTGCACGGTGCGCAACGGGCTCGTGAGCCACTCCGAGGCCGGCATCGTGAAGAGCGCGGAGCCCTCGCAGACGTCTTGCAGCGTCATGCCCGTGAGGTAGTGGATCGGCGGCTGCGGCAGCTCGCCTTTGATCTGGCGGCGCAGGATCTCCACGCCGGGCATCGTGCGCCACTCGTCCCAGGGGATGGTCTCGCCGATCGGTGCGCGCTCGAAGGGGTCGGGCGTCTCGTAGGTGGGCTGTTCGAGGTTAGGGAGGTCCTCGGGTGAGATGAGCTCGATGCCTTCGATCGCCGGCAGGACCATCAGCGTCGAGGTTCCGTGTGCGACGCGCTCGCCGCGTGCGTCTTCGACCCAGACGTCGGTGAGGGCCAGGGGGTCACCGATATGCAACAGCCGTCCGATCGCCCGGACGGTGCCTTCGGCGGCGCACGGCTTGAGAAAGCTCATCGACAGTTCGGCGGTGGTGTACGGCGTCGCCGGCGGAAGGGCCGTTAGCAGCGAGCAGCCGAAAGATCCGTCGGCGAGCATCATCAAGGCGCCGGCCGAGATCTGGTTCTGGGAGGAGAGGAACCATCCTGTCGCCTGCATCTCGAACACGGCGTACCCCTCGTCGACCTCACGCAGCAACATGCCGGTCAGGCGCGAGATCGGCGGGATCAAACCGCGTCCCGAGAAGTAGGCGCGGAGGCTCTCCAGTCCGGGGAGCCCGAAACCGCGCGGGTCGGGGTAGCCTCCGCGGACGGGCTCTTGCCAGGGCGCGAGCTCGCCGGCCATCGCTCTAGCCGATCGGCGCGCGCCGGCCCGACCACGGCGCCGCCTGCTCGATCTGCGACGCGATCCGGATCAGAACGTCCTCGTGTCCGTACGCGGCGACGAGCTGAACGCCGACGGGCAAGCCGTCGCTCGACATCGCGAGCGGCAGTGAGATGGCCGGCTGACCGGTCGCGTTGAACGGCGCGGTGAACAAGGCGTAGCCGGCGCCGCGTGCGAGCCCCGCGAGCGGGTTGTCCGGCGTCCCCTTGAAGGAGCCGAGCGGCGGCGGCGGGTCGGGGAGCGTCGGCGTCACGAGCAGATCGAACCCGTCCGCCCACCACCGCGCAACGCGACGCGCGTGCGTCAGCGTGTGCTCGCGAGCGAGCCAGAACTGCGCGCCGGTGATCGACCGGCCCATCTCTGCGAGCGCCCACGTCGGCGCCTCGACGTCGGCGGCGGTGATGTCGCGGCCGGTGCGCCGCGACCAGTGATCCAGACCGGCCGCCACGCTCGTCGAGAAGTACGTGATGACGCCCATGGCGGCCTCGGGTTCGGTCAGCGCCGGCGGGAACGACTCCTCGACGACGTGGCCGAGCGATTCCAACAGCCGCGCGGTTTCGACGGTGGCGGCGACGCAGTCGGGATGGACGGTCGCGTATCCGCGGGCGTCGGCGGTCAGGATCCCGACGCGGAGACGCCCCGGGTCCGCACCCACCTCGTCGCGGTACGCGCGCGCCGGAGCGGGGGCGACGTACGGGTCGCCGAGCCCGGGCCCCGATGCGACGTCGAGGAAGGCCGCCGTGTCGCGCACGGACGTCGAGACGCACAGCTCGACCGAGAACCCGCCGGTGTACTCACCGGCGAACGGCCCGCTGGTCACCCGGCCGCGCGACGGCTTCAGGCCGACGAGCCCACACTCGCTCGCCGGGATGCGGATCGACCCGCCGCCGTCGGTCGCCTGCGCGACCGGCACCATCCGGGCCGCGACCGCCGCGGCACTGCCGCCGCTCGATCCGCCGGTCGAGAAGCCGAGGTTCCAGGGATTGCGCGTCGGCCCGTACGCCTCGGGTTCGGTCGTCGGCTGCAGTCCCATCTCCGGCGTGTTACTGCGTCCGACGAAGATGAAACCGGCTCGGCGGAGCATCGCCGCGTGGTCGGTGTCGTGCTCCTCGGTCCACCCCATCTCTTTGAGGAAGCGCATCCCCTTGTGGAACGGGTCGCCGGCCGTGTGACTCCAGAGGTCCTTGACGACGGTTGGCACGCCGCGGAACGGACCGTCGGGCAGCGACGGCGAAGCCGCTTCGGCGCGCGCCTTCTCGAACAGACGGATCGGGATCGCGTTGATCTCGGGGTCGAGCTTCTCGATCCTCTGGATCGCGGCGTCGACGAGCTCGAGCGGCGTGACCTCTCCGGCGCGAACGAGCTCCGCGCAGCCGAGCGCGTCGAGATCGGCTAGATCGTCGGGTGGGTGGGTGGAACTCAGGCCTGAGCCACGCATGCCTTTCGAAGGATAGGCGGCTCAGGCGCTCTGCGGCGACTCCCGCGCTGCGGCGGGTTGGGAGCGGTCTCCGTCGTCGGCGTCGTCCGCGTGCGGCAACAGGACGCGGAAGGACGCGCCGCCGCCCGCGCGATCCTCGACCCACGCCCGACCGCCGTTCACGCGCGCGAAGCGTGCGACGAGAGACAGACCGACGCCGATTCCCTGCACGTGGGACGCGACGTCGCCCCGCCGGAACGGCTCGAAGATGAGCTCGCGCAGGTTCGCCGGCACGCCGGGCCCCGAGTCCTCGACGATCAGCACCACTCCGTCCGGCCGGTCCTCGCTCGCCACGCGCACCTTCGTTCCGTCCGGCGTGTGTTTCACGGCGTTCGACACAAGGTTCTCGATGATCCGCTCGAGGTGAGCGGGATCGGCCGCCACGACGGCTCTGCCGACGTCCATCCGAACGTCGCGGCCCTTGGTGTCGATGCCGTCGAGCGCGCGGCCGGCCGCCTTGGACAGCGACGTCGCGCGCGGTCGTGGTTCGATGACGCCGCGGTTGAGACGGTCGACGTCGAGCAGGTCGGCGAGCAGCTTGTCCAGCCGGATCGCGTTCGACTCGAGACGCTCGATGAGCTCGTCTTTCTCCTCCGCGCTGAGTTCCACGGATCGGTCGGTCAGAGTTGTCGCGAGCCCCATGATGACGGTGAGAGGGGTTCGCAGCTCGTGCGAGACGGCGGTGAGGAGCGAGTCTTTGAACTCGTCCAGTAGACGGAGGCGCCGCGCGGCCTCGCGTTCGCCCTCCAAGGAACGGCGGAGCGCGTCCTCGGCCTCGCGCCGCTGCGTCACGTCGTGGCAGTACCCGCGCAGTCCGACCCGCTCGCCGGACGTCGGATTGCTGAGCGCCTCGCCGCGCGCGTGCACCCAGCGCTCCTCGCCGCCCGGCCGCACGATCCGGTATTCGTGCTCGAACGCCTCGCCGGTAGACAGCGTCCCTTGAACCGCGCGCGTTACCTGATCGCGATGGTCGGGATGCACGTGACCCACGTAATCCTCGAACGTAGCCGCGCCGTTCCCGGGATCGAGGCCGTAGATCCTGTACAGCTCGTCGGACCACGTCACGGTGTTGGTCGCGACGTCCCAATGCCACGAGCCGATGTGGGCGAGGCGCTGCGCTTCCCGGAGTCGCTCTCCGCTGGTCGCGAGCTCTGCGGTGCGCACGACGACCCGCTCCTCGAGCTCGTCCGCGGACCGCCGTAGCGCCTCCTGCGCGCGCGCGCGTTCGCGGGTGACGGCCGCGAGCGACAGCGCCGCCAATGCGAGCGATCCGTTGAACGCCTGGAGCGACGTGAGGTCCGTCGTTCGGCTCATGCCCGCGAAGGGGCCGTTCCCCGAGGTCGTCTCCAGGATGGCGATGCCCGATACCAGCACGATCATCACGGACGCGCCGCGCTGGTGGAACCGCACAGCCGCCCAGATCGCCAAGGGGAACAGCAGATACACGACGGGGATGCGGGTGCCGAACACGAGGAGCGCGACGGCGACCGTGCCGGCGACAAGGATGGCCGCTTCGCGCGGGCGCTCCGCGATCGGATCCGCCTCGTCGAGCGGCGTCGCGAATGTAAGGATCAGCGGCGCAAACAGGATCACGCCGAGCGCGTCGCCGACCCACCATACGAGCCAGGCCAGACCGGTGCCGTCCTTGCCGATCGCATCCGTGGCCGCGAGCGAGAGCGTGCCTCCCGTGGCGCTGACGAGCATGCTCGCCAGACCGCCGAGGAAGACCAGCGCGACGACGTCGCGCAGCCGATCGAGCGCGGGCCGGAACCCGGTGCGGCGCAGCAGGGCGGCGCCGACGATCGGGGCGAGCGTGTTCCCGGCGCAGATGCCGAGCGTCGTAACGAGTGGCGCGCCGTTCGTGAGATTCGCGACCAGGGCTCCGACGGTGATGCCGGGCCACACCCGCGGGCCGAAAAGGAGCAGACCGGCGACCGCGATGCCGGTCGGGGGCCATACCGAGGTGATGTTCTCGTTGCTGAATGCGAGCCTCAGCCCGAGCTTCGCGCTGAGGAAGTAGGCGACGGCCAGGATCGCGGCACGGACGACGAGATCACGCCCCGACGTCCGCGAAGCGGATCCCCCACTCGCGTCCACGTCTCGAAAGTAGCACCTTGCAGGCATATGTTCGGCTAACAGTCACGAGAAAATCGCCGCGGCGTCCGCGGCTGATAGACATTCATCCCGATGTGTCTGAAGACGAGGAGTCCGTGACCACGCCCAGCGTCGCGGTGGTCCCCTCACGGGAGGAGATCGAAGCCGCGGTGGTCGGGGCCGGAGGTCGCCTTGTCGAGGCGGCGTCCGCCGACGCGCTCGTGTGGATGGACCCCGCGGATCCGGACGGTCTTCGTTCGGCGCTGGCGTCCTCGCCCGCGAGTTGGGTGCAGCTGCCGTTCGCCGGCATCGAGGAGTTCCTCGCCGCCGGCGTGATCGTGCCGGGACGCACGTGGACGTGCGCGAAGGGGATCTACGGCCCGTCGACCGCGGAGCACGCGCTCGCGCTCTTGCTGCTGGCCGCCCGAGGCCTGCACCGCCACGTGCGGGCGCGGCGCTGGCGCAAGCGCGGCGAGGCGTCCGCCGCCCGGCGCCTCGCGGGAGGCACCGTGCTGATCGTTGGGACGGGAGGGATCGGGCGATCGCTCGCGAAGATGCTCGAACCGCTGGGGCCGCGCGTCGTCGCGGCGAATCGCAGCGGCGAACCGATGCCGGGCGCGGAACGAACGGTGCGCGTCCACGCGCTGGCGGAGGTCGTTCCCGAGGCTGATTGGATCGTTCTCGCGCCGGCGCTCACGCCCGAGACCGAACACCTCTTCGACGCCGTGATGATCGCGCGCATGAAACCGTCGGCGTGGATCGTCAACGTCGGCCGCGGCCGCCTGATCGACACCGACGCGCTCGTCGCTGCGCTCCAGGGGGAGCGCATCGCGGGCGCGGCCTTGGACGTGACCGACCCGGAGCCGCTGCCGGACGGTCATCCGCTGTGGCAGATGGAGACCGTGGTGATCACCTCGCACGCGGCGAACACGTGGGCGATGGCGGTGCCGGAACTCGCCGCCCTCGTGAAGAGGAACGTGGAACGGTTCGCGCGGGGCGAACCTCTCGAGGGCTTGGTCGACCTGGAGGCCGGCTACTAACGCTTCTCGGTGAGCCAGACGTCGAGCCCACCCGTCCTCGCGTAGTTCAAACCGATACCGGAGGCGCGCATCGGTCCGAGCAGGTCGCGCGCGCGGAGCGCGTCGCGCGCGTGCGCGAGGGACGCAACTTCGAGCCAGAGTGCCGCGACGCCCTCGATCGAGGAGCGACGCAGCCGGATGATGGGACCGCCGCCGAGACGGAAGGCGCCGTGGTCGTCGGGAACGACCGGCGCAAGGAGGCGCCGCCAGAGCTCCGTCGCCCCCTCGATGTCGCGCACGCCGATCGTGATCTCCGCCACGGCGCGCACGCCGATCGGGTTCGGCTCATCGTCGAACGCGTCGAAAACCGCGCGGCGTGCGGCCGCGGTCGCTCCCTCGTACCGGCACAGGAACACCATCGCGGCGTCGGCCACGAGGCCGGACAGGAAGACGTTGGTGACGAACGGCGAGCCGGACTCGTCCAACCACGTCGCGGGGTCGCCGTGGACGAGCTCTCGCTCGTCGAGCATCGTCATCGTGTCGGCCGTGCTTTCCGGCTCGAGCGCGATCCCTCGCACCGTCAAGGGTTCGGTCGGTTCGGAGAACGGCAGGAACGCGCCCCCGGCGGCGATGAACTCGACGTTGGCGTTGCCGGCGCAGAACGCGCCGCTGCGGTAGAGACCTCGGTCGGTCACCGGCCATGCGACGGGCATCTCGAGCGTCTCGGTGAAGATGGAGAGCAGCGGCTGCGGGTCTTTGACCGGAACGAAGACGTGGTCGACCTTGCGGACGAGCGGAGCGGTCACAGGGCCGAGGTTACCGGACCCGGCTGCATCCTCTCTTGCTCGTAGGCGTCGATGTCGCCGGCGTGTTCAAGCGTCAACGCGATCTCGTCGAGGCCGTTCAGCAAGCGGTGCTTCACATCGGCGTCGATCTCGAACGAGACCGTCCGGCCGGCGAACGACACGGTCTGCGCGTCGAGGTCGATCGTCGCCTCGGCCGCCTCCATCAGCACCCGCACGTCGTCCTCGGGAAGGCGGACCGGAAGCAGGCCGTTCTTCGTGCAGTTGCTGTAGAAGATGTCGCTGAACGACGGGGCGACGACGGCCTGGAACCCGAACTGCTGGATGCCCCAGACCGCGTGCTCGCGCGACGACCCGGAACCGAAGTTCCGGCCGGTGACGAGGATCGGATTGGGATCGAGCGAGACCTCGCCGCTGCGCACCCAGTCGTAGAAGAGGAACTCGCCGTACCCGGTGCGCTCGATCCTCTTCAGGAACTGCTTGGGCATGATCTGATCGGTGTCCACGTCGGCGCGGTCGAGCACGGACACCTTGCCGCTGATGGTCCGGATCGGCTCCATGCTCAGCTCCAGCTCCTGATGTCGACGAAGTGCCCCTCGATCGCCGCGGCCGCCGCCATCTCGGGCGAGACGAGGTGCGTGCGGCCCCCCGCGCCCTGCCGGCCTTCGAAGTTGCGATTGGAGGTCGAGGCGCAGCGCTCCTGCGGCGCGAGGATGTCGGGGTTCATGCCGAGGCACATAGAGCAGCCGGCCGACCGCCATTCGAATCCCGCTGCCGTGAAGACCCGGTCGAGGCCTTCCTCCTCCGCCTGCACCTTCACTTGTGCCGAGCCCGGCACGACCATGGCGCGGATGCTATCCGCGACGCGGCGACCCTCGACGACCCGCGCGGCCGCGCGGAGGTCCTCGATCCGCGAGTTCGTGCACGACCCGATGAACACACGCTCCAGCGGGATGCTGGTGATCGGGGTGCCCGCCTCGAGTCCCATATAGGCGAGTGCGCGCTCGGCGCTCTCGCGCTCGGCGGGGGAGTCGAAGTCGCCCGGCGACGGCACGCGGCTCGTCACGTCGACGACCATGCCCGGCGTGGTCCCCCAGGTGACCATCGGCGCGATCGCCGAGCCGTCGATCTCGATCTGCCGGTCGAACGTCGCGCCCTCGTCGGTCCGGAGGCCCCGCCAGCGCTCCAGCGCACGTTCCCAATCCGCGCCTTTCGGCGCCGCCGGCCGGCCCTCCATGTACGCGAACGTCGTGTCGTCGGGCGCGATCATCCCGGCACGGCCGCCGCCCTCGATCGTCATGTTGCACACGGTCATGCGGTTCTCCATCGTCAAGCGTTCGATGACGGGCCCGGCGTACTCGACGGCATAGCCGACGCAGCCGCTGGTGCCGAGCCGGCCTATCGTGGCGAGGATGACGTCCTTGGCCGTCACGCCGAAACCGAGCTCGCCCGGGTACCAGATCCGCATCGTCTTCGGACGCTTCTGCCCGAGCGTCTGCGTGGCGAGCACGTGCTCGACCTCGCTGGTGCCGATCCCGAACGCGAGCGCGCCGAACGCGCCGTGCGTCGAGGTGTGCGAATCGCCGCACACTATCGTCATCCCGGGTTGCGTCACGCCGAGTTCCGGTCCGATCACGTGCACGATGCCTTGACGCTCGGAGCCGAGCGAGAAGATCGGGATCCCGAACTCCGCGCAGTTCCGCTCGAGCGTCTCGACCTGCTGCCGCGAGAGCGTGTCGGCGATCAAGCGTGCGACGGCCGTGCCGTCGGTGGGGACGTTGTGGTCGGCGGTCGCCATCGTCTTGTCGGGGCGCCGTACGGTGCGGCCGTTCAGTCGCAGCCCGTCGAACGCCTGAGGCGAGGTGACCTCGTGCACGAGGTGCAGGTCGATGTAGATCAGGTCCGGCCGGACCTCGTGCGCCTCCCAGATCTTGTCGACCATCGTCTTCGGCATGGTCCGCTCCTATGTGTTCCGCAGGCCGGCGGTCACCACGGCGAGGAACGTCACCGGACGGGCGCCGGGATTCTCGAAGTGGTGGGGGAGGTCTGCGTCGAACGTGACGGCGTCTCCCTCGCGCAGATCGTAGCGCTCCCCGTCGATCACCAGGGCGAGCCGGCCGCTGCTGGCGACGACGGTCTCGCGGCTGCCGGGCGCGTGCACCGGGCGGTCCGCCGGGCCGCCCGTGCGCGCGCCCTGCTTCAGGACGTGGAGCGTGACCGACGCGCGCTCGCCGGGCAAGGAGGGGGTCAGCTCGTCGACGCGGTGTCCGTCCCGGCGCTCGCTGCGGCGGTCCCCTTTGCGGACGATCGCGACGTGCTGCCGCTCGTCGAGGCGCAACAGCGTCGATAACGGCAGATCGAGCCCGGCGGAGATGCGCTGGGCCACCGACAAGGTCGGGGAGGTCTCGCCGCGCTCCACCTGCGACAACATCGGCGCGCTCACCCCGCTGCGAACCGCGAGGTCACGGAGCGACAAGCCACGGGCCTCACGCAGCGCGCGCACGCGGCGGCCCAGCTGCTCGGTCAGGTCGTCGGTCAGCCGCAGGGCTCCCATCAAGCCTGTACGTTATCACGTACGATCGTATGCTGCCAGCTCGCTCCTGCGTGTTTGCGCACTCGCCCCGGTGGAAGGAAATAAACGAACCCAAGCCAAAGGAGGCGAGCATGCGCGTGCAGCCGAAGAAGCTCGCGTACGCGGCCGTCGGCGCAGCCGACGCCGCCGTGGATGAAGTCCGAGGCCGTGCGAAGAAGATCGGTCCGACCGCGCGCCGCGCGCGAACCAAGGCCGAGCGCGCCATCGATACCGCGGAGCGCCGGGGCCGCGCCGTCACGAAGAAGCTGACGTCCAACGCGAAACGCGCCTCGACGAACGGCCGCCGGAAGACCGCAAGGACCAGAACGGCGGCCGCGCGCAAGACGCGGAAGACCGCCCCGCGCACCACCGCGCGCGCCCGGGCCAGAACCACCCGCTAGACCACACGAAGGCGGCGAGGGACCCTCGACTGGGGGGTCTCTCGTCGTGTCCCGGTTAGAATCGGGCCCCTATGGCGCACGAGTTCGCGCAACTCATGGAGCAGGCCTGGTCCTCGTTCGAGGAAGTGTGCGCGCAGCTCGACCCCGCTGAATGGGAGCTTCCGACCGATTGTCCCGGCTGGACGGTCAAGGATCAGCTGGCACACGTTTGTGGTACCGAGTCGGGAATGCTCGGCCGTCCTCAGCCCGGAGACCCGGTCCGGGGGCCGTACGTGCGCAACGAGCTCGGCGCGGTCAACGAGCGCGAGGTACTCGCCCGCCGCAACCGTTCCGTCGACGAGCTGCTCGACGAGTTGCGCGACGCGACGGTGGAGCGCGGCAAGGTTCTCGCATCGTGGACCGACGAGGAATGGAACGACGACGCGCAGGGACCGCTCGGCGTCGCGTCGCGCACGCGGATCATCGGCACCCGGGTCTTCGACGTCTTCACGCACGAGCAGGACATCCGCGTGGCCACAGGTCGCGGGGGACACCTCAACGGCGACGTCGCGCGGTTCGCCTACGCGCAGATGGCGGGATCGATGGGGTTCGCCGTCGGGAAGCGCGCGCAAGCCGCCGACGGGCAGTCCGTCGTCTTCGCGATCGCGCCGCCCGGCGAGACCTTCGCGATCCAGATGCAGGGCGGGCGAGGCGTCCGGGTCGAAGAGCCTCCACCCGAACCGACCGTGCGCTTCACGACGGACTTCGAAGCGTTCCTGCGTCTCACCGGCGGACGCTGGTCGCCGCAACGTCTGATCGAAGAGCATCGGCTCACGGTCGAGGGCGACCGCGACTTGGCCGACCGGGTACTGGCCGGCATGAACATCACGCCGTGACCGATACGTCGGCCGTGACGCATCGCATCGGAGTGATCGCCGGCGACGGCATCGGCCCCGAGGTCGTCGCGGAGGCGCTCAAGGTTCTCGACGCCTCCGGCGTGAAGACCGAACAGGTTCCCTTCCGGCTCGGCGCCGAGCGGTACCTCGAGACCGGCGAAGTCCTCTCGTCGTCGACGATCGACGAGATGCGCGTGTTCGACGCGGTCCTGCTCGGCGCCGTCGGAGATCCGCGCGTCCCGGCCGGCGTCCTGGAGCGGGGTTTGTTGCTGCGACTGCGCTTCGAGCTGGACCTCTACGTCAACCTGCGCCCGGTGAAGCTCTACCCGGGCGTAACCACGCCGCTCGCCGGGAAGACGACGGACGACATCGACATGCTCGTCGTCCGCGAGAACACCGAAGGTCTCTACACGGGTGCCGGCGGCGTGCACGCGCGCGGGACGCTCGGCGAGGTGGCGACGCAGGAGTCGATCAACACACGCCACGGGGTCGAGCGCGTCCTGCGGTACGCATTCGAGCGCGCCAACGCGCGGCCCCGCAAGAAAGTCACGATGGTTCACAAGACGAACGTGCTGACCAACGCCGGCGATCTGTGGGGGCGGACGTTCGACGAGGTCGGGGTCCTCTACCCGTCCGTCGACCGCGACTACGTTCACGTGGACGCGGCCTGTCTCTATTTCGTCACCCAACCCGAACGGTTCGATGTTGTGGTGACGGACAATCTCTTCGGGGACATCCTCACGGACCTCGGTGCGGCGATCGCCGGCGGGATGGGGCTCGCTGCCAGCGCAAATCTGAACCCGGCGCGCACGGGACCGAGTATCTTCGAACCGGTCCACGGCTCGGCTCCCGACATCGCAGGTAAAGGGTGGGCGAACCCGATCGCCTGTATCCTGTCGGTGGCCTTGATGCTCGAGCACCTCGGAGAGAACGAGGCCGCTACGCAGGTCGAACAGGCCGCGGTGCGGACGCTCGGGCGGCTCGCCGCCGAAGGGAAAGGCACGGCCGGCGAGGCGATGGGCTACACGACCCAGCAGGTCGGGGACATGGTCGCGGAAGCGCTGGGAGCTCACGGCACAGGGGGTTAGGCGATGCCACTCACGAAGACGGACAAGATCTGGATGGACGGCAAGCTCGTCTCATGGGACGAAGCCGTCATCCACATCCTCACGCCGACCTTGCACTACGGCTGGGGCGTCTTCGAGGGCATCCGCGCCTACGCGACAAAGAAGGGTCCGGCCGTCTTCCGCCTGACCGACCACATGCGCCGCCTTCACCGCTCCTCGAAGATCTACATGCTCGACTGCCCCTTCTCCGTCGAGCAGCTGGTCGACGCGACGAAAGAGACGATCCGCGTCAACAAGGTCGACTCGTGCTACATACGGCCGCTCGTGTACCTCGGGCTTGAGGAGATGGGCCTGAACCCGCTGCCGAACCCGACGCGCGTCGCGATCGCGGTGTGGCCGTGGGGAACGTACCTCGGCGACGAAGGCGTCGAGCACGGGGTGCGCGCGAAGGTGTCTTCGTACCGCCGGAACGACTGGAACTCGATCCCGCCGGCCGGCAAGGCGACCGGGCAGTACATCAACTCCTCGCTGGCGAAGGTCGAGGCGATCAAGAGCGGGTACGACGAAGCGATCTTGCTCAACACGCAAGGCCACGTCGCCGACGGCTCCGGCGAGAACGTCTTCATCGTGCGCGACGAGACGCTGATCACCCCGCCGCTCGCCTCCGGCCCGCTCGCCGGGATCACGCGCGACTCGGTCATCAAGATCGCCGCGGACCTCGGCTGGCAGACGGTCGAGGCCGACCTCAACCGGACCGACCTTTACCTCGCCGACGAGGCGTTCTTCACCGGCACGGCCGCGGAGGTCGTGCCGATCCGGTCGGTCGACGACCGCGAGATCGGCGAGCCCGGACCGGTCACGAAGAAGCTCCAGGAAATCTTCTTCGCGGTCGCGAAGGGTGAGGTCGAGAAGTACGCGGATTGGCTTGAATACGTCAACTAAAGGACCGCGACGACCGATATCTTCCCCATATGACCGATAAGCTCGTTCTCTACGACACGACGCTGCGGGACGGTGCGCAGCGCGAAGGCATCTCGCTCACCGTCGAGGACCGCCTCAAGATCGCCGCCTGGATCGATTCGATCGGCGCGTCGTACATCGAGGGCGGCTGGCCGGGCTCGAACCCGAAGGACATGGAATTCTTCCGCCGCGCGCCCGAGTTGCGCCTGCGCAACGCGAGGCTCGCGTGCTTCGGCGCGACGCGCAAGGCCGGCGGGAAAGCGGACGGCGACGCGCAGGTGCGCGAGCTCGTCGACAGCGAGGCGCCGGTCGCGTGCATCGTCGGGAAGGCCAGCGAGCTTCAGGTCGTGCATGCGCTCGGGACGACCCTCGAGGAGAACATCGCGATGGTCGCCGACACGATTGGGTTCCTGAAGAAGCAGGGCCTCGAGGTATTCTACGACGCCGAGCACTTCTTCGACGGCTACAAGCACAACGCGCGCTACGCGCTCGACGTTCTGCGCGCGGCCGCGGACGCCGGCGCCGACTGCGTCGTTCTGTGCGACACGAACGGCGGCACGCTTCCGATCGACGTGTCGATGACGTTGCGCGACGTCCTGTCGAATGTGTCCGTTCCGGTCGGCGTGCACTTCCACAACGACGCGGAGTGCGCGGTGGCGAACTCGCTGCTGTCGGTGCAGCTGGGCGCGCAGCACGTCCAGGGAACGATCAACGGCGTCGGGGAGCGTTGCGGCAACGCGAACATCGTGTCGATCATTGCCAACCTCAAGCTGAAGATGGGGATCGACTGCGTGACCGACGAGCAACTGCGCTCGCTCACCGGCGCCGCGCACGCCGTCGCCGAGATCTGCAACATCACGCCGGATGCGCACCAGGCGTATGTTGGTTCGTCGGCGTTCGCAACGAAGGCCGGGCTGCACACGAGCGGCCTCGCGAAGATGGAAGGCGCATACGAGCACGTCGACCCGTCGCTCGTCGGGAACGCGCCGCGTTTGCTGGTCTCCGAGCTCGCCGGCCGGTCGACGATCGTGCTGAAGGGCAAGGAACTCGGGATCGACCTCGAGTCCGACAAGGATCTCGCGACGCAGATCCTCGGGTCGGTGAAGGACCTGGAGCACGTCGGCTACCACTTCGAGGCGGCGGACGCGTCGCTGGAGCTGTTGATGCGCCGTCTGGCCGGGCTCGAGCGCGAGTACTTCCGGCTCGAGTCGTTCCGCGTGATGATCGAGAAGCGTGAGGGCGGCGAGATCGCGTCCGAGGCGACGGTAAAGCTGTGGGCGCGCGGCGAGCAGCACATCGCGACCGCCGAAGGGAACGGTCCCGTGAACGCGCTCGACCGTGCGATGCGCCTCGCGCTCTACAAGTTCTATCCGGCCCTCGAGACCATCGAGCTGACCGACTACAAGGTGCGTATCCTCGACGAGAAGAAAGGCACCGGTGCGGTCACGCGCGTGCTGCTCGAGTCGACCGACGGCACCAAGGAATGGTCGACCATCGGCGTGTCACCGAACATCATCGAAGCGTCCTGGCAGGCGCTGACCGACTCGATCACCTTCGGCCTGACGCACGCCGAACCGCACGACGGGTAACCCCGGCTCAACGGGCGAGGAAAGCGGCTACTTCTTTCTGGACCGTCTCGTCGATCGCGAGCGAGAAGTGATCCGCGCCTGGGATCTCGAGGTAGCGCGCTTTCGGAAGAGCGTGCGCGAGCCGCGCGCCGGTGCCCAGCACAGGGTCCTGTTCGCCGCTGACGACGAGGACGGGCGCCTCGATGGACCCCGCTTCTTCCGGCGTGCAGGCCGAGAAGTCCCCGCTCAGCCCCATCGCGACCCCACTCCGACCGCCGGCGACCTGTTCCGCGAACGTCCAATACATCGCCTGATGCGGAGGAAGATCGGCGGGAAACTCCGACCGCTGCAACGTCTCGTCGAGCAGCGGCAGGATCTCGGGGAAGCTTCGCGGTGGGTGCCCGATCAGCCCGTCCCCCGTCGCCACTAGTGCGGCGGCGGTGAAGCGATCCGGATACGTGTGCTGCGCGTGGAGCGCGACGGCGCTGCCGATCGAGTAACCGACAAGCCCGCCGCGCTCGATGTCGAGCTCGTCGAGGAGGCGCACGACGTCTCTCGCGAAGGCATCGATGCCCGAATAGGCTTTGTCGGTCGGCGGGTCGCTACCGCCGTGGCCGCGGAAGTCGAGTCCGATCACCTGTAGCGCCCGCGAGGTCATCGGGTCGATCCAGCCGCAAGCGCCGTAGTTTGCGGCGAACGTCACCGCGGCGCCGTGCAGCATGACGACCGGCGATCCCGAGCCGTGGACCTCGTAGTAAAGCGACAGGCCGTTGTTCTCGAAGTGAGGCATCGGGCCCAGGAGTCTACGTGACGAGCTGGTCCACGATCCGCGCGATCTCGGCGGGCGCGAACTGCAGGGTCGCGTCGCCGACGGTGAACTCGACCACTCGCGTCGAGGGCGTGAGCCCGGGAACCGTCCGCGTCCACGTGAAGATGCTCTCCTCCTCGGCGATCCGGCGCGCCGCGTTCAGGAATGCCTTCTCGTCGACACGGAGATGGAGGTGCATCATCGGGGTCTGCGGCGGGTCGGGAACGATCTCGACGTTGGGGATGCCGCGGAGCTCGTCCGCGATCGCGCGCGCGTGCTCGTAGTAGGCCGGCATCAGCGGGAGACGTTTCCGCAACGCGGCGAGCGCCGACGCGGCGTTCGGCCAGAGACCGAAGAGCGTCCCACCGTGCCGCCTGCGCCAGACACGCGCCACGTCGATGACGTCGGTTTCACCGGCGAGACAAGCGCCGGCCAGACCGCCTAGGCCCTTGTAGAACGAGACGTACACCGTGTCGAAGAACGCGGCGATCTCGGCGGGGGAGCGGCCGTAGAACGGCGTGCTTTCCCAGATCCGCGCGCCGTCGAGGTGGACGGCCCAGCCTTGCGCACGCGCGAACGCGATCTGCTCCTCGAGGTCGGTCCACGACGGGAGCCGGCCGCCGATTTCGCGTTGCGGTAGTTCGAACAGCACGGCGGCGAGCGGCTCGCGCATCCCTCGGAGGTCGTCGACGGTGATCAGCTCTCGCGGATCGCCGACCACGCGCGGGACGAGATCGTGCAGCCACTGATAGCCCTTCTCCTCGTGGAGCTCTAGATGGCACGTCGGATGGAATGCGACGGCTCGCGCGCCGCGCTCGTCGGCGTGGATACGTAGCGCGATCTGCTGCGCCATGATCCCGCTCGGCATGAAAACGGCGGCGGGCTTGCCGAGGACGGCCCGGACCTCGTCTTCGAGCGCAGCGACCGCGCCGCCGTCGCCGTATCGGTCGATCCCGAGGTCGGTCGGGATCTCGGCGAGGAGCTCCGCCGCAGCGCGATTCCCGTGCCAGTGGATCGCGCGTTCGCACGTCCACCGCAACAGCTCGAGATCGTTCTCGTCTTCGGGCATGCGTTAGAGGGTACTCTTTCGCCCGTGCGCATCGCGCGAGTCTCCTACGGTGGCGGTATCTCGTTCGGCGTGATCGAGGGAGACGACGTCGCCGAACTCGACGGGCCGCCGATCGGCGAGCTGCGTTTCACCGGCAAACGCGCGCCGCTGGCGGACTGCCGCTTGCTGGCGCCGGTGATCCCGTCGAAAGTCGTCGCGGTCGGGCTCAACTACCGCGACCACGCCGAGGAGATGGGCCAGGCGCTGCCCGAGGAGCCGTTGATCTTCCTCAAGCCAGGCACCACGGTGATCGGGCCCGGCGACGCGATCCGGAAACCGCCCGAGTGCCAGCGTCTCGATTTCGAGGGCGAGCTCGCCGTGGTGGTCGGTGGCATCGTGCGGGGCGCCGACCGCGCGACCGCCGTCGAGTCGATCCTCGGCTTCACCGTCGGGAATGACGTGACGGCGCGCGATCTCCAGATCAAGGACATCCAGTGGACGCGCGGGAAAGGCTTCGACACCTTCTGTCCGCTGGGGCCGTGGATCGAGACGGACATCGACGCCGGATCGCTCGACCTCGAGCTCCGCCTGAACGGCGAACCGAAGCAGCAATCGAACACGAAGAACCAGATCTTCGACCCACCCGAGCTCGTCTCGTTCGTGTCACGCGTGATGACGCTCCTGCCGGGCGACGTCATCATGACGGGCACCCCGGCCGGCGTCGGACCGATGGAACCGGCCGACATGGTCGAGGTCGAGATCTCTGGGATCGGCGTCCTCTCGAATCCGGTTGTCGCGGCGTAGAGTCCTGTCATGACCCTGGTGGGCGAGATCGTCGAGCTGAGGCGCTATCCCGTGAAATCGATGCTCGGAGAGCGGGTCGAGGCGGCCGAGCTGACCGAGAGAGGGCTGGCCGGAGATCGTGCCTACGCCCTCGTGGATGCGGAGACGGGAAAGGTCGTCAGCGCGAAGCGACCTCGACTGTGGGGGCGGATGTTCGACCTTCATGCCGCCTACGACAACCCTCCCGTGCCGGGATCGCCCTCTCCGGTTGCGGTGACGTTGCCGAGCGGGCAGGTCGTGTCGACGAGTGATCCCGACTTCGACGAACGCGTGTCCGATGCGCTGGGTCGCAAGGTCTCGCTGGTCGCGACCACCGATGACTTCTTGACCTACGAAGAGGTCTGGGTCGACGAGAAGCAGGCCGATCCGTACGGCCCGGTGATCGGGTCGGAAGGTGCCGACCGCCTCATCGAAAATCCCGTGTCGGTTGGAGCGCCCCGAGGAACGTTCTTCGACTACTCCGCGATCCATCTGCTGACCTCGAGCACACTGCGCGCCCTTCGAGCTGCGTACGCCGAGGGCGCGTTCGACGTCAGACGGTTCCGACCGAACATCGTGGTCGACGTCGAGGGCGACGAGTTCGCGGAGAACGAGTGGGTCGAGCGCGTGCTTCGTATCGGCGAACAGGTCCGGCTAGAGGTGCTGGTTCCGACGCCACGCTGCGTCATGACCACGCTGCCCCAAGAGGACCTTCCCAAGGACGCTGGGATCCTGCGCACGGTGGCGCGCGCGAACCGTCTGCCGTTCGGGCCGTTCGGTGAGCAGGCGTGCGTCGGGGTGTACGCGGAGGTCGCAGCCGGCGGGTCGATCGGGATCGGCGATCCCGTGTACGTCGAGCCGGCATGACGAGCTGGACGACTACTTTCCCTGAGAGTCTGGATCCTCGGGAATCAATTTGCCGACGCGCGCAACGACATCTGGATCATCGCCATCATTCAACCACACACCGCTAAGAGCGCTTTGGAAGCGCGGGGAACGGCGCGCCTCCAGCTCGATGCGATCGATGAATCGATGCCCATGGTCGCTGATCAAGACCTCGAGAATATCGGCTGCCATATAGAGCAGCGCTCCCTCGTACGGCGCCGTGCGAACGAGATCCAGGATCAGAACCCATGTCGCCTCGGGGTCCTGCTCGAGCCTGTCAGCGACGGCCTCCCACGCCCAGAAGTAGGGATCGTCTTCATTCGGCTTGAGGACTGATTCGCGGTGGTGGAGCCAGTATGCCTCGATCAACTCACGATCTTGATCGAGGCTCTTGAGTGAGTCCGTCCAGGCGTTCCAATCCGTCGCGTGTATCTCCCGCAGAACCTCGGCACGTTCAGCCTGGAGGTCGACTCCGGTGTGGAGAGAGAGGTCTTTGTCCATGTCGGTGGAATCGCCGCGGTCGTGCGCCAGAACAGCGTCTCGGTAACGCGGATCGCCCAGCGCCTCTTCACGCGACATGATCACTTCCTCGTAGGCTGGCTCTAGGTCACTTTTGGCCATTTCGAGGAGAGGGAACTCGGCCATGGCCCAGAACCGCGACTCCGGGTGAAAGCGCAGGAATACGAACCAGCCCATGCGAGGATGGTAGCCGTGCACGGGAACGGTTGGGCAAGGTTTCTCGCTTAGGATTTCGCCATGACCTCGCCGTCGCCGAAGGTCCGCGTCCGCTTCGCGCCCGCCCCCAGCGGGTCGCTCCACGTAGGGAACGCGCGCACGGCGCTCTTCAACTGGCTTTTCGCGCGTCACCACGGTGGCGCGTTCATCCTGCGCATCGAAGACACGGACCGGGCGCGCGTCTCTGAGGAATACATCGCGCGGGTGATGGAGATCCTGCGCTGGCTGGGCCTGCGGTGGGACGAGGGCCCGGACGTCGGCGGTCTGTACGCGCCGTACCGTCAGACCGAACGCATGCATCGGTACAAGGAAGCCGCCGACTCGCTCCTCTTCAATGGGTTGGCGTTCCGTTGCTACTGCACCCCCGAGGAGGTTCGGGCGCGCGGCGAGGCCGCGCGCAAGGAAGGGAAACCTCCACCCCGTCGCGATCCATGCCGGAAACTGACCGATCTCGACATCGGCAAGTTCGAAGGCGAGGGGCGGCATCCCGTCTTGCGGTTCAAGGTGCCCGACGATCCTCCGGAGACGGTCTTCGAGGACATTGTCCACGGGGAGATCCGCACGGCGCACGCAGACATCGAGGACTTCTCGATCATGCGCTCCGATGGGACACCGCTGTACGTTCTCGCGGCCGCGGTCGACGACCTCGCGATGGACGTCACGCACATCGTGCGCGGCGAGGACCTGCTGTCGGTCACGCCCAAGCAGATCATGCTCTACCAAGCGCTCGGCCGGCGCTCGTGGCCGCGTTTCGCACACCTGCCGCTGATCGTCGGCGCGAACCGGCAGCCGTTGTCGAAGCGGCACGGCGAGACCTCGGTCGAGTGGTACCGCGACCACGGTTATCTGCCGGCAGCGCTCGTGAACTATCTGGCGTTGCTCGGCTGGTCTGCCGGCGACGGCGTCACCGAGCGCTTCACCGTCGACGAATTGATCGAGCTGTTCACGCTCGACGCCGTCTCCAAGAACCCGGCAGCGTTCGACGTCCAGAAGCTGACCGCGCTGAACGGCGAGAAGATCCGCGCGCTCGACCCCGACGAGCTCGCGCGACGGATCGAGCCGTTCCTCATCCGGGAGAAGATCCTGCCGGACCCACCGACTGGTGCAGACCGACACGTCGTCCGCAAAGCCGTGCCGTACATCCAAGAGCGCATGCAAACGCTCACCGAGGCGGATCAGCTTCGCTTCTTCTTCGGCGAATACGACTACACCGACAAAGCGAGGGCGTACCTGATCCCGAAGAACTCCGACGTGCTCGATGCGGCGCTGCAGGCCCTCGAAGAACTGGACGATTGGAGCAAGGACGCGATCAGGAAGACGCTCGAAGAGGTCGCCGCGCGTCTCGAGGTCAAGCCCAAAGACGCCTTCCAGATGATCCGAGCATCCGTCACCTTCTCCACCGTCTCGCCGCCCCTGTTCGAGTCGATGGAATTGCTCGGCAAGGAGCGATCCCTCGAGCGGATCCGAGGGGCTCTCGCCGTCGCACGAGGAACGCGCTGACCTGCATTTCTGCACTCGAAATGTTTGCCCGCCCTATTCGCGTTGGCTACCATGCGGCGGTCCCTTGGGGTGTGGGGTAACCCGGCAGCCCGGCTGATTCTGGTTCAGCTAGTCCTGGTTCGAATCCAGGCACCCCAGCGACGAGGCCCCATCGTCTAGCGGCCAAGGATGCCACCCTCTCAAGGTGGAGATCGCGGGTTCGAATCCCGCTGGGGCCACTGATCCAGACGGTGGTCGAAATATTGGCGCACGTAGAAGACCGGCTGAATCCATGAGCGGCCTCTGACGCGGAGGATCCGACCGCGAAACCGCCGAATGCGTGCGTGTCGAGCTGTCGCCGTCGGCTGATCGGGCACGAGCTTCTGGGCGTTACGCTGGAAGGGTTCAGCGGTTCTCGGGGAAGAGCCCGCAACCGAACCATGACGGTAGTGGGTGTCCCACTCGGTCTGGGCGCCGGAGCTGGTGCGTACAGGCGGAGGCCAAGATTGCAAAGGCCAGCGGTCCACCGCGCGCCCATTATTTCCACGATCCGATGCTTGGTCGGTTTCCGCACGTGGGCCGCGCGTGGGCGCGAGGTGCCTAGAACCCGAAGCGCTGCGGCCGATGGGCGAAGAGGATCAGGAGCGGTATTGCTCACCAGCATTCAGGCAAGATGTGAGTCCTCTCCTGAAGCTCGTTGAGAGGGGGCCGGCGTGAAGCCATTTCGGTTTGGCGTTAGCTCGCGCGGGGCCCTCTCGCGCTCTGAGTGGTCGCAGAAGGCGAGGAAGGCTGAGGATCTCGGTTACTCGACGTTCCTTGTGGCGGATCATCTGGCGGAGATGTTTTCGCCGATTCCTGCTCTCGTCGCGGCGGCGGATTCCACCACGACGCTGCGCGTCGGGACTTTGGTCGTCAACAACGACCTCCGTCATCCGGTCTTACTCGCCCGAGAGACCGCAGCCATCGACTTGCTCACCGACGGTCGTTTCGAGCTCGGCATCGGCGCCGGGCACATGCAAAGCGAGTACGACGAGGCGGGCCTTGTGTTCGACCAAGGCGCGACCAGGATCGATCGGCTCGCCGAGTCCGTGGCGATTCTGAAGGCTCTGTGGACCGGGGAGCAGGTCACAGTTCTCGGCCAGCACTACGCGGTGCGCGGCCACCGCATCTATCCGGTTCCGGTGCAGCGTCCGGGGCCGCCGCTGCTGATCGGGGGCAATGGGAGGCGGTTGCTTTCCCTCGCAGCGCGGGAAGCGGACATCGTGGGTCTGTCGGGGATCGTTCACCGCAAGGGCGGTCGCGAGGTGGACCTCACCTCGTTCACGAACGAGGCGGCCGAGGAACGCGTCGCATGGATCAAGGAGGAGGCCGGCGAGCGCTTCGAGGGGCT
>JBIOTQ010000114.1:0-25863 GCA_044866075.1 Actinomycetota bacterium | reverse complement strand
GCCCCCGCCGTTCGATGATCGCGCCTACAGTGTCGTGATCGTCAGCGTCGCGACGGGGTCCGTCCAGCCGTGGACCGCAGGGATGAGATCGCCGTCGCCCTGGATCCCTTCGTGCACGTGAATAACGCCACCCTCGGCAAGCGCCGGATTCGTGGTGCCGGTGCCCGGGTCTCCGGTGACGCCGATCAGGCCCTGACACGGCGGCACGATGACGACGAAGTTCTCGGTGTTGATCTCGGTACCGGCGTCGTAGCCGATCGTGTGGATAGTGATCTCGTCACCGGTCTTTGCCGGGAGACGCAAGCCGCTCACGCCAGTGAAGCCGTCGTTCGTGCAGATCAGCATCGACTCCCACGACAGGTATTTCGCTCCGGGTCCACCATCGATCTCGAACGTGGCGCTGTCGGCGAAGCCGGTCTCATCCGTCCGCTCGGCGGGCACGATCGGCGCCGACCCGGTAACCACTGACACGACCTGAGGATCGTCCTCGAGCGCTTCGACGAGCGGGCCGGGGTTGCCGTTCTCGGCGATCTCCTGCACGCCGAGGCTCGCCGGTTCGCCGAGCTCGAAGATCGACACCGGCCGGCGGTGAACCGCAAGGACCGGGGGAGTGAGCGGCTGGCCGCCGGTCAAATTCGTGTCGTCACCCGGTAGCGCAATCCAGTCGTTGCCTGCGCGGGCATCGCCGCGGCGAACGTAACGTCGCTGCCGGCCAGTTGATCTCAGTGTCCGTGAAGGTCCCGGCATCGGGCGCGCTGGCCTTCTTCTGCAAGTATCACCTCGCTCTGGGGATGCAGGCGCTTTCATCGCTACCTGACGCCTGCGATCAACTCTTCGACCACTTCTTGGAGCTGAGTCTCCTCGAGCGGCCCCGAGTGGATCGACGCGATACTCCCGTCGGGCAGGATAAAGGCGGTCACCGGCATGCCGAACCCGCGAAGCGCCCGGTAGAAGGAGCCTGAGTCGTCGAACGCGAGCGGATAGGTGACCCCGGTCTCGCGTGCGAGCTGGCGCGCGGCGGGTTCGCTGTCGCGCAGAGCAACGCCGAGGAACGAGACGCGATCGCTCACCCGGGCGTGGACGCGCTCGAACGCCGCCATCTCACGGATACAGAAAACACACCAGGAGGCAAAGAAGTTGACGACGGCCGGCCGGCCCGCAAACGCTTCTCGGGTCACGGTCCCTCCGTCGAATCCGCGCAGCGAAAAGGCCGGCAAGGGACGAAGGCCTGCCTTTCGGCCGCCCGTGCTCGTGTCCCGATCGGACCGCGTTGCGAGCCAAAGGGCTCCTGCCGAGACCACCGCCACGAGCACGAGCACGCCGATCCACCGCGGCAGCCCATTCGAGCTCAGGATCCGCTCTTCCCGGGACGGTGCGTTCATCTCACCTTTGAAGACGCCCGGCAGATCCCACCGATTCCGGAGGCGTTGGAAGCGGGTGACGGGCCTCGGCGTCCCATGTAGAGGAGACACGGTGTTCACGACGCGCGCGGCCCTGATCCTGGTGACGCTTGCCTTGGTGGCGGCGGCGTGCAGCGAGACGCGGTCGAACCCCTCCGGTGTCGCGAAGGCGAACCCGGAGGCGAGGTTCTTCTGGGAGGAGCCCGGCGTCGAGCACGAATCGCTCGTCCCGCTGGACAAGATCATCTCGGGCGGCCCACCGCCGGACGGGATCCCCCCGATCGACAGGCCGAAGTTCATCGCGATCTCGAAGGCGACCTGGCTCGACGCGCAGGAACCGGTGCTCGTCGTCGACATCCAACAAGACGCGCGCGCCTACCCCTTACAGATCCTGCTCTGGCACGAGATCGTCAACGACACCGTCGGCGGTCGAGCGGTAACCGTGACGTACTGTCCGTTGTGCAACAGCGCGATCGTCTTCGATCGCACCGTGAAGGGAGAGGTCACGACGTTCGGGACGTCGGGGCGTCTCTACAACAGCGATCTGGTCATGTACGACCGTGCGACCAAGAGCCTGTGGCCGCAGATCATGGGCAAGGCCGTCGTCGGGCCCCTGATGCGAACCGAACTCGAGGTGATCCCCTCGGCCCTGACCTCCTTCGCCGACTTCCGCGAGGCGCATCCCGATGGGAAGATTCTCTCGCGCGCCACCGGCTTCGACCGGGACTACGGCACCACGCCGTACGAAGGATACGACTCGAACAGCGATCCGTTCCTTTTCAGCGGCAAGGTCGATCCGAAGCTGCCGGCGATCGCGCGCGTCGTGGGTGTGCGAACTGCGCAGGGCGCCAAGTCGTATTCGGTCGAGGCATTGCGAATGGTCGGCGCGATCGCGGCCGTCAACGACCGGATAGGCGGCACCGAGCTGGTGGTGCTGTTCAAGCGTGGGACCAAGTCGACGCTCGACGCGCCGCTGGTCGCCAGATCGAAAGACGTCGGATCGAGCGCCGTCTTCTCGCGGCGCCTGGAGTCTCGGATCCTCAGTTTCCGCGTCGACGGCGACCGATTCGCCGACGAGCAGACACGAAGTACATGGGACATCTTCGGCCGCGCCGTCGCCGGGCCGCTCCAAGGCCGGCGACTGGAACCCATCGACAAAGTCGACACGTTCTGGTTCGCGTGGGCAGTGTTCGTACCCGACGCGCCCCTCTGGAAGGGTTGAAGGAGTGTCGCTTCTGCGGGAGATCCTTCTGCCGCGCACCGACGGCGGAACGATCGCGCAGTGGATCGTCATCGTAGGCGCCTTCCCAACCTCGGCGCTCGTCCTGCGCCGCAAGGGCTTAGGCGATCTCGCGGTGTTCGTCGTTGGAGTGGGATGCCTCGCCCTCGCATGGTTCGCCGTGCGTGCCGTCCACTGAGCGGCTCGAGGAAGGGTGCATGTGTTGGTCCTCACGTTGACGTGGAAGGAGCTGCGCGATGCGCGTGAAGGCATGCTGATCGAGGAGTCACCCACCGGATCGAACCGGGCGGAGCTCGAAGTATTCCGCGCCGAGCGTTCTTTGTCGGGGGATCTCGGGCTCCACCGATTCGCAAGCGAGCAAGGCTGAGCCATGGGACGCATCGTCGCGCTTCCCGGCCGGGCCGTTTCCGTGGATGCGCCAGCCGAGCTCACGTATCAGGTTGCGTCGAGCGGCGGGCGCACGCGGGAACGTCGGGGAGATCGCGAACGGATCGTCGAGTTTCACACCGAGGTTCGAGGCCGACCCGTTGTCACCACCGAGCTCGTTCGGCTTGATCCCCCGTACGGGATCGATTACCGGTGGCTCGAGGGCCCGCTTACCGCAGTGGTGGAGCGAATCGATGTCACGCCCATCGGTCCGGATCGATGCGAGCTTCGGTACCGAGGCCGCTTCGAGACGCCCCACGGCGGGATCGTCGGGATCGTCGAGGGGCGGATGATCCGGCGGATGTTCGATCGAGCCGTCCGGCAGCACCTCGATACGGCGAAGCAACTCGCCGAGGAACGCGCGAAACGCAGCAAGCTATTCCGGAGGGCAAGCGCCTAGGCAAAAGCGCCGATCACTGTCCCGCCTTAGTGCGTCTGCGACCGGATCCAGTCGATAGCGCCATCCGTCGTGGTCCACCCCTCCGCACGCTCCGCGACGTACGAGATCGCTTCGGTCTCGCCGCCGATCTGTAGAAGCTCCGGCAGCTCTTCCGGGAGCTCCCTGGTTCCGATCAGGAACGGCGCGACGTGCGGGTTCCGCTTTCGCGCGTCCACTAGGGCGGCTCGCGCATGCGTCGAATCGCCTTGGCGGCGGAACTCAAGCAACACATTGCCGTACACCCACTCGCACGACGCATCGTCCGAGTACTCAGATCTCCGGAGCAGAGTTTCGGCTTCATCATCGAACCCGAGGACAAACAGAGCGTCCAGCAAGAAGTAGCGGACGCCTTGGTTATCGTTCGGGTTCAGGCGCAGCATTGCCCGGTAATGCGCGAGGGCTGCCTCATGCTCGCCGAGTAGCCACAGAGACTGGGCGAGTCCAGCGCGCGCGCGCATATAGCCGCGGGTCTCCGCGACCCCCCAGAAATGGCCGGCTTCCTCATCAAACACTTCGGGCCCGAGCGCCCGTTCGCCGGCCCGCATCCCCAATGCGTACGCCTCCAGGGCCTGCCCGAGGCTTGAGGCTGCCTCGGCAAGGATCACATAAGCGTCCGCACAGTCCGCCGATTGCTCGAGTGCCTCTATGGCGAGCGCCAGCCGCTTCTCTCCCTCGGTCTCCCAAGCGTCGTAAACGAGCTCCTGGGCGCGCTCGAGCGCTGGGTCCCTTGGGCCTTGAATCACGTCGATCCCTTCTCGCGCAATGAGCTCGCGAGTCGCCCGGATCATGTCCCGTTCCAGAGCGCGGCGATCGGCAGGCGCGCCGGGCATGACGCCGCGAGCTAGGGCTTCGGCGCGCGCCTTCGAAGCGGCCGAGGATTTCGAGACCGCGCCCCGGGACATCGGGCGCCTGGACCGTTTCCGCTTCCTCGGTTTGCTCGCGGGCATAAGGCGATTTTGAGGATCCAGCCGGGCATTGGTCAAAGCTCCTGGAAGGACGCCGAAGCGTTCTGGTTTTTGTTCGTGCCCCCAGCGGGATTCGAACCCGCGATCTCCACCTTGAAAGGGTGGCATCCTAGGCCGCTGGACGATGGGGGCCGCGCGGAATCGTAGCACCGGGTCGCGCGCCCCAGAACGGAAACTGAAGGACCCCGCGGCATGCGCCGCGGGGTCCGATGGTGAGAAAAACCTTCGTTAGTTCTTGGTCGGGTTCACCTTGTCCAGGAGAGCGTTTAGCTTCACTTCGATCTTGTCCGCGCTCTCACCGGTCTTCTCTTTGATGGTACCGACGAGCCGATCCCACTTGCCCTCGCTTCGATCGAGATCGTCGTCGGTGAGCGCGCCCCACGCCTCTTTCACGCGGCCACGCACCTGATCCCATTTGCCTTCCATCTTGAGGTCGGTAGGCACAACAACCTCCTTTGCGCTCGACACAACCGAGCACTTTTATGCATACCCGCCGCCCGGCGCACGAAACCGCACGTCTCCTCTCGACGGATGTAGTCTCCGAGTGCGAAGCGGTGCGAGGGGGAGGCGGATAATGGCCGTCGTTCTGGGGCTCACGAGTTACACGCTGGTCAAGTTCTTCCACGTCTTGCTCGCGATCATCGCCGTCGGTTTCAACGCCTCGTACGCGATCTGGCTGGCGCGCGCCGCGCGCGAGCCGGAGCACGAACTCCACGTCGTGCGTGGGATCAAGGTGCTCGACGATCGCTTCGCGAATCCCGCGTACGGCCTGCTTCTCATAACCGGATTGTTGATGGTGCGCTTCGGCCCTCAACCCCTCAGCCAGCTGTGGCTCAAGACCGCGCTCGGCATCTACATCGTGCTCGCGCTCCTCGCCGCGCTCGTCTACACGCCCACGCTGCGCAAGCAGGTTCGGCTGCTCGAGGCGGGAAGCGGCAGCACGGCCGAGTACAAGGCGGTCTCCCAGCGCGGAACGATCGTCGGGATGATTCTCGCGGTGCTGGTCATCGTGATCGTCTTCTTGATGGTGACGAAGCCGACGTGATCTCCGACCTGGGAGCGTTCCTCAACTGGTTCGAGGGCGTTCATCGCCGCACGGTGCGCGACGTGTCCGTCCTGCCGCCGGACGCGGAGACCTGGACGCCGGCGGCCGGTTCGGCCGAGGAGGCGTGGGGCGTGCCGATGATCGTCCAGCACCTCGCCGAGGGCCGTCTCTATTTCGCCGACGCGTTCGCCGGGCGCGGCTGGGTGTGGGACGCCTGGCCGGAGCGGATCGGCCCGCGGGACGGCTGGGCGCCGGCGCTCGACCGCGCGATGAGCGAGTTCCGGTCGCGGGTCGAGGCGGCCGGCCCCGAGCGGCTCCGCGCCAAGATCGAGCTGATCGGCGACGGCGGGATCCAGGTGTCCGGCTGGCGCGCCTTGATGATGATGGCCGAGCACGAGATCGCGCACCGCGCGCAGATCGGTGCGTACGCTGGCCTCAACGGCTGGCCGGTCGTCCAGATCTTCGATCGCACGAACGAGTGGGTGCGCGAGCAGCGCGACGAACAGCTGCGGCGGTATCGCGGGCCCGGTTAAGGGACGGTCACGATCTGCCCGCCGTTGCCACCCGGCGGCGGCGCCGGCTGCGGCCGGTAGACGCCCGGCTGAGTCTTCCGGATGTCGACGACGTCCGGGTTCCGCTCGATGTACCGGATCCCATAGACGGCGCCGCCGATGAGCAGCGCCATCCAGAAGACGATCTTGACGAACTTCGGGCTTCCCACGACCCCAGAGTGCGCCCGAAACCGCGAGCCGACAAGGCCCGGCGGTTCCGTCTTGACCCGTTCGGAACGAAAATCCGCGCGCGTTCAGCCGAAGCAGGTGCCGGCGTCGAACTCCGAGGTCGTGCAGTAGGCCGCCTCCGGGAAGTACGCGCCCATCACCTCGCGAGGGCTCTGTCCGTACTGCACGTTCTGGATCGCGCCGGTGAAACCGGGCGAGGGCAGCATGTGGCGGTAGATGACGCTGCCTTCGTAGTAGGGACCGCCCCACGGGAGCCAGTTCTTGGCCGTCGCGGGCTTGTCGTCGGGGTCGCTGACGGCGATCGTGAAGAAGCCGTCCGGGTCGACGGCGACCTCGAAGTCGGCGAGGCACGCGATGAAGCGCTGCGTGATGAAGTCGTTCTGGCACACG
This sequence comes from Actinomycetota bacterium, assembly GCA_044866075.1. Taxonomy (GTDB): domain Bacteria; phylum Actinomycetota; class AC-67; order AC-67; family AC-67; genus JBASRP01. The sequence goes on along the minus strand of JBIOTQ010000114.1, from coordinate 19,218 downwards.
CTCCAGTAGCGGACGTCGGCGGGATCGGTCGGGTCGGCGCCGCCGCGTGTGTCCGGAGCCACCGGCGCCCGGGCGCGCATCACGAACACGTCGCCGAGTGAGCGCGCGGTGAGCGCGAACAGATAGTTGATGTGCCGGTTCGAGAGGAAGCCGCCGCTCGTGTCGCGCGGGATCGCATCCGTCGCGGGGTTCGGCGGCAACCGGTCGATCACGTTCGTGGCGAGCGAGTAGAACTTCACGAACTCAGGCGGATCCTGCGCCGGCGGCCACGGCACCGCGCGCGGCACCTGGTTGGGGAACGACGACTCTCGGATCAACTTCTGGAGCTGCGAGCCGGTGGACGGCGGGACCGGATCGCAGGACCCGAGCGGCAGCGCGATCGCGCCGTCCATCGTCTCCAGCGTCAGCTCCGGAAGCGGGACTCCTCCGGCGAGGTCCCCGGCCTGGTCGGGGACGTACACGCGATAGATGATCATGCCCGCAGGGTTGGGAGCGCCCTCGGTCGTCGCTCCCGCATACAGCGTGTTCGGCGCGGGCTCCGTCGGGCGCGCGCTGAACTCGATGAACGCCGTGTAGGACCCTCCCGCCGCCGCGCCCGGAACCACGAAGGGATTGCTGCTGCCGGCGTCGGGGGCGATCTCGAAGTCGGCGAGGCTCCCGACCGGTCGCTGGGCCTCGTCGTAGGCGTGGAAGGAGAAGTAGCGCGCGGCCGGGTAGGAGCCCTCGATCCGGATGCGTGCTCCGGGCACTCCCACGAAGTGCGTCACCCAATACGTGGCGTTGGCGTCGGGATACGCGACGTTGAGGGTGTCGGCCTCGAGGACGGCGGGCCAGGAGCAGGCGAGACCGGCGCGGGGAGCTCCGACCAGGGCGGCGATCAGTCCCGCGATGGCCAGGCAAGCGCGCCCGATCCTCATGCGGGACGCGTTCGACGGACGAGCTTGGGCTCCTGCCGAGGTGGGCCGCCCAGGACTCGAACCCGGTCCGCCGGGTTAAAAGCCCGGTGCTCTACCCGTTGAGCTAGCGGCCCTGCCGCGAGCAATCTAGCAGCAGGACCTTCGACGCTCGAACGTCGGGAGGGCGGCTCACCAGAGCCGCCCTCCGCCATTTCGATCGCGGTTATCCGCGGAAGATGACCGTGACCCAGAGGCGCCCGCCGCTCGAGACGATCCCGACGCCGATGGTGCGGAACCGGCGGTCGAGGTTATTCGCCTTGTGGCTCGGGCTCGCCATGAACGCCTTGTGGAGCGAGAAGACCGAGCCGCCGACGCCCACGTTCTCGCCGAGGATCGTCCAGCTCCAGTCGTCCAGCCAACTGGCCAGGTACGGGTTGTGGTACAGCTTGTCCTTCGCCGCCATCGTGCGGCTGTGCTTGCGTGCGTAGTTGGAGAGGCTGTCGTTGATGCGCAGCGCGTGTTTGCCGTGGGACGCGCGCGCCTTGTTGATCAAGTAGACCATGTAGCGCTCGGACGTCGTGGTGGCGTCGGCGTGCTTCGGCGCCAGGAAGCCGAGCAGTAGGAAGAGGACCAGAAGGAAACCGATCGTGGCGATCGATCGCCGGCGCTCGATGACTGCCTGCATCCCCGTAACCCATCCTCAGGTAGTAGTTCCGTCACTCTGAGTGTCGGACGCTGTCCGATTGTTCTGGAGCGTCCTGCGGAAAGATGGGAACGGTGGACCCGTCCTTTGACCAGGCATAGCCTGGACGGACTACGTGCCGGTGCGAGACAGTGCGTAGAAGCGCTGGCGGTGCTCGCCCGTTCTAGAGGACGGGAAGCGAACGTTCGATCTCGAAGGGCGAGACGTACGCTTTGTACGCCTCCCATTCGGTGCGCTTGTTGCGCGCGAAGAACTCGAAGAGGTGATCGCCGAGCGTCGCGCGCACGAGCGACGAGCGTTCCATGGCGACGACGGCCTCCGACAGGTCCTCGGGGAGGGACTCGATGCCGGCGGCCCGCCGCTCGGCGACCGTCATCTCGTAGATGTTGTCCGAGGCAGGCGGCGGCAGCTCGGCGTTGTCGGCGATGCCCTGCAACCCGGCCGACAGCATCAGTGCGAACGCGAGGTACGGATTGCACGCCGGGTCGGGGCTGCGGAACTCGACGCGCACGTCGCCCTTGCCCATCGACGTTGGGATCCGGAGTAGCGCCGAGCGGTTCTGCCGGGCCCAGCAGATGTGCACCGGCGCCTCGAAACCGGGCACGAGCCGCTTGTACGAGTTCACCCACTGGTTGCAGACCGCGGTGATCTCGCGCGCGTGGCGCAGCATGCCGGCGATGAACGCCTTGGCCACCTTCGACAGGCGGTACTCCTCGTCGGGGTCGAAGAAGGCGTTCCGGTCTCCTTCGTACAACGCCATGTGCGTGTGCATGCCCGATCCGAACGCGCCCTGCACCGGCTTCGGCATGAACGTCGCGTACAGGCCGGCCTCCTGCGCGACCTCCTTCACCGCCAGGCGCGCGGTCATCACGTTGTCGGCCATGGTCAGCGCGTCGGTGTCGCGCAGCACGATCTCGTGCTGGGACGGTGCGACCTCGTGGTGCACCGACTCGACCGAGATGCCCATCGATTCCAGGTAGAAGACGGTGCGCTTCCGGAGGTCGGACGCGATGTCGAGGGGCGTCAGGTCGAAGTAGCCGCCCTGGTCGAGCGGGTCCGTCGACGAGGAGTCCGCGAAGTAGAAGTACTCGAGCTCGGGCCCGACGTAGAAGGTGAAGCCCATCTCCTGCGCGCGCGCGATCGTCCGGCGCAAGACGTGGCGCGGGTCGCCGCTGAACGGCTCGCCGTCCGGCGTGTGCACATCGCAGAACATGCGCGCCACACCCTGCTCGCCCGGACGCCACGGCAGGATCTGAAAGGTCGACGGGTCCGGCCGCGCGACCATGTCTGACTCCTGCAGCCGCGCGAACCCTTCGATGGCCGAGCCGTCGAAGCCCATCCCTTCGTCGAACGCGGTCTCGAGCTCGGTCGGCGTGATCGCGAACGACTTCAGGAAACCGAGAACGTCGGTGAACCACAGCCGGATGAAGCGGATGTCCCGCTCCTCGACCGTTCGGAGCACGTACTCCTGATCGAGCATCTAGCGCGCCCTCGCCGGGGGTTCGAGCTTGTAGCCCACGTTGCGGACGGTCGCGATCATCGCTTCGTGCTCGGCGCCGAGCTTCGCGCGCAGGCGCCGTACGTGCACGTCGACGGTTCGCGTGCCGCCGAAGAAATCGTACCCCCAGACCTCTTGCAGCAGTCGCGATCGCGAGAAGACGCGTCCCGGCCGTTCCGCCAGATAGAGGAGCAGCTGGAACTCCTTATAGGTGAGGTCGAGGGGCCGGCCCTTGAGCCGCACCTGGTACGTCTCGGGGTCGATCGCGAGCTCGCCGACGCGTAGCACCGACGCCGCGTCGTCCAGCGACGTCCCGATCGCGATGCGCACGCGCGCGAGGAACTCTTCGGGGGTCGCCCCCTCGGCGACGAACGAGTCGGCGCCCCAGTCGGGTCCGAACGCGTCGAGGATCTCGACCCCAACGATCGCGATGATGTGGACCCGTGGCGAGGATGCGCGGATCCCGCGACACGCGTCGCGCCCGCGGCCGAAGTCCTTGACCGTGTCGACGAACGCGATCGCCGGATCTGGTCCGTGGCCGAGCGACTCGGCGAGCGGCGCGACGGCGACGCGGTGCCCACCCGCCTCGAGCGCGGACACGAGCGGGGCGAGGTCGGTCGCGCGCTCGGTCAGGATCTCGATGTCGGCCACAGCTCTCCGTTCGGCGGAACCGTCTAAAGAAATGCGAAAGCGCCGGTCGACCCGGCGCCTTTGCCTGGGGAGAACGGCTTGCGACGGCCACCCTCCGAGGGCAAAGTAGCAGACGCCCGAGGGCCTCTCAAGGAGTATCCGTGAGCCGCCGCCTCCCAATGAACACCGCACGATGGAAAACGCACGGACTGATCGGCAACCTCGCCCGCAGCCGAAGCACCTACAACGCGCCACATTCGCACGTCTGGTTCGATACGTCCGATGAGGTGCGTCTCGCCGGCACGTTGCTTCCCGACGCCGGCGGAGACACCGGCGTCGTCGTCGTCCACGGGTTCAACGGATATCGAACGAAACCGAAGATCCGGATCCTCGCCGAGGGGATCGCGCGCCGGTTCCCCGTGCTGGTTTTCGACCTGCGCGGGCACGGCCAGTCGGCCGGATGGTGCACGGGAGGCGAACTCGAGGCGCTCGACGTGCTGGCCGCCGTGGACTACATGCGCCGCCGCGGATACCGCCGCGTCGTGACCGCGGGCGCGTCGCTCGGCGGCATCGCCGTGATCCGCGCCGCCGCCGCGGACAACCCGCCGGACGCCGTCGTGGCGATCTCGACGCCGGCGCGGTGGGGGACATCGGACACGAAAGCCGTGCGGAGGATGACGTGGATCTTCACGAGCCCGTTCGGACGCTCGATGTTCCGGCGTCTGTTCGGGACCCGGATCAACCTCGACTGGGGGAACCCCGATCCACCGGTGCGGGCGATCGAGAAGGTCCACGCGCCGATCCTATTGATCCACGGCGAGGACGATCACTTCTTCTCGGCGAGCGACGCGCAGGAGCTCTACGACCACGCGCCCGAGCCCAAGAAATTGCGATTGGTTCCGCACTTCGGGCACGCGGAGGACGGTTTCACCGAAGGGTTCGCGTCGGATCTGGCCGACGAGATCGCGGGGATGGTCGCACACGCGCCGGGATCGCCGACCAGCGCGTCGCTCTAGCTCTTCTTCGGCTCGGCCTTCTCGTCGGGCTCGGCGATGTGCTCGGCGATGAAGCCGAGGAATAGCTGCGAGACGCGGTCGTAGTAGTCGCCGCGCTCCGCGTCGATGGCGGCGATCTGGCTGAGACCGACGGACGCGGCGCTGAGGATCTCTGCGAGCTCGCGCGGCGGGATGCGGAGGCGGTGCCCCAGATTGGTCGATTGAGCGACGATGAACGACGCGATGCGGTCGGTTTGACGGCGCTCCGCCTCCGCCAGTCGACGCCGGAAGTCCGGATTCCGCATCGCGTACAACCGCAGCTCGAGCGACAACAGCGCGAGCCTCGAATTCTCCCGAACCGTGTGGGTCCAGACTTGAGACGCCGCAGCGGCCACTTCCACGTCCGATCGATCGGACGTTCCCTCCATCACCTCGCCGAACGCCTCCAGCTGTCCGCTGATCGCGAAATCGAGGACCGCGAGGAATAGGTCCTCTTTGCCGCCGAAGTTCGAATAGATCGCGCCGCGCGTGAACCCGGCGCTTTCGGCGATCTCATCCAACGACGCCGCGTGAAACCCGCGGCGGGCGAAAACGTCGGCCGCGGCTTCGACGAGGGCCTCCCTCGTCATCTCGCGGCGGCGCTCAGGCGTGAGGCGTTCGACCGGCATCCCGGCCCTCATCATGACGAAATCCCGGCTTGACATCTAGATACGGCTACGTATATTAGATACCGTAACGTATTTCAAGTACGAGCTCGCATCGGGAGGAACCCATGGAAGACAAGGACAAGATGGAGGCCCGGCGCTGGCTGAGCAGGCGATTGGCCTGGGAAGCCAACCTTGACCGCCTGGTCCGGACCTGGGAGAAGGAGGAGGGGGTCGCGGATCACCGGTCCGCGGCCACGCGCCCGGCCTCTCCCCGTGCCCGCCGGAAGTCCGGTTTGCCCCTCGAAAAGCCAGCAGCCTAGATTCCGGACGCCGTCCGGGCGTCGCGTCTCTCGCGCGCCCAAGCGACGGCTCGTCGAGGGGGAGGCCCGGTGTTCGAGAAGCTCGGCGACCTCGCCACCCGCCGCTTTGTGTGGGTGATCGGCGCGTGGGTCGTCGTCGCGGGCATCGTCAACTCGATCGCGCCGCAGCTCCGTGACGTCGCCACCTACGACGAGACCGCGTTCCTGACCGCCGACGCCGAGAGCATCCGTGCCGTCGACGTCCTTTCAGCGAACTGGCCCGAGGACGAGTTCGGCAACTCGGCCGCGATCGTCGTTTCGCACCCCGGGTTCCTCCGCTCCTCCGATCTCGCGTACGTGGACTCCCTCGAGACGTGGCTCCGGTCGAGCGTCGCGCCGAAGCCCGTCCGTGGCACGCAGTCGGTCCGCACGCGACCCGAATTGCGCGACGTCCTCAACGCGAAGGACGGGACGACAACGATCCTCATCGTTCAGTTCAACACGCCGCCGTTCGAACCTCCGACGAACGACGCGGTCGTCGACATCCGCGATCACATCCGCGAAACCAAGCCACGCGATCTGACCGTGCACGTGACGGGGAACGCCGGCGTCGCGGCGGATCAGTCGAACACGATCCAGGACTCGATCGACCGCACGACGATCATCACGCTCGCACTCGTCGTGATGATCCTTCTTTGGGTCTACAAGTCGCCGGTGACGCTCGGCGTGCCGCTGTTGACGATCGGGATCTCCTTCCTCGTCGCGCAGGGCATCATCGCGCTGCTGGCGCAGGCGGGCATGAAGGTCTCGTCCCTCGTCGAGACGTTCATGATCGTCATCATCTTCGGCGCAGGGACGGACTACTGCCTGTTCATCATCTCCCGCTTCCGCGAGGAGGTCGGGCAGAGCCACGAGTACCGGCGCACGCTCACGGCCACGATCGCCGTCGTCGGGGCGGTGATCGCGTCCAGCGCCGGAACCGTGATCGTCGGTTTCACGGCGCAGGGCGTCGCGAAGTTCGGCATGTTCCGAACCGTCGGGCCGGCGATGGCCGTCGCGATCCTGGTCACGCTCGTCGCCGGGCTCACGCTCACGCCGGCGCTGATGCGCGCGTTCGGCCGCAACCTGTTCTGGCCGGCCCATCCGGAGCACCTCGCGGCCGCCGGCGGGCTTCCCGAGCTGCGAGCCTCCGAGGCGCTGGGTATCGAGATGCCTGCGACGGACGGCGACCGTGCGGCCGGCCGGAAGGCGACCCGATGAGCTGGACGCGGCTCGCGCGGCTGATAAGGGCGCACCCCGGACGGGTGCTCGGCGTCGCGCTGCTCATCCTCGTGGCGCCCGCGCTGGCGACGATGCGGACGCGCGTCACATACAACGTTCTGTCGGAGCTGCCGCCGAAGGCCGACTCTGTGGCCGGGTACTCGACGCTCGCCGGGCATTTCGAGCGGGGTCAGGTGAGCCCGGTGTTCGTCGTCATCCGCTCCGACCAGAAGCTCTGGACGCCGCAGGCCTTCCGCGCCATCAACGACGTCACCGTCGCGCTGCAGAAGGTGCCGGGCGTCGCGACGGTGCGATCCTTGACCCAGCCGACCGGGGGCGTGTTCTCGCCCGAGGATCTGCAGCGCGCCGGCGTCGGCGAGCTCGCCGCGTTCCCCGACCGTTTGCAGGAGGGCGCGAACGGCGTCGGCAAGGTGATCGGTGGCCTCGGCCAGATCCGGGGCGGGCTCGTGCGCATCCGCGACGAGGTTCCGCAGCTCTCGACGGGGCTGCGGGAGGGCGCCACAGGGATCGCGCGGATGCGCGACGGCACCCGGCGGATGCGCGAGGGGATCGCAGAGGCGCGCGCCGGATTGACGCGGGCCGCCGACGGGCTGTCGAAGCCGGGCGCGGACAACGACCTCGCGGATCAAGCGCAGGGGGCCGCGGACGCGCTGCGGTCCGCGCTGCCGACGAGCAAGATCGACCCGCACGTCATCGAGGCCTACGGCCGTCTCACCGGCCGGCTCTTCAACGGCTTCTACGCGCCCGACCCGAACGCGAAGGAGTACGCCGACGCCGGGGGGCTGTCGGGGCTGCTCCGCACGATCTCGAACGGGCTCCACCGAGCGATCGACGGCCTCGGGCAGCTCGACGGGGGGCTGGCACAGCTCGACGCAGGGCTCGCGAAGCTCGGGCCCGGCCTCCTGGACGGCGCGCAGGGCGTCGACGCGACCATCGCCGGGACGCGCAAGATGATCGACGGCCTCGACCAGATCCTTCCGGGTCTTCGGCTTCTGAGGACCGGCCTCGCCGAAGGAGCCGCGCGCATTCGCTCGGCCGGCATCGGTGATCTGGTGAGCGCGGGGAACCTCGGCCTGACGCCGCAGCTCGTTGAATCGATCCCCGGCTTGCGCAAACAGCTCGGCTTCTTCATCTCGCCGGACGAGAAGGTCACGCGCCTGTTCGTGACCCTGACCCGTGAGCCCTACGCGGCCGGGTCCCTCGACGCCGTCACGCTGATGCGTGCGCAGGGCCGCTTCGCGCTCAGCAAGACGCCGCTCGAGGACGCCGACGTCCTCGCCACCGGATCGGCTGCGTTCTTCGACGACATCCGCACGCTGTCGTCGCACGATTTCCGCACGATCATCATCGCCGTGCTGATCGGCATCTTCGTCGTGCTGGCGTTGCTGCTGCGGAGCATCGTCGCGCCGACGTATCTGATCTTCACGGTTCTTCTGTCGCTCCTGGCGACGCTCGGCCTCACGACGTTCGTCTTCCAGATCGCCGGCGGGCAACCGGGCGTCGCGTGGTGGTTGCCGCCGTTCCTGTTCGTGATGCTCGTGGCGCTGGGTGCCGACTACAACATCTTCCTCATGTCGCGCATCCGCGAGGAGGCCCGCGTGCATACCACCGCCGACGCGACGGCGCGCGGGCTCGCGCTCACCGGACACGTGATCACGTCGGCGGGTTTGATCCTCGCCGGCACGTTCGGCGCTCTGCTGTTCGCCCCGTTGCGGAGCCTGCAGCAGTTCGGGTTCGCCGTGACGATGGGGATCCTCCTCGACACGTTCGTGGTGCGGAGCCTCCTCGTGCCCTCGATCGCGGTGCTCCTCGGACGGCACAACTGGTGGCCGTCGCGACGCGCGCACGCGGCCTGATCCGGCCGGGACGCGCGAGCTCGCACCGGTAGACTGGCGCGCCGTGGACGCGGCCCAGCGCCAGCCCGATCGCAAGCTCGTCGCCGGTGTGATCCTCGGCGGCGTCGCCCTCGCCTGCGTCTTCTGGAGCGAGCTGACCCTCTTCGCGCTCGTGCTCGCCCTGGCGCTCGTCGCGGCGGGGGAGCTTCTGCGACTGGCGCGTGCGCGTGGCACGCAGCCGACCGCGCTCGTCGCGTTGCTTGCCGTGGCCTGCGCGTACGTCGTCGCCTATCTGCGCGACGTTCGCGCGCCGGAAGAGCTGCCGGCCGTCGTCGGCGGTGCGCTCATCCTGTCGGCCGCCGCGGTTCTGGTCCGGTCGAACCGGGAGGGCGCGGTCGCCTCGGTCGCGAGCACGCTGTTCGTCGTGGTCTACATCGGGGCGATGGGCGCGTTCATCATCGCGATGCGCGGCATGCACGACGGATTCCGGATCGTGCTCGTGTTCGGGCTCATGGTCGTTCTGAACGATGCCGGCGCGTGGGCCGTCGGCCGGCGCGGCGGGCGGCACGCGCTGGCGCCGACGATCAGCCCCGAGAAGAGCTGGGAGGGCTGGCTCGGCGGCGCCGTCCTGACGTTCGTCGTGGGGATCCTGGCGGGGGTCGGGCTCGATCCGCCGATGACGCTGCGCCGCGGGCTGGTCCTGGCGGCGCTGGTCGCGATCGCGGCGCCCCTCGGCGACCTGTTCGAGTCGATGCTGAAGCGGGATTTCGGCGTGAAAGACGCCGGGAGGGTGATCCCCGCGCACGGGGGCGCGCTCGATCGGCTCGACAGTCTGATCTTCACGGCGCCCCTGTTCTTCTACGCGTTCCGGGCGCTGACCAGCTGATGTTCATGATCCGCCGGCTGGTCCTCCTGGCGGTCGTTCTGGTCGCGATCTTCCTCGGCGCGAGCGTCCTCCTCGAGAACGTGGTCGAGTCACAGATGTCGACGGGGATCGCGCGCACGTTCGGTCTCGAGAGGCGGCCGACCGTGGAGATCGACTCGTTCCCGTTCCTGCTTCGCGTCTTCCAGGGCCGGATCCCCGGGATCAGGGTGGAGGTCCGGGACGCCACCTTCGAAGGCCTCGACGTGGCGACTCTCACGATCGAGATGCACGGCATCCGGGCCGACCTCGACGTTCTGATCCGCTCGGATCGCTTCGATCTCCACGTCGAAAACGGCACCGGCGCCGCGCGCGTCACCGAAGACGCGATCAATTCCTTCCTGGCGGATGAGGACGTCGGGGTTCACGTGACGCTGCGCCCTGACGGCCGCGTCTTCGTGCGCGCCGATCGCACGGTCGGCGGGCGCCCGCGTCGTTTCGAGGCGATCGGGCCGCTGTCGCTCAACGGACGAACGCTGTCGTTCAAGCCGACCACGGTTCGGGTCGATGGGCAGACGGCCCCCGCCTCGCTGGCGGCGCGGGCGCGCCGCGAGACCACTTTCTCGGTCGACATCCCGAAGCTGCCCGGGCGCATCGTTCCGAGCGAGGTGATCGTCACTGGAGGCGAGCTGACGCTGGAGGCCGACCTCAAGGGATACACGCTTCAGCTCAAATAGGCGCGATTGACCCAAGCGGGCCCGAGTTTGTATCATGATAATAGTGAAAACCCCGAGTGAGCAGGGGATGACGCGATGATGGAAGTCACCCGGGAGCGGGATCCGAAGGTCGCGAAGGCGCTGGCGGCGCCGACCCGCGCCCACATCCTCGAGCTGATCAAGGTTGAGGGACCGCTCACCGCCAAAGAGGTCGCGGCGCGCGCCGGACTGCATCCGAACGTGGCGCGCGGGCATCTCGACGTGCTCGTCGACGCCGGTCTCGCGACCGTGCGCTGGCGGCGCCTGCCCGCCGGCGGACGGCCGGCGAAGCTGTACGAGATCACGCCGGCGCACGTCGAACGTGGCACCACGCTCGTCGCGGACATGCTAGCGACGTTGATCGAGCACACGGGCTACGAGTCCGGTCCCGCGCGACAGGTCGCGTTCGACACCGGCGAGCGCCTCGGCCGCCGCTACCGGCCCACTTCCGAGACACCGACCTTCGACGAGCAAGCGTTCGCGCTCGTCCGCGCGCTGTCGGAGGTGTCCGGCGCGACGCGCATCGCGGGGCGCGGCGACGGCTGGGTCGAGCTCGAGGATCACGACTGCCCGTTCCGGGGAATAGCACAAGCGCACCCCGAGTTGGCGTGCTCGCTCGACAAGGCTTTGAAGGAAGGGATCATGCAGGCGCTCGGATCCGAGGCGTACGTCGAACAGGTGACGAGCGTCGCGTGGGGCGACGACGTATGCCGCGAGGTCGTTAGGCTCAAGATGGGGACGTGATCACGATGGCGACGAGGATGATCGATCGGAACGGTCACCGATGGGGCGCGGCGATCTCGGCCGTCGTCTTGTACATCGGGCTGATCTTCGACTGGCATTGGGTGGCGCCGGCGCTGTGTGTCGTGTTGGGGATCGGGACGGCGTTCGGGCTGCGCTACTCGCCGTTGGGCGCGACGTACCGGTTGGTGAAGCGCTCTCTGTCGCTGCAGATCCCCGTGCTTCCGGAGGAGGAAGCTCCGCCGCGCTTCGCGCAGCTGATGGGGTTCGCGTTCCTCCTCGTAGCGACCTTCGGTTTCTACGGCCTCGAGAACGCCGCCCTCGGATGGACCTTCACGATGATCGTCGCCGCCCTGCAGACGCTCCTCGGGGCGACCGGTCTGTGCGTGGGGTGTGAGGTCTACATCTACGGGAAGCGCTTCTCCGCGAGGAGCGCCACGACGTGATCGTTCGTCTCCTCGTCGTCATCGGCGTCCTCGCAGTCTGCGCCGCGTTCGCGATCTGGTGGCGCCGGCGCGAAGGCCGCATGGTCGAGGCCCACGGTCTCTTCGACCGGCGCGACCTCGGCATCGCAGCGCGCGAAGCGCCGTGCGCGACCATCGTCGAGTTCTACGGCGAGGGATGCGCGCCGTGCGTGACCGTCGAGCAGCGCCTCGACAAGATCGCGGCCGAGGTATGCGACCTCCGCGTCGTCCGGCTCGACGCCGGCGATCGTCTCGACCTCGCCGACCGGTACAACGTGCGTCGCGTTCCGACGATCTTCGTGACCGACCCCGACCTGCGCATCGTGTGGCGCGCGTCGGGCGTCCCCACCGAGGACGCGATCGTGAAGGCGCTCCTCGGGCCCGAGTGGGCCGGGCGGCCGAACCCCGTTCAGGAAACCGCGGAATCCCGCTAGAAATCCAGGGCGACGGCGCCATCTTCGGCGAGCGACGCGACGAGGACCGCGGCGCCGGCTTGCGTGACGCCCTCGCGCAGTTCGTCCACGGTGATCGAGCGCCGCAGAAGGCACTGCGTGCAGGCGTACACGCGTCCGCCTTTCATGATCGCGTTCCACAGCTCGCTGAGCGGCGGCGAATGCGCCAGCTCGAGGCTTTCCACGACGCCCGGCTGCGCGAGATGGACGCCGTCGTGGATGAGCCACAGCTCGACGTCGATGCCCGACGCGACCGCGGTCGAGCCGATCGTCAGAGCCTGCCCGACGCGTTCGACGTCGTCGGCCGCGTGCGTGAGTCTGAGGACGAACGTCCGCGCCACGGAGCCTCCCACCCGAGCGCCGGTGCTAGTCTAGCCGCGCGTCACCCCGGAACGGAGTCGATGATGAGCCTTGCGAGCATCAACGTCCTCGAGATCTCGTTCATCCTGTTGCTTTTGTTCATGCTGGGCCTGTCAGGCGTCATCGGCCTCGTCGTCATCACACGCATCGTCGAGCCGCGCGGCCTCAAAGCGCTCTCGCAGCGTCTGATCGGGCTGCCGCGTCCCAAGTAGAGCCTCGGCCGTGAGCCTCAACTTCTCCTTCACCGAGGAACAGCTCGCGTTCCGGAAGTCGGTCAAGGAATTCGCCGAGAAGGTCGTCGCGCCGGGCGCGGACGAGCGCGACCGCGACGGCCGGTTCGATCGCGACGTCTGGCGGGCGTGCGGGGAGTTCGGCCTATGCGGGCTCCCGGTCACGGAGGAGTACGGAGGTTCCGGCGCCGACATCGTCACGACCAACCTCGCGCTCGAGGCCCTCGAGGAAGGCGGCCGCGACTCCGGCCTGTTGCTCTCGCTCGGCGCGCACATCTGCATCGGTGCGGTTCCGATCTGGCTGCACGGCACCGAGGATCAGAAGAAGACGTGGCTCCCCAAGCTGTGCTCGGGCGAGTGGATCGGCGCGTTCGCGATCACCGAGCCGGAGGCCGGCTCCGACGCCGCCGGTATCAAGACGCGCGCCGTCCGCGACGGCGATTTCTGGGTGCTGAACGGCTCGAAGACGTTCATCACGAATGGGCCCGTCGCCGACGTCATCAACGTGATCGCCGTCACCGACCCGGACGCGCAGAGCGGCGCGCGCATGAGCTGCTTCATCGTGCCGGGCGGTCAGAAGGGCCTCGAGATCGGCAAGCACCTCGACAAGAGCGGCAACCGCTCGTCGCCCACGTCGGAGCTCCACTTCCGCGACTGCGTCGTTCCGCACGCGAACATGCTCGGGCCGGAGGGGTCGGCGCTGTGGAAGGTCGGCTTCGAGTGCTTCGACTGGGAGCGCACCGTCATGGTCTCCTCCGCGATCGGCGGCATGGAGGCGCAGCTGCGGGGATGCGTCGCGTACGTGCGCGAGCGCAAGGCGTTCGGGAAGCCGATCGCCGACTTCCAGATGATCCAGGACAAGCTGGCGCGCATGCGCGTGAATATCAACACCGCACGCTGGGTTCTGTATCACGCGGCCTGGTTGAAGCAGGAGGGCCTGCCGCACCAGCAGGAAGCGTCGATCGCGAAGTACCACGTCGCCGAGGCGGCGATGCAGAACGCGCTCGAGGCGGTGCAGATCTTCGGCGGGTACGGCTACATCAAGGAGTTCCCCGTCGAGCGTTCGATCCGCGACGCGAAGCTGGCGTCGATCGGCGGCGGCACGAGCGAGATCCAGAAACTGATCATCGCGCGGACGCTGCTCGGGGAATGAGGGGACTCGAACCCCGCTTCGTGGACGCCGGCGGCGTCCGCCTGCACTACATCGAGGACGGCTCCGGTGATCCTCCGATCGTTCTTCTGCACGGGCTCGGCTCGACCGTGACGAAGTGGCGCGACGCGCTGCCGATCTTCGCGGCCCGGCGGCGGACGCTCGCCGTCGATCTGCCGGGCTTCGGCAAGTCCGAGGCGCCGCGCGCCCGGTACACGTTCGGGTTCCTCGCCGGCGGCGTGAAGGCATTCCTCGACGCGATGGGCATCGAGCATTGCGTCATCGTCGGGAATTCGCTCGGCGGCGTGACGGCGATGTGGTGCGCGGCCGCGTGGCCCGAGCGCGTGACCCAGCTGGCGCTCGTCGACCCCGCGCTGCCGTTGCCCGCCGGCGTGCGGCCTGACGCGAAGACAGTCGCGCGCGCGGTGGCCGCGTCTCTCCCCGGCGTCGGCGAGGTGCTGTACACGGGCTTCATGAAGTTCAAGTCCGCCGATTACCAGCTCGCCGATGGATTGAAACGCAACGTCGCCGACCCGTCGCGCGTGTCGGAAATGACGATGCGGTTGATGCGGGAAGAGGCGGAGGATCGGCGGCACGACATGGCGTTGCGCCGGCCGTTGCTCTCGGCGCAACGCAACCTGCTGTGGATGATGTCGGGCGGCCGCGCGGAGGTTGAGCGCGTCGCGGCCTCGCTCCGCGTGCCGACGTTGCTCGTGTGGGGGAGCGAGGACGTTCTTGTTCCGATCGCCGTCGGGGAGGACTGGGTATCGAAGATCCCCGGCGCGGAGCTGATCGTGATAGAGGGTGCCGGACACAACCCGCAGATCGAGGTTCCCGATCGGTTCGTCGAGATCGTGCTCGCCTACGTCGAGCGCGACAGCCAGGTTAGTTCGCCTTCAGGAACTCCAGGATCACCCGGTTGAACTCGGCGGCGTTCTCCGCCGAGAACGCGTGACCGCCGTCGAGTAGCTCGAAGCGCGATCCGGGGATCGACTGGTGGACGATCTCGGCCAGTTCCGGTGGGACCATCACGTCGCGGCGCGCTCCGAGCACGAGCGTCGGCGCTGTGATCTGTGCGAGCTGTTCTCGCGTGTCGTGCGACCGAACGCCGTGGATCTGTTTCACGAACGCGTCGGGGGGAGGCTCGAAAGCGACCATCATCTGTTCGATCGAGTTCACGACGTCGGGCTGGTGGATGATGAGCTTCGGCGTGAACAGCCAGAGCAGCGCAGCGGTCGCGACCTGGTTGTCCGGCATACCGGCGAGCAGTTCGCCGAGAGACGACATCCGCTCCAGCCACATGTTCGGGTTGCACCAGGTCGCGGCGAGCGTCAGCGAACGGATCCGCTCCGGCGCCTTCAGCGCGACGTGCTGAGCGATCGCGCCACCCATCGAGATGCCGAGGACGTGCGCGCGATCGACGCCGGCGTCGTCGAGAACGGCGATCGCGTCGGCGGCCATCTGTTCGGTGGTGTACGGGCCCGGCGGAGAGGACGACATGCCGACGCCGCGGTTGTCGAACGTGATGCACTTGAAATGCTCCGCGAAGACCGGCGTCTGCAGGACCCACATGCGCGAGTCGGCGAGGAATCCCATGATCATCAGCAGGGGATCGCCGTGCCCGGCGGTCTCGTACGCGATGTCGGCGTCTCCGGAACGAACGATCGGCATCTCGGGCCTCCTCGACGACGAGACTTTATCCGCGGCGGCCCGAACGGGGCGAGTGCGCGGCGCTACAGTGAGTCCATGACCGATCCGTTCGCGTCCGCAGCCGTCGTCGAGCGCGTGCCGCGTGTCGTGTACCGCGTGACCGGGGAACGCCCGCTTGCATACCTGCACGACGTGCTCGCACAGGACGTCATCGATCTGCGCGAAGGGACGGGCGCGATCGCGGCGCTGCTCACCGCCGAGGGCCGCATCGCCGCCGAGGTACGCGTGCTGCCTTTGGAGAAGGACGTGCTGTTCGACGCCGAGCCTGCCGCGCGGGACGGGATCGAGGCGTACATCGCCCGGCATTCGGGCCTCGCGGGATGCGAGGTCGTCGAGGCGAGCGAGGACATGGTGGTCGCCGCGGTGCGCGGGCAGCGCATCATCGCTGGGATGCCTCCGAACGAGGAAGCCGCGTTCCATCCATCGGGCGATGCGTATGTCGTCCGCGTCGTCTGGGGTCTTCCCGGCCTCGACGTCCTCGGGCCGCCGTCGGAGGTCAACGAGGTCATTCGGAACTTCGACCTCCCGCGCGCGACGCTCGAGGAACTCGACGCCGCGCGCATCGCCGCGGGGCGGCCGGTCTTCGGCCGCGACTTCGACGCCTCGACGTTGGTGAACGAGACGCCCCTGCTGACGCGCGGCGTCTCGCTGACGAAGGGCTGCTACCCGGGCCAGGAATCCGTCGCGCGTGTCCACAACCTCGGTCGCATCCGTCGCGTCCTGCGCGGCCTCACTGCGGACGCCCCGCTCGACCCGGGCACCGAACTCACCGCCGGAGGCACGGTTGTGGGAACGATCACGAGCGCGGCACGATCACCGGACGGAGGGTTCGCCGCGATCGCGCTCGTCCGCAGCGAGGTCGAGCCGGGCGCAACGATCGGCGCGGGCGACGCCGCGGCGGTCGTCGAGGCACTTCCGTAGCGCACGGAAGGCGGCGGCATCTGCCGCCGCCTCCTCCCGTGTGGGGACGGGGGCTTCGCTCGTTGTTTCATTGAGTTGTCTGAGTAGGCTGACGATAGTCGCTCGTCCGGAATGGTCAATTCCGGGAATGACAGGAAGAAAGGGACATCTCCGATGAGCATCCGGTCTCTCCGCGGCGCGCCCTTCGCGCGCATGGCGCTGGCCGTCGCCGCGGTTGCGATCGTTGTCGTCGCGAATCAGACCAGCGTCGATGAGCGCTCGTCGGCCGTGCTCGGCCTCAAGGTCGAACGCTGCTCCGTCGTAGACGACACCGGCACCACGCGCGTCGATACAGGCTCGCGAGTGGTGGTGGCCCAACCCCTGACCCTTCGCGTCGCGCGCGGCGTCGCGGGCGCGAGCCTCGCGCCGCCGAGCAAGATCACCCCAAGCACCCGTGAAGAGATCATGCCCGTGAGGGTCTCGCTCGGCCTGCGCGGATCCGGCGCACGGCGCGTCGCCGCCACGATGACCGTCCGGAACCTCAGCGACTGCCCCGTCGCCGTCTCCGTCGGTCGCGTCACGGCCGAGGTCGGGTCCTCCCCGGCCACGGTGGTCGCCGTGCGGTTCGGCGGGCGCGATCGCGTGATCCTGCCGGGCGGCGCTCGGACGACGGGCCGCGCGGTGCTTCCGGTGGAAACCGACGGCGCCTGGCGTGTCGAAGGCTCGACCTACGCGGACGTCGGCTCCGCGAGCTGACGGCTTTCTCGCCGCACGCGCCGGCGGCTATCATCGCGGCGATGCCCACCGCGATCGCAACCTCGTTCTTTACAGCCGAACACGAGGCCCTGCGTTCCTCGATCCGCGCCTTCGTCGAGCGCGAACTCCAGCCCCACGCGGAGGAGTGGGAAGCGGCCGGCAACTTCCCCGACTGGGTCTTCGAGAGGCTCGGGGACGCGGGTCTCCTCGGGCTCTCCTATCCCGAGGAGTACGGCGGCTCCGGCGGCGACTACATCTCGACGCTCGTGCTGAAAGAGGAGATGGCGCGCTGCGGCTCGGGCGGCGTCGGGATGGCCGTGGCGGTGCAGACAGACATGGCGACGCCGCCGATCCTGAAGTTCGGGACGGAAGCACAGAAGCAGGAGTACCTCGTCCCCGCGATCAAAGGCACCAAGATCGCGTGCCTCGGCATCACCGAGCCCAACGCGGGATCTGACGTCGCCAACATCGAGACGACGGCCGTGCGCGACGGCTCGGACTGGATCGTCAACGGCCGCAAGATCTTCATCACCAACGGCGTGCGCGCACACTACTGCACGCTCGTCGCGCGCACCGACAAGCCCAGCGGCTATCACGGGTTCTCGCTCTTCCTCGTCCCCACGAGCACTCCCGGGTGGCAGGTGACGCGCCGTCTCGACAAGCTCGGCATGCATTCGTCCGACACCGCCGAGATCGTCATGGAGGACATGCGCCTGCCCTCCGAGGCGCTTCTCGGTGAGGAGGGCAACGGCTTCTACCAGATCATGTGGGAGCTCCAGGGCGAGCGTCTCGTCGCCGCCGCCGGCGCGGTCGCGGGGTCGCAGCTCCTCTTCGATCGCTGCGTGCAGTACGCGAAAGAACGGAACGCGTTCGGACAGCCGATCGGCAAGTTCCAGACGATGGCGCACCGGCTCGCCGAGATGGGGACCGAGATCGAAGCGGCCCGGCAGCTCGTCTACGACGCGGTGTGGAAGTTCAACAAGGGCGAGTACCCCGTCCGTGAGATCTCGATGGCCAAGCTGTACACGGGCATCGTCGTCAACAAGATCACCAATCACGCGATGCAGATCTTCGGCGGCGCTGCCTACCTGATGGACATCCCGATCCAGCGTGCGTGGCGCGACTCGCGGCTGATGCGCATCGGCGGCGGCGCGGACGAAGTCATGCGCGAGATCATCGCGAAGATGAGAGGTCTGTAGATGCGCGCCCGCACCGAGCCGCCGACGAAGCCCGGCCGGGACCCGGATCCGGTCCCGCCCGGCCGACCCGGCGGCGATCCCGACCCGGACCGCCCGCCCGGCGACAACCCGCCGCCGACACCCAAACCGCCCGACCGATGAGCGACGACGTGCGCTACGACTTGTTCACCGAGGAGCACGAGGCTCTCCGCGGCTCGGTTCGCGACTTCGTCGCGCGTGAGATCCGGCCGTACGCCGACGAGTGGGAGGCCGCGCGCGACTTCCCCCGCTCGCTCTACGAGCGATGCGGCGAACTCGGCCTCTTCGGACTCAAGTACGAAGAGGAGTACGGCGGTTCCGGCCCCGACCTGATCGCCGACGCCGTTGTGACCGAGGAGATGACTCTGTGCGGCTCGGGCGGCGTCGCGGCCGGACTCGGCGCGCACAAGGATCTCGGGTCGTACTACGTCTACCGTTTCGGGAACGACGAGCAGCGAAAGAAGTGGCTCGTCCCGTCGGTCCGCGGCGAGCTCATCTCCGCGCTCGGCGTCACGGAGCCGGGCGCCGGCTCCGACGTCGCCTCTCTGAAGACGAAGGCCGTTCGCGACGGCGACAGCTACGTCCTCAACGGGCAGAAGGCGTTCATCACCAACGGCTCGAAAGCCGACTACGTCGTCGCGGCGGTGCGCACCGGCGGGGAGGGGTATGGCGGCATCTCGCTGATCGTCGTCGACAAGGACACGCCCGGTTTCCGCACGAACCGCATGCGGACCGTCGGTTGGTGGACGTCGCACACCGGCGAGATCTTCTTCGACGACTGCCGCGTCCCGGCCGAGAACCTCCTCGGCGAGGAGGGCAAGGGCTTCGTCTACATCA
>JBIOTQ010000113.1:0-4734 GCA_044866075.1 Actinomycetota bacterium | reverse complement strand
TGGGATGCCCAGGACATGCTCTGCTACAACGACGGTGGGTCGTATTTTCGAAACGGCGGCGAGCTTCGGACGGTGTGCGGCGACGGGCTCGTCGACAACGCCAAACGGTGGGATTGCAACCTCGACGACTATTACAATCCGCACCCCGCCCCGGGTAGTTACCTCGCGACGCACTGGAACATCCGCGATTCGTACTTCCTGACCGCCGTTCCCACCCCGCCTCCGGCACCCGCGAACCTTCACGTCGTCGCGAACAGCCCGAGTTCGATCACGATGGCGTGGAACGGAGTCTTCGACGCCGACGGCATCTCCACGTACGCGCTGGAGATCCGTCGCGTCGGCGTCGGCACCTTCACGACCGCATGCGAGACGACGGCATCGAGCTGCACGGAAGCGGGCCTCCCCTTGCTGCTCGGTTCGACCTTCGAGTTTCGCGTTCGGGCGCAAGACGGGGCCGGAACGTGGGGGGCATACTCCGACGTCGTTCGGGGGTCTTGCTCGACTCCGGTGTGCCTCTAGGAAAGGCGTTACTCGGCTACAGCGAGCGGCGAACGACCGGGACGACCTCTTCGGCGAAGGTCCGGACGAGCTCCTCGGGGTTCGGGGCGTCGCCGGGCCAGAACACGAAGCCGTCCAGACCCGCGTCGACGTAGCGCTTGAGTTCGTCGGCCCACTGCGCGTTCGTGGCGCCCTCACCGTCGCGGAAGACCGCTCCGATGTTGACGACGCGGCGGATGGCCTTGGGATCGCGGCCGGCCTTGGTTGCGGACGCTTCGATCCGTTTCACGGCGTCGGCGAACCATTCGAACGGCACGCGGCCGGCGGAGGGAACCCATCCGTCGGCGGCGCGACCGACGAGCTCCAGCATCCGCGGTCCGTACGCGCCGACCCAGATACCCATCGGATGTGCAGGCGGCGGGCCGGGTTTCACGCCGGCGAGGCGGTAGTGCTTGCCGTCGAAGCGGACGCCCCGTTCGTTCCCGCTCCACATCAGGCGGATGACCTTGATCGCTTCCTCGAGCGCTTCGACCGCTTCGCGTTGCGCGCGACGCGGGCCGCCCATCGCCTCAACCGCTTCCCAGAACCCGCCGGCGCCGATGCCGAGCTCGATGCGCCCGCCGGTCATCACGTCGAGACTGGCGGCGGCTTTCGCAAGGACCGCCGGCGGACGTAGCGGCAGGTTCGCGACGTCGGGGAAGAAGCGGATGCGCTCCGTCTGTACCGCGAGCGCGGAGATGAGCGTCCACGTGTCGAGGAAGCGCCGCTGATAGGGGTGGTCCTGGATGCCGGCGAGATCGAGCCCGAGCTCGTCGGCAAGGCGGACCAACCGCAGGTTGTCGTTGTAGCGATCGGCGAGAGGTGTCACCGAGACGCCGAACAGCAGATCGCTCATCGTTCGTTACAACGACCCCGCGGGGTGTTTCCTTCCAGCACACAGACGGTGAGGCGCGGGCCCCAGTCGTTCCGCAGCTGCTCCAGGAGGGATCTGCTGAGTTCCGTGACCTCGATCATCGTGCGACCTCCTGGGTGACGAGTTGTTCGGGCGTCGTGTCGGTTGCCGGCACGTCGCGCGATGGCATGCGGCGCAGCACGAGCACCGCGCCGATCGCCAGCAGAGCCGCCGCCGCAAGCAGCGCCCAGCCGAAGCCATCCATGAACGCGATGCTCGCCGCGCGGCGCAGGCCGGCTCCGGCCTGTCCGCCGACCTCGCCGGACGCCTGCAGCGCGGCCCCCACTGATCGCTTGGCGGCAGCGGCGACGTTCTGGCCGGCGGACGAGAAGGCGTCGCCGATCCCCGATCGGTAGACGGCATTCGCGATCGCCCCGAGGACGCCGATGCCGAGCGCCGCGCCGACTTGGCGGCCGGCGTCGTTGATCGCCGACCCGAGCCCGGCGTTCTGTCCGGGCACGGCAGCCATGACCGCGTCGGTCGACGGCACGAACGCCAGCCCGACGCCGAGCCCGATGGCGAGCAAGATCGGTCCGACGAACAAGTACGACGTGCTCGCGCTCACTTGTGAGAGTGCCGCGAGAACCAAGGCGGCTCCGCCGAGCGCGGCGGCCGTCGTGCGGCCGGTGCCGATACGCGGGACCAGTTTCTGGCTGACCGGGCCGGCGAGGCCGAACCCGATCGCGAGCGGCAGGAACCGCAGGCCGGCTTGGAGCGGGGAGTAGCCCTGCACGAACTGCAGGTACTGGGTCAGCTCGAAAGCCAGGCCGCCGATCGTGAGCCCGGCCAACGTCACCGCGGCGGTTCCCCACCCGAGACGCGGGTTCCGAAATAGCCGCAGATCAAGCATCGGCTCGCGGGTCCGCGCCTCATGCCGGAAGAACGCGGCGCCGGCGACCAGAGCGGTCGCGAGAGCCGCGACCACCGTGCCGCTCAGTCATCCGCTGGAGGGTGCCTCGATGATCCCGTACACCAGCGAGGTCAGCGCCACTACCGACAGGCCGAGCCCCGGCAGGTCCGGGCGCGGTGGCGCGGGGTGACGGCTCTCCGGCACCAGCACCGCGCCCGCCGTGAACGCCGCGACCGCGATCGGCAGGTTCAGCAGGAAGACCGATCCCCACCAGAATTGCTCGAGGAGCCATCCACCGACGATGGGGCCGAGCGGGATCCCCAGGCTCGCGATCCCCGTCCAGATGCCGATCGCCTTCACCCGTTCCCCCCGGGGGAAGACGTCGATGAGTATCGACAGGGTCGATGGCATGATCAGCGCTCCACCGACTCCCATGAGGGTGCGCGCCAGGATCAGCTGCGCCGTGTTGGAGGAGAACGCGCCCAAGACGCTCGAGGCAGTGAAGACGATAAGGCCGATCTGCAGGAACCGCTTACGCCCGAACCGGTCGCCCAGCGCGCCCATCGTGAGCAGGAGGCCGGCGAACGACAGGATGTAGGCGTCGACGATCCACTGGAGTGCGGTGGCCGAGGCGCCGAGCTCGCGCTGAAGCGTCGGGACGGCAACGTTGATGATCGTGTCGTCGATGATGATGATCAGGAGGCTCACCGACAGCGTGGCGAGGATCCACCAGCGCCTCCGATAGATGTCGCTCTGCTCTTCCGCTTTCATCTCGCGCACCTTCCCTTCCCGGACTAGTGTCCTGTACCGGATAGCTATCCATTACCGAACATCACGTGCGATTATCTGCTATGGTCGCGTCCGGGTGTCAACAGGCAATAAGCCCGGTTTCGTTCAGAACCGAACGCGAGCCGGCAATTTGTTCGGGAACGGGAGCGAGTTCATGGAAGCGACGAAGACCGACCGGCGGGTGCGGCGTACGCGCGAGCTCCTACGCAGCGCTCTGACGTCGCTGATCTTGGAAAAGGGTTACGAGAGCATCACCGTCCAGGACATCCTCGACCGGGCCGACGTCGGACGGTCGACCTTCTATGCGCACTTCCGCGACAAGGACGATCTCGTCCGGAGCGGCTTCGAGGACATCCGTGAGGCCGTCGACACCGAGAAGCGTGGCGCCGGAGGGAAAGTCGAGTTCCTGCAGCCGATGCTTCCGGTGTTCCAGCATGTGGAGCAACACCGGCGGTTGAAAGCGATGGCGCGGATCGACATGGTGCAACGCGCTCTGCGGGATAACACGTCGACTCTCGTGCGCGAACACCTCCGGTCTCAGTTCCCAGGGCGGAAGGGCGACGAGACGCGATTCGAGGGCGCCGTGCAGTTCGTCGTTGGCGGCATGATCGGACTGCTGATGTGGTGGCTCGAGAACGACATACCGTCCTCGGCCGAAGAGATGCATGAGATCTTCCGGCGGATGGCTGCGCCCGGAGTGAAGCGGTTTCTGAGTTGATTCTCAGCTAGCCCCCCGCCAGCTCGGGGGACTTGACATGCACATCCGTATCTGGATACCGTACTGTATTCAAATTCGAGAGTGTATCCGAAGATGGCGAGCAGGCGGCTGACCAGGGAAGAGAGCCAGGCCCAGACGCGGGCGCGGCTGATCGAGGCCGCGGCGGCCGTCTTCTTAAGGCGTGGGTTTGAAGGCGCCTCGCTCGAGGAGATCGCCGAAGAGGCCGGCTACACACGCGGAGCGCTGTACTCGAACTTCCGCGACAAGGACGAGCTGTTCCTGCTCGTCATCGAGCGCCACTTCACCGAACAGGTCGGGGCGGTCGAACAGATCTTCGCCGAGATCGGCTCGCCCGAGGGACGCGTCGCGGCTCTTCAGGAGTGGCACGCCGCGCACTGCGACGCCGACGAGGGGTGGACGTCGCTGATCATGGAGTTCTACTTGTACGCCTTCCGGAACCCGGATCTGCGGTCGCTTGTCGGCGACATGGAACGCCGCGTGCGCGACGCGATCGCGCGGCTCGTGGAGCAGCAGCTCCGCGACCTCGACATCGAGGCACCGATTCCGGCGCGCGACCTCGCGACGATCGTCGAGGCCCTCGACATCGGACTCGGCGCCCAGTGGTTCGCCGATCCGGCGGCAGTGAGTCCGCACCTGTTCGGCTCGGCCCTGATGTTGCTGACGCTCGGCGTGAAAGCCGCCGCCGATGGCGCGGCGATAACCAAGCGCAAGAAGCCGCATCCGTCCGCGCGACGGAGGCGCACATGAGCGCGCGGCAGGCGCCCGGCCCGCGCGGCTTGGAGCTGGTGCGCTGGTTCCTCCGTGCCCGGCGCGATTCGCTGGCCGCGCTCGATGAGCTGGACCGCTACGGCGACGTCGTGCGACTCCACAACCCGCTCGGCCAGGGCGCGGAACCGGACTTCTATC
>JBIOTQ010000112.1:0-31862 GCA_044866075.1 Actinomycetota bacterium | reverse complement strand
CGCTCGCAGGACCCGCGCCTCTTCCGCCGAACCGATTGACCCATGAGACGGCTTTGGCCCTCGCTCGCCGCCGTCGTGGTTCTCGTCGCGCCGGTCGCGCATGCCGCGAGCGGAGGCGACGCGGTGGACGCATGCTACGACGCGCTCGGTTCCGGGCCGGCGGCCGGCGGGAAGGCCTGCCGTACGGTCCAACAGGTGGTTCGCGGGCTGGCCCGCGCCTGCCGCTCGGCTGCTCATCCCGACCCGTGCGCGTCGTTCGACGGCCGCACGATCTCCGAAGCGCTCGTCGATGCCTACGCCGGCACGTGGGGTCCGCGCGCGCTCGCGTTGCAGCGCGGTCTCGACGACGCATCACCTCTACAGGAAGAGCTGTGGGTGCATACCCACAACTCCTTCAACGCCGAGGCGTACAGCCCGACCGTCAGCGGTCTCGACGCGAACCAGATCTACTCGATCACCGACCAGCTCCGGATGGGCGTCCGGGCGATCGAGATCGACGTGCACTGGGCGCCGAGCATCGAGGGCCTCCCTGGGGATGGCGGGAAGGCCCCGATCGTCTGTCACGGCGAGCCGGTCGAGGTCGGCCCCGTCGTCGTCCACGTCGGATGCACGATCGAGGTCCATCTCCGGACGAGACTGGCGGAGGTGCGCGCGTGGCTCGACCGTCCCGAGAACGCGGGCGAGATCCTGATGATCTATCTCGAGAACAACATGGACGGCGATCCGACCGCGCACACGCGGGCGAGCGAAGCGATCTCCGAGACGCTCGGAGACCTCGTCTACCGGCCGGCGTCGGCCGGCGGCGCGTGCGATCCCCTTCCGATGGACGTCACGCGCGCTCAGCTGCGCGCCGCGGGCAAGAGGGTCATCCTCACCGGCAACTGCGGGCCCGGCGCCTGGACCTCGTGGGTGTTCCAGCGTGGACCGCGGTGGATCGAAAGCGGCAGCCCGATCGGAGCCGACTATCCCGACTACCCCGCCTGTGTTTCCTCGCAGCGGCAGCCGGACGACTACGGGCACAACTGGATCCGCTGGTTCGAGGACAGCACCTGGTTGTCGGCGATGGTGGACGGGACGGCCCTCGGCGGCACCAGCGAGATCCCGGCCGACGAGGCGCGCCGCATGGTGCGCTGCGGCGTGAACATGATCGGCTTCGATCAGCTGGAGCCGTTCGATCGGCGGCTCGAGGCGCTCGTGTGGTCGTGGGCGCCCGGCGAACCGTCGACGACCGCCGACGACGCCTGCGCCGTTGAGAGCGGCGGGGACGGCCGCTTCCGCGCCCAGGGATGCGGATCCGCCCACCGTTTCGCGTGTCTCACCACCGGCGGGTGGACCGTCGCCGGGCCGGCAGGTCCGTGGAGCGACGGCCCGACGCGATGCGCGGGCCTGGGCGGGACGTTCGCCGTCCCGCGGTCCGGGTACGACAACGAGCTCCTGAAAGCGGCCGCCGGGGGCGCCGACGCGTGGCTGGCGTACCGCGCGGACGCCGGTGCGTGGGCGCCGGGGCCCTGACGTCCGAGCGCTAGAAACCCGGGAAGGCGCCGCGGGCCCGATCGACGCTCGCACGGTCCGGCGCGACGACGACGAGGACGCGTGAGCCGTTCCTGGTCACCGCGCCGGCGCCGTCGGGAGAGTCCCACCCGCGGCCGGTGGCGCCCTCGATCCGAACGTCGGCGCCCTTGTTCGCGAAACGCGCGGGGAGCCAGCGCTCGAGCACCGCCGCCGCTTCGCGCGCCTCGCCGACCGAATCCCAGACGGTTTCGATCGCGACGACCGTTCCTTGGGACGAGTCCGCCGCGGCGTACCGGCCGCCGTCCCACCCGGCGGCCGCGTCGCGCGCGTCGCCCGACGACAGGAATTGGTCGATTACCAGTTGCAGGTCGAACTCTCCGATCCCGCCGCCCGGCAGCGCGGTCCACCCCGCGCCCATCGCGCGCGCGAGGTCGGGCATCTCGACGGGGGTGGGGTCGTCCCGGCGGCTCAGGTACTTCGAGACGTGCAGGATCTGCTCCGTCGACGTCGGAGGGTCTTTGTATGCCTTGTCTAGCGCCGCGAGGCCGCCGTTCGCAATGATCGCGTTCGCGAACTCCTGACCCTTCTGATACGGGAACAGCAGTGACTGCCGGATCACGTTCGGCGCGCCGAGCAGCTTGTCGGCCGGCGCGTCCGTTGCCTCGTTCTGCACGTCCTGCTGCTGGCTCGGCGTGAGGTACTCCTGGGCGTAGCGGAACATCATCACCGTCGCGTCGCCCTCGATGAGCGAGAGGAATGCGGCCGCTTCGTCGTCATTACCGGCCTCGCTGAGCTTGTCGTACCGCTCGATATCGAAGTGCTGATCGGTGACGGCGTGCACGTACTCGTGTGCGAGCAAGACCTGGTCGAGCGGGGTCGGACTCTTGACGTCGCCCCCCACGACGAGCACCTTCGTCTTCGTGTCGTAGTAACCCGCGACCTGTTCGCGCTGCACGCTGAGCAAGATGTCGAAGTAGTCGTCGCGCGGCGCGAGCAAGCCCAGAGCCGTCAACACCTTGCCGTCCTTCTCGACCTCGGCGCGGGGGTTGTCCTTCTTGAATTGCCCCTCGACGCGTGCGGCGAGCTGTTCGTCCGTGAGCACCTCCGGCTTCACCTCCTTGGTGAAGCTGAGGTGCCGGATCTTCTCGACCGCGGCCGCGATGCGGGCCAGAAGCGTGGTCCCGCCCTGCGGCGACTGCTTGCGCAGGGCCTCGACCTCGGCCTGGAGGGTCGCGACCTGAGCGCGAAGTTCCGCCTGTCGATCCGACTCGTCCTTGACCCGCAACGCGATGATCGCGTTGACGGCGAGCGATACGGCCAAGGCGACGGCAAGGCTCCCGACGAGCGCCGGGCGGCCTTCGGTGGATCGGCGGGGCGGCTGCGGCGGCGCCTCCCACGGGGCGGGAGGTTGCTGGTGAGGAGGGACGGGCGGTGGAGGCGGCGGCGCGCCGGCGGGCTCCCAGCCCACCGTCAGCCGCCCAGGATGCGCTCGACGTCGGGATCGGACAAGCGGCGGAAAGCCCGGCGCGGCCGCGCGCGATCGAGGACCGCGACCTCGAGGTTGTGCGCCTCGAGCGTGCGCGACGGGTCGCCCGCCGACAGCGCGTTCGCGCCGAGACGTAGCGCGTCGTCGAAGCTCAATCCTTCCCTGTAACTCTCGGTGAGTCCGGACGTGAGGACGTCCGCTTGCCCGCCCATCGCGACGAACCCTTGCTCGTCGGTGACGCTGCCGTCGTAGAGGACGTGGTAGAGCTCGTCGGTCGCTTGCTCGGTGCCGAGTTGCGCGACGAGCAGCTCCACCTCGAACGGCTTCATCTCTTGCGTGAAGATGGTTCCGAGCGCCTGCGCGTACGCGTTCGCGATCGCGCGGGCGGTGACATCCTCGCGGCCGTAGGAGAAGCCGCGCAGATCCGCGAGCCGCACACCGGCGACGCGGAGGTTCTCGAACTCGTTGTACTTGCCGACGGCGCAGAACGCGACGCGGTCGTAGAGCTCCGAGACCTTGTGGAGACTGACGCTCGGGTTCTCCGCAACGAAGACGATGCCGGCGGCGCATTCGATCGCGATGATCGACTTCCCGCGCGCGATCCCCTTCCGGGCGTAGTCCGCCCGGTCCTTCATGAGCTGCTCGGGCGAGACGTAATAGGGCATCGGGCTCATGCTTATTTGCCCCCCGCCCACGCTGGTTGGCCCGATCGCACATACATGGCGGCGCTCATGTCGGAGCCTCCTGCCCGGTGTGCGCGATCTTCTCGATGACCGCGGCGACGACCGGCCTCAGGTCGTCGTCGGTCAGCTCTTCGTAGCCGCCCCCGGTCACGGTCGCGACGACGGGGAAGATCCCGCGTGCGAGGTCGGGCCCGCCGGTGGCGACGTCCTCCTCGCTGGCGACGGTGAGGGCTTCGACGGCGGCCGCGATCGCGCTGTCCTTGGGGATGCCTTTGAACCAGCTCGTGCGGAGCGCGCTGCGCGCGTCCTTCCCGCCGGAGCCGGTCGCGTGGTAGCTCGAGTCCTCGTAGCGGCCGCCGACGGCGTCGTAGCGGAAGATGCGGCCCGTCTGGCGGCGGAGGTCGTACCCGGCGAACAGCGGCACGACGACGAGACCCTGCAACGCCATCGGGAAGTTCTGCTTGATCATCTGGGCGAGCTTGTTGGCCTTGCCCTCGAGGGAGAGGACCTCGCCCTCGACCTTCTCGTAGTGCTCGAGCTCGGTCTGGAAGAGGCGCACCATGTCGATCGCCGGGCCGGCCGCGCCGGCGATGGCAACGGCGGAGAAGTCGTCGGCCGGGAAGACCTTGACGATGTAGCGGTCGGCGATCTGGTAGCCCTCGGTCGCGCGGCGGTCGCCGGCCATGACGACGCCGTCGGCGAAGGTCAGCGCGAGGATCGTGGTGGCTTGCGGGAGCTGGGGCTGCTGTCCGGGCCCGGCGGGTGGCACGGAGGGGAGCGCGGCCGGCTGGGTCTTGGCGACGAGGTCGGCGAAGGACGGGTTAGCGCTCGGCTCGAACGCGGCGCGGGTCCAGTCGCTCCCCCAGTCGCTCATGCGACGGAGAGTATGTACGGAGCCGGGCTTTCCTGCACGCCGCCGAAGCCGTCCCGCTGGATGTACTCGATCGCGCGTCTAATCGACTCGACGTTGTCCTGGAATTGACCGAGGCCTCCGTTGCAGCCGAAGCAGAGGACGCCTCGGACCTTGCCCGTGCGGTGGTTGTGGTCGACATGTGCGGCAGGCTTCTGGCGGCAGATCGCGCAGACTCCACCCTGCCTTTCGATCATCGCGGCAACGTCGGCTGCACCAATCCCATAACGGCGCCGCAGGTGGTAGTGCCTTGTGCTTCCATGGAGGCGCTCTCTATTCCGCTTGCCGATCGCGTTTTGACACGGCTTGCAATAGTTCGCGTAGCCGCTCCGCGTGGAACGGTTCCTAGGAAATTCCGAAGCGTCCTTGGTCTCGCCACATGCAGGACACCTGAACCGGAGAGGTTGGCCACTCTCCGTATTCATTCGCCCCCTTTTTGTACATAGCTGCGGATGAACTCTTCCGCGTTCTCTTCCAACACGGAGTCGATCTCCTCGAGCAGATCGTCGATCTCTTCTTTGATCTCCTCGGCCTTCTCTTGGATCTGACCGGCGTCGCCGGAACCTTCCTCGCCGTCGCCGCCGTGCTTGTGGATCTTCTTCTTCTGTTGCTCGCCGCCGCCCTTCGCCACCAGAACCTCCCTTCGGGCCGGGCTCAATTGTACGCGTTACCTCCGACATGAATCGGCCAAAGAATCCCCGGCTTGACCTGCGGAAACGAGCGGCTGCTCAGCCCTGCATCTTCTCTAGGAGCTGCCCGGCGTCCGGGGTCTGGTCGAGCAGCTCCTTCACGTGGGCCTCGGTACCGCGCAGCGGCTCGGCCATCGGCACGCGCTGCAGCGACTCGCCGCCGACGTCGAAGATCACCGAGTCCCACGACGCCGCAGCGATCTGGCGCGCGAACTGCGCCAAGCAACGGCCGCGGAAGTACGCACGGGTGTCCTTCGGCGGCAGGTCGACGGCGCGGTCGACCTCCTCGTCGGTCGTCAGCCGCTCGAGCTTGCCGGAGCGCTCCAGCACGTACGCCAGACCCCTGTCCCGGCGCACGTCGTGGTACTGCAGGTCGAGCATGTGCAGCTTGGGGTCGTTCCAATCGAGTCCGTGCTTCTCGCGGTACGACGAAAGCAGTTTGAACTTCGCCACCCAGTCCACCTGCTTGTCGAGCGTCAACGGATCCGACTCGACGGCCTCGAGCGCCGACTCCCATCGGAGCATGACCTCCGCCGTCCACCCGTCCGGATCGTGGCGCGCGAAGTACTTCTCGGCCATCTCGAAGTAGCCCCACTGGATGTCCACGGCCCGCACCGACCGCCCGTCCTTCAACCGGACGAGCAGCGTGCACGACGGATCGTGCGAGATCGCGCGCAGCGACTGCACGGGGTTGTCGAGCGAGAAGTCCTCGAGGATCGCGTCGTCCTCGATCATCCGCAACACGATTGCCGTGGTGCCGGTCTTCAGGAAGGTCGCGACCTCGCTCATGTTCGCGTCGCCGATGATCACGTGCAGGCGCCGGTATTTCTCGGGATCGGCGTGCGGCTCGTCGCGCGTGTTCACGATCGGGCGCTTCAGCGTCGTCTCGAGCCCGACCTCGGCCTCGAAGAAGTCGGCGCGCTGCGACATCTGGAACGGGATGTCGCGGCCGCGCTCCCCCGCCGACAACAGGCCGGCGCCGGTGAAGATCTGGCGCGAGACGAAGAACGGCATGATGTCCCGCGCGATCCGCACGAAAGGCACCGCGCGGTCCACGAGGTAGTTCTCGTGCGTCCCGTAGGACGCCCCTTTCCCGTCGGTGTTGTTCTTGTAGACGATCACCCGGCCACCGGCCGGCATCATCGCCGTCGCCCGCTCGATCGACGACTCGAGGATCCGCTCCCCCGCCTTGTCGTAGAGGACGAGCTGTCGTGGGTTCGTGCATTCCGGCGTCGAGAACTCCGGGTGGGCGTGATCGACGTAGTAGCGGGCGCCGTTCGTGAGGATCACGTTCGCGAGCCCGAGGTCCTCCTCGGTCGGCACCGGCGCTTCGCGGACGGGCTCGAAGCCGCGCGCGTCGCGCAGAGGCGATTCCTCCTCGTAGTCCCAGCGGACGCGCCGCAGCGCCTGCGCGGCGTAAGAGTTGATCAGCAGGGACGATGCCAGGACCGGGTTGAAGTCTGCCGCGTTCGGGACGGTGATCCCGTACTCGGTCTCGATGCCCATCACCTTCGGGATGCTCACCAGGTCCCCCTAAAGACCGCCGGGCCGGCCTCCGGCCGGCCCGACCATCGTAGTCCCTGCCCGCGCTAGAGGTACTGACCGGTATTCACGGTCTCGATCGCGCGGCCGGCGTCCTTGGCCTGGCTGAGCAGTGTCCGGACGTAGACGATGCGCTCCCCCTTCTTCCCTGAGATCCGCGCCCAGTCGTCGGGGTTAGTGGTGTTGGGCAGGTCCTCGTTCTCCTTGAACTCCGCCCGGATGGCCTCGAGGAGGTCCTCTTCTTTGATGCCTTTCTCCTGCGCCTCGAGGTAGCGCTTGATGGCCATCTTCTTGGCGCGCGCGACGACGTTCTCGATCATCGCGCCGGAGTTGAAGTCCTTGAAGTACAGGATCTCTTTGTCGCCGTTCGCGTAGGTGACCTCGAGGAAGCGGTTGTCGTCGCTCTCGTCGTACATCGCGCGGACCGTCGTATCGATGATGTTCTCGACGGCCGTGTCCGCGTTGCCGCCGTGCCTCTGGACCTCGCTCGGGTGCAAGGGCAACGAGGTCGTGAAGTAGATCCGGAAGATCTCCCGCGCGGCCTCCATGTCGGGCCGCTCGATCTTGATCTTCACGTCTAGGCGGCCCGGCCGGAGGATGGCGGGGTCGATCATGTCCTCACGGTTCGACGCACCGATCACGATCACGTTGGAAAGCGTCTCGACGCCGTCGATCTCGGACAGCAGCTGCGGCACGATCGTGTTCTCCACGTCGCTCGAGACCCCGGAACCGCGCGTGCGGAAGATCGAGTCCATCTCATCGAAGAACACGATGACCGGGAAGCCTTCCTCGGACTTCTCCTTGGCGCGCTGGAAGATCAGGCGGATCTGGCGTTCGGTCTCGCCGACGTACTTGTTCAGCAGCTCCGGCCCCTTGATGTTCAGGAAGTACGAGCGGGAGTGTTCCTGCCCGGCCTTCTCTGCGATCTCCTTCGCGAGCGAGTTCGCCACGGCCTTCGCGATGAGCGTCTTGCCGCAGCCCGGCGGGCCGTACAGCAGGACGCCTTTCGGGGCCTTGAGCTGGTGCTCGAGGAACAGGTCCGCGTGCAGGAACGGCAGCTCGACGGCGTCGCGGATGGCCTCGATCTGGCCGCGGAGGCCGCCGATGTCGGCGTAGGTGATGTCCGGGACCTCCTCGAGCACCAACTCTTCCACTTCGGGCTTCGGGAGGCGCTCGAAC
Source organism: Actinomycetota bacterium (assembly GCA_044866075.1). Lineage (GTDB taxonomy): Bacteria > Actinomycetota > AC-67 > AC-67 > AC-67 > JBASRP01. The sequence continues at coordinate 23,861 of JBIOTQ010000112.1, read as the reverse complement.
ACGTAGCCGGACTTCGGGTCCATGAGCAGGCTGTCGCCGGCACGCAGGTGCAGCGCCAGCAGCGGGTCGGCCAGTGAGACGACGCGCTCTTCGTCGGCGTGCCCGACGACGACGGCGCGGTGCGCGTCGAGGATCTCCTTCAAAGTCACGACCTCGCCGGCGACCTCGAACTGACGCACGCCGATCACGTTCATCGCCTCGTTCAGCATCAGCTCCTGACCCTTTACCAACGACTTCGGGTCGATGTCGGGGTGGACGCTGACGCGCATCTTGCGGCCGGACGTGATGATGTCGATCGTGCCGTCCTCGTTCGTGGTCAGGTACGTTCCGAACGCGGACGGCGGCGCGGTGAGCTTCTCGACCTCTTCCTTCAGCGCGACGATCTGCTCGCGCGCTTCGCGGAGAGTGGCGGCGAGCCGGTCGTTCTGCGACAGGGCCTGGGCGAGCTGGGAGCGCGTTTCGGCGAGCTTGTCCTCGAGGATCTTGACCTGACCCGGCGCGTCACGGAGCCGCCTGCGAAGAAGCGAGGTCTCTTCCTCGAGGAACTTGAGCTGTGTCTGGAGCTCGTGAACCTCACGTTCGAGGTGACGCGCCCCTGGGTCCTGCGTCGAACCCGGCATCCCCGCGCCTCCTTCCGCGCAGACCATGGCTGCAACGGTAACGCTCCGGGATCGCCGGAGCCGCCGATCCGATTATCGCACCCGAGATGCACTGTCGATGGAGTTATCGGAATGTTCAGGGGACGGAGTGAGTTTTCCGGCGAAATTCCCAGCCGGTAACCTCAACAATGAACAAGACTTAACACTTTATGACGGTAACACCGCTTCGGAGAGTGGTCAACGCCCTCGGATCACGCGCTATTCGATACCCAGGAACCGCGCAGTCGTCACGAATCCCGTGTGACCGACCATGCGATGCTCCGGCCGCACCGACTGACCCTCGACGTGCCAGCCGCGGACGAGCACCTCGCGCGTCGCGATCTCGCCGAGCCCGGCGGCGCGCAATGCGTCGCCCGTCGCGGCCACCTGCGTCGTCGTCGGAACGTACGAGCAGAAGATGGCGCCCGGGCGCATCGCTTTCAGGGTGCGCGGCAAGACGCGCCAGGGTTCCGGGAGGTCGAGCACGACGCGGTCGATCGACCCGTCGGGCAGGTCGGCCTCGATCACGTCGCCGGTCCGGAGCTCCAACTGATCGGGGATCTTGCCGAGGAACGATTCGATGTTCGCCCGCGCGCGCGACGCGAAGTCCTCACGCACCTCGAAGGAGATGATCCGGCCGCGTTCCCCGACCGCGCGGGTGAGCGCCAACGTCAGCGCCCCCGAACCCGTTCCGGCCTCGAGCACGGTGGCGCCCGGGTAGATGTCGGTCTCGACCAGGATGAAGCCCACGTCCTTCGGATAGATGACCTGCGCGCCGCGCGGCATCTTCAGGATGAAATCCGCAAGCGAGGGCCGGTACGCGATCAGAGGCGCGCCTGACGAGGCCGCGAGCCGCACGCCTTCGGCGGAGCCGATGATCGCGTCGTGGTCGAGCCACCCTTGATGGAAATGGAACTTCTCGCCGGCACGCAGCGTGATCAGGTAGCGGCGGCCGCGGCGGTCGACAAGCAGCGCGCGCTCGCCCGGTTCGAAGGGAACGCTCACGTCGTGATCTCCTCGACCGGCGACATCTTCTTCGCGCGCAGCTGGGCGCGGGCCCGGCAATAGGCGCACACCTCGCCGGGCGTCGGCTGGCCGCACTCGTTGCATTCGCGCAGCTCGACCGGGTCCGAGGCGGCGAACAAGGGCGCCGCCTTGTCGAGGTACCCGAACAAGAACTGCTGCTTCGTGCCGGGCGACTGGCGTTCGAGCAGATTCAGCGCGTCCTTGTAACGGAGCTGCGTGTTCCCAGCGACGAGCGGGCACTCTTCGACGATGTACTCGATCCCCCGGATGATCGAGTACGCGGCGGTCTCGCGCTCCGACACGCGATAGAGCGGCTTGACCTTCTTCGACAGCTTGGCGTGCGTCGCCGGGAGCGCCGGCATCTGCCGCGCGATGTACTCCGTCTGCCAGTGCAGCGCGTTGCCGAGGAGCGTCGCCGCCTCGTCGTCGAGGTTGTGTCCGGTGACGAGCACGTCGTAGCCGCCCTGGGTCGCCGCGAGGTTCGTGAGATACCGCTTCGTGAGCCCGCAGACGCTGCACGGCACGCGGCGTCCCTCGCGCGAGATCTGCTCGATCGTGAAGCCTTCGTCGGCCTTCAGGTCGGTCACGATGAGCTTCGCGCCGCGTTGGGCGGCGAACCGCTCGCACATCTCGCGGGATTCCTGCGCGTACCCCTCGCCGGTCCAGAGCACGATGTGGTATCCGGTCGCGTCGTACCCCATGTCGAGGAGCATGTCCCACAACGCGAGCGAGTCCTTCCCGCCCGACACGCAGACGAGCAGGTGGTCGGTCGTCGCGAACATGTCGTGCTCCTCGATCGCCTTCGTCACCTGGTTGCGCACGTAGCGCAAGAAGCAGTCGGCGCAGAACGCCGCGTTCGCGCGCGCGACCTCCACCTTGGCCGGTTCACCGCAGCGTCGGCATTTCGCCGGCCCGCCTCCTTTGCCGCGGGGGGCGCCTCCTGAGATAACCGGACGGATCTCGATCTCGTCTGCGTCGGCGAGCCGCTCCTCGCGCGTCAACAGGTCGGCGTCGCGGATCACCAGCACCGTCTCGGGGTTGATCGAGAGGCGGTCGAGGAGCATCCGGACGGACAAGGGGCCGGGGACGTCGACGACGCGGCTGGGGTTCCGCAGCTTGACCTTCATCGAACCCACCTTAACGCGTCGCGCGGGGCCCGCCGACGCTTTCCGCGCGGGTTATCGGCGTGTCCGTTCCGTGTCCTTGCCCGGGGGAGGCTGGCCGGGCCGGCGCGGCTCGGCGCCGCCCTCGGCGCGCCCGGCGCTGCCGGCGATCGTGAACAGGAAGTACCCGATCACGATGTACCACAGGCCGGGCAGCGCGTTGCCGGCCTCGCGGCGCGCGCCGTAGATCGCGGCGATCGCGCCCCCGGCGCCCATGAAGAGGAAGGCGAAAGCCTTGCCCAGGTTCGCCGCCCAGCGCGTCGCCCGCACCCGGTTGCGGAGCCCGCCCCACAACCCGGCACGCAGGAGACGACCGCCGTCGAGCGGGAACGCGGGGATGAGGTTGAAAAGCGCCAGCGCCAGGTTCACGAGCGCGAGGTTCCCCCACAGTCCACCGTGCTCGCTCATGCCCGCCAGCCCGTCCGCCGCCGGATGCAGCAGGCGCGCGACCGCGGCGAGCACGCCGGCGATGAACAGACTCATCAATGGTCCCGCGACGGCGATGCGGAACTCGTGCGCCGGCCTCTGCGCCTCGCCGCCGATCTGGGCGACGCCGCCGAAGATGAAGAGCGTGATCCGGCGCGCGTCGATCCCATGCGCCCGCGCCACGACCGCGTGCGACAGCTCGTGCGCGAGGATGAACAAGTAGAAGAGGAGCGCGATCGCGATCGAGAGCAAGGGAGCCCAGCCGCTGTTGTCGCCCACGACGTCCGGCACGAGCTCGGCGCGCACGACCAGGGTCAGGATGCCGACGATGACGAACCAGCTCGGATGGACGGCGATCTCGATCGGGCCGAGCCGGAAAAGGACGAATCCACGTCCCGGCACGCGCGGAGGGGCCATGGCCGGCATCGTACGCGGGTGGGCGGGTGGAATCGAAGCGGCGAGTCGCCCCGCTAAGATGGCTCCGATGGCCGAGCAGATGACGGCGACGTTGACCGCGCTCAAGGAGTGGGCGCTCGTCTGCGCGCGTCTCCTCGACGGCCGTCAGGCGGTCATGCTGCGCAAGGGCGGGATCGACGAGAAGGGCTTCTGGGTCGACGCCGACGAGTTCCTCCTCTATCCCACCTACTTCCACCAGATGGCCCAGAAGGTCCGGCCGGAGTTCGCGGAGGAGACCGCCGCCCTCCTGGCCTCGCCGCCGCCCGAGGGCGTGCTGCGCATGAGCGGCGTCGCGCGCGTCGTCGACCACATCGAGGTCGCGCGTCCCGAAGGGATGACGTCGCTCGATGACCTGCACCCGTACAACGACGAGCAGGTCGCGATGCGTCTGGAGTTCCGCCCGCGCAAGCCGCTCGTGATCCTCGTCGTCGAGGTGCGCCCGACCCTCGAACCCGTCGAGATACCGCTGCTCGCGTCGTACGGCGGCTGCGTGTCGTGGGTGGACGTCGGCGTGACGCGTCCGGCGCTCGGTGGCCCGGTTCTCGACGAACGGACACTGCGCGCGATCGCGGAGCGGGTCCGCGCCGCTGTCGGCTGAGGGCCGGCGGCCCATCGACCTCCCACCCGCCCGGGTTAACCCGATCTCTTGCCCGGCCCGAGTCCGAGGATGACCTCCCGGACGAGTTCTGCGGCAACCACGGTTGAGACTCCGCTCGTGTCCAGCGGCGGCGCCACCTCGCAGATGTCGACCGCCACGATGGTGAGGTCCGAAAGCGCGAGGATCGCCGCGCGCAGCTCCTTGTAGGTCGCGCCGCCCGGCTCCGGCGTCCCCGTCCCGGGCAGGATCGAGGGATCCAGCACGTCGAGGTCGAGCGAGAGATGCACCGGGCGCGAGCCGATCTCGTCGCGCGCGGCCTTCGGGATCGCGAGATCGGGCGACCACGCGGTCAGCATGGTATCGGCGTCGGCGAACTCGAAACGCGCGCCTGATCGGATGCCGAGAGCGATCGTCGGTCCGTGCTTCGCCATGTGTCGCGTGCCGCACGCGTGCGAATACTCGCTTCCGTCGTACCCGGGCCGCATGTCGAGATGCGCGTCGAAGACGACGTGCGCCAGGTCGTCGTGCACGCGGCGCGATCCCGCCGTCGTGCCGATGGAGATGCTGTGGTCCCCGCCGAGCGAGACGAGGAAGCGTCCGGCCCGCACGTGCTCCTCGACGCCGGCGGCGATCCGCTCCATGACGCCCTCCGGGGCGAGACCGCCGAGCTCGAGGTCGCCCGCGTCCGCGTACGCCACGTCCTCGAGGTCGCGACCCAGGCTCGGCGAGTACTCCTCGATCGACTGCGACGCAACGCGGATCTCGGACGGGGCCGCGCGGGCGCCTTTCCGGTACGACGTGCCTCCGTCGTAGGGGATGCCGAGGATCACGGCGGACGCGTTCTCGACGTCCCGCGAACACTCCAGGAACATGCTCATGATCCGAACGGGTTCCGGCCCTCGCCCGTGATCGCGTCGCGCACGATGCCCGGGATCGCGAACGCGCCGGCGTGGACCTCGGACGTCCAATACCGCGTCTCGATCTTGCGCTCGGCGGAGCGCTCCCCGGCGGCCGCGGCGTCGACGTCGAGCCGTTCCCCGCACAGCATGTACGCCCACGCAACGCCCGGGTACGTCGTGACGTGCCCGAGGTACAGTCGCACGTCGCCGAACGCGGCGCGCGCGTTCGTGACGGCCATGCGCACCTCATCCTGGAAATAGATCGGCGAACCGACCTGCGCGACGTACACGCCCCCGGGGTTCAGCCGTTCGAGGCACCGCTTGTAGAACGGGGTCTCGAACAGCACCACGCCCGGCCCGACCGGATCCGACGAGTCGACGATGATCGCGTCGAAGGGCTCGCCGTCGGCGTGGACGTAGGCGTTGCCGTCGTCGAACATCACCGACGCGCGCGGGTCGTCCCAGCAGTCGCCGCCGATCGACGGCATGTATTCGCGGCTGAGCGCGGTGACGCGCTCGTCGATCTCGACCATCACCGCCTCGGTCACCGTTGGGTGCTCGAGCACGCGCCGCAGTGTCCCGCCGTCGCCCCCACCGATCACCAGCACGCGCCGCGGCTCCGGGTGGCAGAGCAGCGGCACGTGGACGAGCATCTCGTGGTAGAGGAACTCGTCGCGCTCGGACGTCTGCACCGCACCGTCGAGCATGAGCGTCCGGCCGAAGGTCGGGTGGTGGTAGATGTCGATGTGCTGGAAGGGCGAATCCTCGGCGTGGACGAGCTGGCCCTCGTAGGCGAACTCGACGCCGGGCGCGGGTGACTCGCTGAAGCGCGTCACGGGAAGGTCGCGGGCGCGTCTAGGCGGTCAGGCCGCGCTTGACCTCGACGATTTGGATCCGGCCGGGAGAGAAGTACTTCCGCAGCGTCTCGATGCCCGCGTCCGCGTCCATGTCCTTCGAACACGTGAACAGGTCGACCGCTGCGTACCCGTATTCCGGCCAGGTGTGGATCGTGAGGTGCGATTCGGCGATGACCGCAACGCCCGAACAAGCCCCGTTCGGGAACTCGACGATCTTCGTGTCGAGAAGCGTGCCGCCGGAGCGGCGCACGGTCTCGATCAACGCCTCCTCGACGAGCGGCGGGTTGTCTAGATTCGTTGCTTCCCACAGTTCCACGAGGAAATGCCGACCCAATGCGTTCATCCTCCGATCACCCCCTCCACAACACCGCGGCCGCGACCGCGCTCCCGATCTTCTCCACGTGATGTTCCGCCGTCGCGAAGTGAATCTCGTACGGCTCAAGGCCGCGCACGCGCATGCCCTCTTCGACCATGCGACGGACGCGCTCCTCGATCTGATCGCCGGTCCACGGCCCGTGGGCTTCCATCAGCACGCCGCCCTTGGGCGTGACGCCGACGCCGATGCAGGACGAGATCGTCTCGCCGGGCGTCTCGGAGACGATCTTGGCGTAGACGGTCGGGGTGAGCGTTCCCGTCGGGATCTCGGGAAGAGAGGCGAGGGATGCGCCCTCGGGAAAGATGCTGGTGACCGCGATGAGGTTGAGGTGGCCGATGCCGGCCTTCAGGAGAGCGTTGTCGAACGCCGTTAGTTCGGAGTCGCCTTCTGCGGCTCCCCAGACGAGGCAAACCTTCGTCGGGCGCTCGTACAATCCACTCTCCCTTTAAGAACCACCCCGCTCGTGCGGGTCTCGTCGGATATGCGTCCTGGCAGATTAGGCCCTGGCAGGACGACGCACGGCCCGTCATGGAGCCGTGCGACCGGCAATTCTTACAACCTGGGGCCCCAGGACGCAACTACCTTTACAAGGAACTTTCGCCTGCGTGAGGTAACCCTTACCCGCGAGCGTCCACTGCTACCATCCGCGCGGTAAACGGTGAACGTCCGGGGAACGCGAACCGATCTCATCCGATGCGCGATCGTCGCCGCACTGCTCGCGGCGACCGCCGCGATCCCCTCCGTCGATCCGGTCCGGTCCGCGCCGGCCGCCGCCGCGGCGAAGACCTCGCCCGTCTCGCCGCCCGCGGCGTCCGCGGGGTCGGAGCAACCGTTGGTCTTCGTTGAGCACCCGACCCGCCCGGCCCTCGACCTCCGGTGGCGGCAAGCGCTGGCCCTCGTGACGGGAGAGCTCACCGACTGGCGGACCGTCGATGGCCGCTCGCAGCGCGTGCATCTCGTCCTCGGGCCGGCGGCGGCCGCGCGGGCGGCGGGCATCTGGTTCTTGACCGGACGGCTGCCGCGAACGATGACGATCGCGCGCTCCGAGACAGAGGCGGCGAGCACCGTCGCGCGGGACACGGCTGCGATCGGAATCGTCGCCGGCGATGCTCTGACGCCGGCCGTCCGGGCCGCACGCGTCGCGGGCGCCGACCCGCTCCACGCCCCCGCGACGTATCCCCTGCGGGTTCCCGGCACGCGAGGCCAGGGTCCGGTGATCTCGGCGATCGCTTTCGGGGACATCATGACGTCGCGGACCGTCGACAGGAAGATCATGGCCGCGGGCGACTACCTTTCGCCCTTCCGGACCGTCGGCCCGGCGTTGAAAGCGGCCGACTTGGCGTTCGGGAACTTCGAGGGAACTATCTCGCACGGCGCACGGCCCCAACCGGGTGGAACGCGCTTCGTTTCCCGGGTCGGTGTGATCGATGGTTTCCGATACGCAGGGATCGACTTCCTCTCCCTCGCGAACAACCACATAGGCGACTTCGGCGCGGGGACGCTCGCCGAGACGGTGGGCCTTCTGCGCGACGCGGGGATCGCCGTCGCCGGCGCGGGCGCCGATCTCGGCGGCGCGCGCGAACCCGCGATCGTCGAACGCCGTGGCGTGCGTTTCGCGTTCGTCTCGTTCAACGCGATCATCGGAACCCGCGCCGCCGCCCCGGATAGCGCCGGTGCCGTCCGCATCAAGATGGCGCCGTGGTTCCCGTTCAGCGCCGTCGATCTCGCCGCGGTCGTCGAGAACGTGAAACGCGCCCGCAAGCTTGCGGAGGTCGTCATCGTCTATCCGCATTGGGGACAGGAGTACACCTCCCATCCGAACGCCGATCAGATCCGCGTCGCGCACGCTCTGATCGATGCCGGCGCCGACATGCTGATCGCGACGCACCCGCACTGGGTCCAGGGCGCCGAGGTCTACAAGGGTCACTTGATCGCGTATAGCTTGGGGAACTTCGTCTTCGATCAGACCTGGTCGACCGAGACCCAGGAAGGCGCGGCCCTGCAGCTCACCTTCTGGGGCCCGCGATTGGTCGGAGCTTCCTTCGTCCCCGTGAGGATCGAGGACGCACACCGTCCGCGTTTCCTCGACGACGCGGCGGGCGCGAACATCCTCCGCCGGATCTGGGGCGGGAGCGGCGAACCGTACGTTCTTGCAGCGCGTGGTTGATCCTTCCGACCCGCCACTGACCCGATTGGCCCGATCTCACTCCACGATCAGTACGCAGTGGGGATGCCCGTTCTACGTAGTTTTCGGCATGGACCGTCCCATGGCGCGGTGTTTCCATTCTGTGTGGTGAGCGACATCCTGAACGACGACTTCCTGGCGGTGATCTCGCACGAGCTGCGGACGCCGCTCACATCGCTCACCGGCTTTGCCGAGCTGCTGGCACACCGCGCGAACGCGCTCCCGCCGTCACTGGTCGAGGACTTCGGCGTGCGCATGTGGCGTGCGAGCCGATGGCTGTCGCGCATGATCGGCGACCTCCTCGATCTGTCCGACATCGAACGCGGGCTGCTCGTGCTTGATCTGGCGCCGACGGACGTGAACGATGCGATCCACGAAGTGCTGGACGTCGACGTTGCCGACCGGCGGCCGGTCCGTCGCATGGGAGAGAGGAACCTCCCGCCGGTCGTGGCGGACCCGGTGCGGTTGCGGCAGGTCTTCGGGAACCTCCTCTCGAACGCGCGCAAGTTCTCCCCCGCGGGGTCTCCGCTCGACATAGACACACGCGTCGACGATGGGCACGTCGCCATAACGATCCGAGACCACGGCCGCGGGATCTCGACCGAACACGTCGACCGGATCTTCGACGCGTTCGTTCAGCTCGATCCGGCGACCACGCGCGAGACGGGAGGGCTCGGCACCGGCCTCTACCTGGCGAAGGAGCTCTGCGAACGCATGGGCGGCGAGCTGCGCGTCACGAGCGTGCCGGGCAAGGGATCCAGTTTCACGGTGACGCTGCGCGCGTCGGCCGAGCGGGCGAGCCCCGGCGATCAGCCGATCGACCTGAACCGGTAGACCAGGTCCGCCTCGCAGGCGGTGCGCCCGTCCTCGGCAACCGCCGCGGCCGTGAACGTCCAGCGGTACGTCGGATCGCGTCCGAGGGCGTCTTGTACGGTACCGACCTCGTCGTCCGACAGATGCATGTCGCACTCGACGACGCCGGTGACGGGACGCGCGTACCGGATCGTGGCCTCCACGACGACGGGGATCCAACGCGTGACATCGAACGAGACGAGGACGAGCGCTCCGCCCGTCGACTCGAGGAACGAGAACAGCACGCCCGCGTAGACGGTCCCGATGTGGTTCCCGTTCCGGGCATTCCACGGGAGGCGCGTGCGAACGTGGTACCTTTCGGCCTCCACCACCTCGATGCCGATATCGCCCATCAAGGGAACGGTCGTCCGCATGATCTGCTCGACGGACGACGCCAGCCGATCGGCCGCGTTCCCGAGAACCTCTTCGCTCGCCCCGCTCACGCGCGACACGATAGCAACGACCGTGCGAAACCGGCTCGGGGACGGGCGGGCGCTTCCATTAGAGCGATGGCGGTTCGGCGACGGCATCCGGACGCACCTCGGTGCGTCCCGTGCGCGCTTTCCATTCTCTTTCGACCGCCGTGAGCACGTCGGCCGTACCCGCCACGTGTGCGGCCGCGACGGCGATCGGTAGAGCTCGCTCGTCGTCATCGACGATGAAGAGGACGCGCTCGGCAGGAACCGCTCCTTCGACCTCCGTCGCCGGGCCGGTCGGAGGCGACTCCGACGCTTCGCCACGTCCGAGGAACGTGAAATCGACGTCGTCGGCACGCTCGACCGCGTCGGCGTCGATGAGCACGGGATCATCAGCCATGCTGCCCCATATGATCCGCGCACCCAATCGACAAACACCTCCATCGAACGCGTACCCCGGGATGCCAGCAGTTCAAACACATGGAAGGGCTCGGGATTCATCACCGACATCCCCAGCAGGGGTAAGGGGTTTAATGAACCACGCACTCCCCCGGGGCGCCCACGGGCTCAGCGGATGACGGGGTTCCCCGGAGGAACTGCTTACCGATGGGAAGGAAGTGGGATGGCCCCGAGCGCAGGGCGCGACTCTGTCGGCGACCGGCTCCGCAGCGCGCGGAGGGCAGCGGGACTCAGTCAGTCGATGCTCGAACGGAAGAGCGGTATCCCGAAGAGCATGCTCTCACGCTACGAGAACGATCACCTTTTGCCCTCCGTCCGAACGCTGCGGCGTCTTGCCGACGCGATCGGGGTCACCGCCTCGTCGCTCTTCGAGGACGACGATTCTCCCGCGATGCTCGATCGGGAGCTCGCGCGACGAGGAATCCGCTTCAGCTCGCGCGCGGAGATGCTGCGCTTCGCGGACATGATCTGCGACGCAATGGGCAAGCGAGAGCGTCGCTAAGAAGCCACTGCCTGCACGACGAGGACGGCGATGTCGTCCCGCTGGTCGCCGGCCTGGAAGTCGCGGACGCTCTGATCGACCAGCTGGGCGATCGAAGACGCGTCCGCGCCGCCGCAGGCTCGCAAGATCTCGAGGAGCCGGCGCTCGCCGAAGACCTCGTCGTTGGATCTCGCCTCGATCACCCCGTCCGTATAGAAAAGGACTGCATCCCCCGGCTCCAGCGCCACCGACGTCTCGGGTGACACGGCGTCCTCGAAGACGCCGAGCAGCGTTCCGGTCCGTCCGATGATCCGGACCTCTCCGTTGCGGCGGATCAGGATCGGAAGCGGATGGCCGCCCGAGGAGAGACGCAAACTAACGGCGTCCGCGGCATCGACGTCGAGTCGCGCGTACGCCAGCGTGCAGAAGCGGCCGTCGTTACGCTGCGACAGGATCGCGTCGTTGAGCCGGGCCAGGATCCGGCGGGGCTTGCGGATCTGCATCGATAGAGTGCGGATCGTGTAACGAACGAGCGCGGTCAGTACCGCCGCTTCGGGCCCTTTCCCGCAGACATCCCCGACGACGACGGCCCACCCCCCGCTCGCCGCGGGGAAGACATCGTAGAAGTCGCCGCCGACGTCGTTGCCTTCCCCGGCCGCACGGAACCGGGCGGCCAGCGAGACCCCCGGTATCATCGGCAACGCCGTCGGTAACAAGCTTTCCTGGAGCGAGCGCGCCGTCGAGGAGCGCTCGGCGAGGAGGCGGACGTTTTCCAGCGCGATCGACGCGCGGCGGGCGATGTCCTCCGCGAGGGTGACGTCCTCTTGCGTGTATGTGCGGTCCGACTCGGCGGCTATCAGCGTTACGGCGCCGAGCACGCGGCCGCGCGCGTTGAGTGGCACCGCGATGTACGAACGGAAGCCGAGGTTCTTGAGAACGTCGAGGTACTCGGGGTCTTGGGCGCCGACCTCGTCGATCCACTCGTCCGGGATCGAGAACGCATGATCCGTCGCGCCCGTGCGAAGCACCTTCGGAACGCCGCGCTGGGCGTTGGGGTCGACCACGTAGTGACGCCGCAATGAGACCCGAGATGCGAGCTCGACCTTCGCGGGATCGCGATGCGCGACCGCGACGCGGTCGTACGTTCCGTCCCTCTGTATGACGTCGACGACGCACCAGTCCGCCAGGAACGGCACGATCCGCGAGGCGAGCTCGTCGAAGAGCGTTCTCTCGTCGCGCGCGGCGGCGAGGACGGAGCTGACGTCGGCCAGGAAGGCCGAGCGCCGTTCCGCGGCCATCAGACGCGCTTCGAGTTGCCGTTCGGCGGTGACGTCCCGCTGGTACCACGCGCGGCCGTAGGTCACGCCCTCGGTGACGAGAGGAGCGCTCCACCGGTCGAAGATGCGCCCGTCTTTCAAACGGACCTCGTCTCGTGCCGTTTCCTCGGGGTTCTCGTACAACCAGCGCACACGACCGACGAACGGCTCCGGATCCTCGACCATCTCGACCATTTGACGCAGGACATCGTCCTCGTGAACGCCGGTGAGATCCTCCTCGCCGAATCCCCACATCTCACGCCACTTCCGGTTCACGAACAGGATGTGCCCGTCCGCCGAAACAACACGGATGCCGTCAATCGTGGCTTCGGTCTGGCTCTCGAGGAGGAGCCGCTGGAAGCGGGAGTTCTCCTCCGATCGTCGCGCCTCGACGTACAGGCGCGCGTTGTCGATCGTGACACCGGCCCGCAAGGCGACGAGCATCGCGAAATCGAGATCGTCGGCATCGTAGTGGTGGTCTTCGCGGGTGGAGACGAGCGTCATCGCGCCGAGCGTCCGCCCGCGCGCTTGGATTGGAACGATGAGCGCGGACGTGATCCCGATCGAGTGAAGGATCTCCAGTTCGGTGGGATCCTGGGAGATGTGATCGGCGAAATCCGTGGAGATCTCCGGGTATAGCTCGGGCCGCCCGCTGCGGATAACCGCCGGCGATCCAGCGGGCAGCTCCGGATCGATCGGCCAATCGACCGCTTGTTCTTCCACCGGGGTAAGCGCCACCGGATCGGCGTGCCGGGCGACGAGGCGCTCGATCGTGCCGGACTCCGATACCAGATCGATCGCGCACCAGTCGGCGAGGCGGCCGGCGGTGAGGGCGCCGAGCTCGGCGATGGCGTCGCGATGGTCGAGACTCTTCGCGAGCACGCCGCTAACCTCGGACAGGAAGGAGAGGCGATCACGCACCTTCTCGGCCTGCGCTCGGGCGGCGCGTTCCCCCGCCATCAGCCGTGCGTTGTCGATAGCCACAGCCGCTTGCTGGGCGATGGCGAGGACGAAAGTCTTATCAACATCGAGGAGAGCATTCGGCTCCGCGAAGCTCAGCGCGAGCGCGCCGAGGGTGCTTTCTTCGAGGAGGAACGGAACGACGAGGAAAGCGTGGTTCGTGGTCGGCTCATTCGCGAGCGCCGGATACAGCCGATCGCGTTCCTCGAGCGACAGGATGAAGACGGGGCGGCGCGCTCTGATGCTGTCGGCGATGGGGATCGGCGCGTCGCCGGGGATCTCGCGCCACCGGTCGATCATCTCGTCGGGGTAGCCGCGCGAGGCGGCGATCCTCAGTGATCCGCGGCCGTCGTCGATCGCCACCAGCCCAGCCGTAGCGCCGAGTGCTTCCACCCCATGATCGACGAGGACGCGGGCGACGTCGCCTTCGCTGAGTGCTCCCGCGAGCACGCCTGTCAGCACCTGCAGGCGAGCGAGCAGCCCGGGTGCACGTTCGGCGAGGAGGTGCGCATCGTCGCTCTTGGTGGTCCCGCGAGACGTCGTGCGCGAAGCCCCCGAACGGTCGGCGACCACGTGACTTGAGCGTGCCGCCTCCGTGCGAACGTTGTCAATAGGGGCAACGTCCGGCTGCCCTCAGCAGCGGACATCGCGGATCTGCGCTTGGTCAGCTTCGCGTGGTGGAGCGCTGCGGCTTCCGTTTCGTCCCGGATGGCGCCCGGCCGGTCCGTGCGCCGACGCGCGTGCGCTGAGCGGCCGGCTGCGCCTCTTTGGGGAACCGGCGAAGGAACTCTCGTTCCAAGTCCATCATGCGCTCCGTGTGCTCCTCGAGCGATTGCTTGCTTCCGTTCAGGAACGTGTCTTCACGCGTGCGATGGAGGGAGCGGAGCTCCTTGCGCAGATCCTGATCCTTGAGCTCGGACGCGTCCACGCCTTCGTAGCGATGTTGCATCGTGCACCTCCTGCCTCTCTCTCGGCTGGCATACCCGAGGCGCGCATTCGCGAAACGAGCGGCTCTTAGCGCGACGCGACCGCCTGATCGGTGTCGGCGCATTCGCCGGTGCCGGCGAGGCAGTACACGCGGTACGCGTCGCCGATCACCGGCATCGCGACGTTGCGGACGGGCACGCCCGCCTCCGTTGCGCCCTTCTCGGTGCCCGCGTGGGCGTGGCCGTGCACCGCCAGGTCGGCGCCGCCGCGATCGATCGCTTCCCCGAGGAGGTAAGAGCCCAGGAACGGGTAGATCTCGAGCCGCTCGCCTTCGAGCGTGTCGGGGACGGGCGCGTAGTGGACGAGCGCAACGCGGGCGTCGGTCTCGAGCGAAGCGAGCGCGCGCTCGAGCTGGTCGGCCGTCCGCCGCGTGTGCTCGACGAACACCTTCATCTCCGGCTCCCCGAACGCGGTCGCGCACGCTCCGGCGAAGCCGCCGCCGAAACCCTTCACGCCGGCGACGCCGAGCCGCGAGCCGTTCACCGGCACGACCGTCGCGTTTCCCTCCAGCATCGTCACGCCCGCGTCCGTGATGATCGACGTCACCTCCCGATCACGGCCAGCGTGGTGGTCGTGGTTGCCGAGGACCGCGATGATCGGAACCACCGTGTCGCGCAGCTCGTCCGCGAGGACCTTGGCCTCGTCGGGCGCGCCGACACGGGTCAGGTCGCCGGCGATCAACAGGACGTCGGCCTTGTCCTCGATACCCACCAGGGCAGGCTTCAACGTCCCCGGGGAGTCGGTTCCGACGTGGATGTCCGCGACGGCCGCGACGCGGATCACGAGATGAGCTCCGGCTCGCCGTCGGGCGCGGTCGGATGCTCGACCACGATGCGGTTGTCGATCTGCGCGTCGGGGACGAGTTCCTTCAGGATCACCGCGGCCGCCGCCCGGCGTTCCTCGGTCGGCACGATCCCCTCGATGATGAGCACGACGCCGTCGATCCGGATGGTCGCGCCGAGCTCACCGAACCGCGGGTCCATCGCCAGCGCGTCGACGAGATGCGCTTCGGTGTAGCGATCGGCTGTGTCAGACATCGTAGATCTTTGAGAACAGCGCCTGTATGACGCGGTCGGGGACGACGAGATCCGTCGTCTGCGCGTACACGAGAAGACTCAGTAGGCGACGTGGGCCGTGCACCGAGCGGTGCAGCAGATAGTCCCAATCGATCTCGGAGTGCGCGATGACACCCAACGCGTCGTACCAGTGCCGCGGCGTGGCTTCGTCGTGGATGATCGTCTTGATCATGATCAGGTCTTCGGGTGGAACGACCGGAACCATGCGGCCTTTGAAGTCCTCGACGCGCACGCGGGCTCGCACCTCGTCGTCGAAGTAGACATCGCCCTTCGCCTTGAAGATGAGGTCCACGAGGACACCGCGCTTGATGGCCTTGTAGAGCCAATGATCGTCGGTCCGCTCGGTGCGGAACCCGGCGCGCGCGAGCGCTTGCATCGCGCGCGCCGCGTCGTGCTGGTCGCGCAGGTAGACGTCGAGGTCGTGCGTCCAGCGCGTTCGACCGAGGATCGTCGACGCCAGCCCGCCGATCATCGCGTACGCCACACCGTCGTCGTTCAATGCGTCCAGCACCTCATCGAGGACGCCGAGGAAGGTCGGCTCGTCGACGGTCAGGCCCTCGAAGGGATCGGCACGGCGGCGTCCGCCCTCCGGCAAGCGAAGGGCCGGCGCCACGTCGCGTGCGCTCACGCCGAGCGCCGCCTCTGCTTCGTCGCGGTCTTACGCCGGCCGCTGGACGTGCGACGTCCGCTCGACGCCGCACGCTTCCGGCGTCCGCCCTTGCCCGATTCCTCGACGGAGGCGCGCAGCGCGTCCATCAAGTCGATGACGGCCGGGCGTTCGGGCTCCTCTTCCTCGATCGTCATCGTGCCGCCCTTGGACTTCTTCTTGATGAAGTCCATGACGCGTTCGCGATACTCGTCGCGGTACTTCTCGGGGTCGAACTCGCCGCTCAGCGAATCGATCAGCTGGTTCGCCATACGCAACTCTTTGTCGGTGACCTTCGCGCGGCCGTCGGGCACTCCGGGGATGTCCTCGACGTCGTTGACCTCGTCGGGGAAGAGCATCGTCTCGAGCGCCAGGGCCTTGTCCCCGTAGGGACGGATCGCGGCCAGGTACTCCTTATTGCGGATCACGACCTTGCCGATGCCGATCTTGCCGGACTTCTCCATCGCCTTGCGCAGCAGCACGTACGCCTTGTCGCCCCCCTTGTCGGGCGCCAGGAAGTACGGGTGCTCGAAATAGATCGGATCGATCTCTTCAAGATCGACGAAGTCCTCGATGTCGATGCGGCGCGTGGCGTCGGGCGTGAACTTCTCGAGCTCCTTCGGATCGATGACGACATACTCGTCCTTGTCGACCTCGTAGCCCTTGGCGATCCTTTCGTACGGGATCTCGCGTCCCGTCTTCTCGGAGACGCGCTTGTAGCGGATGCGCGCGCCCGACGACTTGTCGATCTGATGGAACGAGACGTCTTTCTGAGAGATCGCGCTGTAGAGCTTTATCGGGACGCTGACGAGACCGAACGAGATCGCTCCGCTCCAGATCGATCGTGGCATCTCAGCACCTCACGTTTCGTCGCGTTGGGGTGGGTGGGGGGAATCGAAGCCTTTCTCCCCTCCCGCCCGCTCCGGGGGTTTCCGCACCTCGCGTTGCGAGGCGCCGTCCTGGATCCACGTCGCGTGACAGCGCTCGCACTCTGCGCGCGGATCGTCGGACAGCACCAGCGTCACCTTCAAAGACCCGCACATGGGACATCGCGACACGATTCGTCAACTCCAAACGACGTTTAGCGATGTACCCGGGCAAGCACCTGGGAAAACGGTTGCTTGGTCTGGTGGCCGGCGGTTCCTTGGGACGCACGCTGGGGTAATGGTGGAGAGACCCCGAGACGGGAGGATGGTCGATGTCGGAACGCACTCTGCTCGTCGCCGCCGCAGTCGTCGTCGCTCTTTCGATGCTCCTCTTCCTGGCGCCGCTGCTCGGCATCATCGTCGTCGCTCTGATCGCCGTCGGCGTACCCGCGTTGCTGTTGCTCGACCGCAGTCCGCTGGCGCGCCGCAACCGGATGGGGCCGGGCGCGAGCGGCCCCGGCCAGCCCGGCTACCGAGGCGACGTCTCCGTCGGCGAAGACGGAGCGGCCGATTACGACTACCGTCGCCGGGCCTCATGACGGGGTAGGACCGGATAGAGTCCGCTGCATGCGGAAGTACACCGACGTCGAGCCGCTCGGCGATCTGGTCTCGCTTCCGATCGTCGCGACGCTCGCCACGTACAGGCGAGACGGGAGCGTCCTTCTCTCCCCCGTCTGGCACGAGTGGCACGACGGCGGGTTCAATGTGACCATCGAACCGGACGACGTCAAGGCCCGGCACGTCCTCATCGACCCGCGCGCGTCGATCGCCGTCTACGAAAGCGACCCGCCGTACCGCGGTGTGGAGCTGCGCGGGAAAGCGCGGCTCGTCGAGGAGGACGCCCAGGCGATCCAGAAGCGCATCGCCGTGCGCTACATCGGGAAAGACGCTGCGGACGAATACGCGTCCGACCCGAACGACCGCGTCGTCACCCTGCGGCTCGAACCCGGCGAGCTGCGAGCGTGGGACTTCGCGGATGCCTTCTAGCGGCGTCTAGGCGCGCTTGGAGGCGTACTCGTCGTAGTACTTCTCCACGGCGTCGATGAGGCCGATCACATACTCGCCGTCCGCGCATCCCCGGCACCATCGCGATTCGTTGATCGCACGCGCCGTGGTCATCGGGTCGGCGTCGCGCGCCAGGTCGGCCAGGATGGCCTCGTAGCCGTACCCCGCGCGGCGAAGGGTGCGCGTGGTCGCGTCGAGACCTTGCTTGAGCGAGACGTAGTTCTGCACGCGGCTCGAGTTGAACGTCGTCGAGCCGGGCATCCGATAGGTGGTCGCGAGCGGGTTCCACCGGGCCTCGGTGTACTCGGCCGTCTGCCACGCGACGATCACGACGAGGTTGTTCCGCGCGACCGGAGCATGAACGTACGACAGGAAGGCCTCGGCCCACCGCCCGAACGAGATCGGTGTCCCTGCGTTGGCCGCCGCCAGGGCCGCGGCCAGCTCCTCGGCCCGCAGCTGCGTGCGCAAGCGCAGGAGGAGCGCACCGAGTTGGGCGCGCGTCCGCGCCAGCTCGGCCAGCCGTTGCTGGCTGTCGGCGAAGGTCTTCACGAGCACGGCCTGCTCCTCGGACAAACGCCTGAGGGCGGCGCGGCTCTGCGTCAGAAGGTCCGTCTCGCGCCGTCGCTGCCTCGCGAGCTCGGCCGCAACGCTGCGGGCTTGGTCGATCAGCTCCAGGTTCCGCCGGGTGATCTCACGCGTGTACGTCATGACGTCGGCGGCGTCGGACAACGACTCCGCGTCGAGGACGGCCTCGATCATGTACGTCTGCCCCCGCGTGTACGCGTCGGCGGCGGCCAGGTCGATGAGGCCACGCAGCGAGCGGTAGCGTGTTTCGTTGTCCGCGATCCGCGCTTTGGTCGTGGTAAGTGCGCTGCGGATCTGCTCGTACCCCCGTCGGTGGGTCGCAACGCTTCCCGCGAGCGTTCTCATCGACTCCTGGATGGAGTGCACGCGTTGCTGTTGGGTCGAGATCGATGCTTGCAGCTGGGCGAGGCGGCGCTTGGCGTGCGCGATCTTCTCTTTGGTATCGGAGGGAGCTGCCGCGGCAGCGCTCGATAGCAAGACGAACGCAACGGCCCCCGCGGTCACGCGCCTCGCGGTTCGGCCGAGCCTCCCGCTGCGCACGAGGCGTTTATCTATCGGGCGCGCGCGGGGTGGCGCAAAACCCGAGGTCGTGCCGCGTGTCAGATCGAGGACGACCACCGGCCGATCAACTCATCGACGGTCGTGAGGGTCGCAATGAGCGACAGCGTATTCTCCAAGACGGCGCCGGCGTAGGACGGTGGAACCCCCGCGACGGCGTCGCGCGGGATCGTCACGCGGTAGCTCCGGTTCACGGCCTCGAACGCGAGCGCTTGTATGGCGACGTTCACGGACACGCCGGTGAGGACGATCTCCTCGACGGCGAGGTTCCGCAACGCCGCGTCCACGCCCGTCGATCCGAGCGACGCGACGCCGTGTGTCTTCGGGAACACCAGGTCGGATGGCGCCCGGCCGAGCTCGGGCAAGACGTCGACGGACGGCGTCCCCGCGCGCAGACCCCCGGAGCGGTTGGCCACACCGAAGAGTGGCGCGTTGGTGTTCGCGCCGCGCAAGTCCCCGCGACGGATCGCGACGCAATGCACGACTGGGATGTTCCGTTCGCGCGCCGCGTTCAGCAGGCGCGCCAGCGTCGGGATCATCGGTCGTGCGGAGTCGACCAACGCAGGCCAGAGGGCATGGTCGCCGATCGCGCCGCGCTGACACTCGTTCGTGACGACGGCGACCGACACGCGTCGCTTAGGTCGAGCGGGCGCCGGCTCCGGCCCTCGCCCACGCTTCGATCTCGTTGCGAAGGCTCGTCATCACCTGACCCCCGATCCGGAGGTACGGGCCGTAGCCGAGGGCATGATGCCGGTGGCCGAGCGGCCGCAGGCCTAACGCCGTTGCCCTGTCGGACCAGCGAAGAAGCTCGAGCTCCACGCGCGTCTTGTACACGCCCGACCGCGAGGCGATCCATCCGTCCACGACGCGCACGGGGAAGATGGCGCTGGGCCTGGGCGGCACCGGCGTGCGGGCCGGGCCGACGAGGACCAGCTCGCCTGTCGCCGTCGGGAAGCGATAGCGCGGGGAGTCGGTCGCGCCCTCGGCGCGAAGCGCGAGGAAGAGATCGAAAGCCGCTTCAGCGTTGGGCGTTGCGACGAAGGCCACGCGCTCGATGTAGAGCCGCGGGTGGAGGACGACCTCGTCGGCGTATCTCGGCGGGGACGCAAGCATCTGGCTGCTCCCTTCCTTGGTTGAAATGCTACTCCTTCCAAACGCAACGTTAGGGCAGATTTGTTTCGGCCCGGAGACGGGGGCGTGACGGTCCGGTCAATTCTCCGGGTGGCCGTCCCCGGAATATCCTGAGCAAGGAAAGCGCGCGAAGGCGGAGCCATGGTTCAGTCCGGCACGATGTCACGTCGTTTGGGCGCGCTCGCGCACTTCGCCAAGATCGGATCCCTCCCGACGGACACACCGGACGAGGCGCTCCGCAAGGAGATCCTCGTCCTGTCCGCGGGCCTGATCACCGGACTCGCCGTCGTGTGGGTGGTCACGTATTGGGTGCTTGGACTTCACGTCGCGGCGGCCATCCCCTTCGCGTACCAGGTCGTCTCGATCATCAACCTCGCCGTCTTCGCGCGGACGAAGAGGTATCGCTTCTTCCGGCTGTGCGAGCTGGGGTTGAGTCTCTTGCTGCCGTTCCTCCTCCAGTTGAGCCTCGGCGGCTTCCTGGCCTCGAGCGGCGTGATCCTGTGGGCGTTCACGGCGCCCATCGGAGCGCTCCTCTTCATCGGGCGCCGCGAGGCCGTCCCTTGGTTCGCCGCGTTCGTGCTGACCGTCGGTCTGGCCGGCGCACTCGATCCGCTCCTCGCCAGCAAGGCACCCCTCATCCCGGACTGGATCGTCATCTTGTTCTTCGTTCTCAATGTGTTGGGCGTGACCGGAACGACCTATGTGTTGCTGCAATACTTCGTGCACGAGCGCGAGCGATACGCGGCCGCCCTGGCCGTCGAGCAGGAGCGCTCGGAACGACTCCTCCTCAACGTCCTCCCCCACCGCATCGCCGAACGCCTGAAGGCCGGAGAGGGTCTCATCGCGGACGGCGCGGCCGAGGTCGGTGTCCTCTTCGCAGACATCGCCGGATTCACACCGATGGCCGACTCGATGACGCCGGACGACGTCGTGCGCTTGCTCGACGACATCTTCTCGACGTTCGACGAATTGGCAGCGAAGTTCCGGCTCGAGAAGATCAAGACCATCGGCGATGCCTACATGGTCGCGTCCGGGCTGCTCGAGCCCGACGCTTTCCACGCGGAGAACCTGGCGCGCATGGCCTTGGCGATGCGGGACGAGATCGAGAAGCGCGGACGAACCTCCGCCATCGCCATCCGGATCGGGATGGACATCGGCCCCGTCGTCGCCGGGGTCATCGGCCGCAGCAAGTTCATCTACGATCTCTGGGGAGACACCGTGAACACGGCGAGCAGGATGGAATCGCACGGACGGCCCGGCGCGATCCACGTAACGGAACGGGCTCGCGACCGCCTCGCGGATGCATTCACCTTCGAGGATCGCGGTGAGATCGACGTCAAGGGCAAGGGTTGCATGCACACGTACTTCCTCACGTCCGAACGTGGCGCTTGATCTAACGGCTGGATAGTGTCTCGTCGAAGTCGCGATGAGTAACGAGGAAGGAGTCTCCGATGGCTGAGTTCCTATCCGACGTAGAGGCCTTGCGGAAGCATGCCCGGGAAAACATCGAGCAGGGCGCGATCACCGACGCGTACGGCGCGGACCGCGAGCGCGTCATCTCCGTGCTGAACGGCGTGCTGGCCACGGAGCTCGTCTGCGTCCTCCGCTACAAGCGTCACTACTTCACTGCGCAGGGGATCAACGCCGGCCCGGTCGCGCAGGAGTTCCTGCAACACGCGAACGAGGAGCAGCAACACGCGGACATGGTGGCGGCTCGGATCGTGCAACTGGGCGGGGAGCCCGACTTCTCGCCGGAGGGACTCGCGACGCGCTCCCACTCCGAGTACGACGCATCGAACGACCTGCTCGAGATGGTCAAAGAGGATCTCGTCGCCGAGCGCGTCGCGATCGCGTCCTACCAGGAGATCGTCCGCTGGCTCGGCGACAAGGACCCGACGACGAGGAGAACGATCGAAACGATCCTGGCCGTGGAGGAAGAGCACGCCGAGGATCTGCTGACCATCCTCCAAGAGATGAAGGGGTGATGCGCGACGTGGATGACGAGGTAGTTCGCGCGCGTCTGGAAGAATTACGGAGCGACCTCTTGCAACGGTCCGTGCGAAACCCTTCGAGCGCAAGAAGTTCGTCGAACCGCGGGTCGATCGAGGCGAGCCTCGAGGATGTCGATCGGGCACTGCGGATGCTGGAAAAGGGCTCGTACGGCGTCTGCGAGACATGCGGTTTGCCGATCTCGGCGGACCGACTGGACGCCTATCCCGCCGCCCGGTTCTGTCTCGAAGACCAACGGACCCACGAGGGCTAGGCTCGGCCGTCACCCAGCGGCACGCGGCGTCCGGAATAGGCACGTCGAGCGCTGCGTTGTTGATGGGGCGTCTGATCTGACGCCCCCGAGCCAAACGAGAGAAGACCCATGGCCAGCTGTGTCACCTGCGGCGAGCCGCTCCACCCGGAGCGCGCCGAGCGCTACGACTACTGCACCCGGCGGGAGTGCCGCGAGGCGAACGCGAAGCCGCTCGAGATCGTCGCCGTCGGCGTGAACAAAGCCGCCGAGCAATACGTCGCGCTCACGGAACGCACGCGCCGCGAAGCGGAGGACGGCCGCTACAAGAAAGTCCCCGGCGTCCCATCGACCGCACGGCGACGCCGCAAGCGCGCGAAGCCCGATCGCACCCAGGCGCCGGTGACAGAGGCCCGACCGAAACCGCGAACGTGGACGAAGGCACAACAAGACCTGGCTCTGATCTACCGGGAACGGGGCATGAGGCCCGACGATATCGCCGAGAGGCTCGGCGTCAGCCGCTACCTCGTGAGCCAGATCCTCCTTGCAAGCATGAACCGCGGTAAGCCCTGACGGGAGTTGCTTGAGCGCCGCGTTTCGGGCGGTAGGATCGGGTCGGCATACGTCGCGGGAGTTGAGCCGATGGCAAAAGCGAAGCTGGGCGTCGCGCCGCATGATCTCTCCGACGGCGCGCTGAAGCGCGAGCTGCGACATCTGTGGCGCACGCGTGAGGAAACGATCATGCAGGGCAGCGCGCACGCGATCGGGACCCACACGAGGCGGATGCTGGAACTCGAGGATGAGCTCATCTCGCGATTTCCCAATGAGACCGAACCCGCGCCGACGCGCACGCGCCGCGGGTCGCGCGCGCTGAGCGGTCAGCCGGCAGGAAGACGTCGAACCGACCGCTGACGAGTCTCCGTCAGCTTCCGGCTCGCGCCGCGGCGACCGACGCCAGGCTCGGCGCCACGAGCATGACGCTCTTGAACGTCCTGGAGGCCCGGAAGACCGTGACCGGTCCCGCGCTCGGATCGCCGCTCGATTCGAACCGGTAGCTGCCGAGGATCCCGTTCGTCCGGACGGTCGCGAACAGCGCTTCGATGATCTTCGCGCGATCGGTTCCCGCCTTCGCGATCGCGGCGAGGAGAACCTGAGCGGCCTCACCTCCGTAGGGAGCGAAGACCTCGACCGACGACTTTTTCAGCGAGGCGGCAAGCTCGGCCGCGAAGTCGCGGCCGGGCGGCGCCAGGTCTTCCGTCGACTGCCCCGGGATACTCGCGAACATCCCGACCGCGGCGGGGCCCGCGCCGTCGATGGTCGACTGCTGCGCGAAGCCATCGAAGGCGAAGAGCTTGACCTTGCTGTTCGCGCCGAGGACGGCAACCTTGTCGCGGATGAGCTTGGCTCCGTTCTGTTCGATCAAGCCCGCGAGCACGGCGCCGTCCGCGCCGCTCGCCCGGACGCGTTGCCATAGGTCCGTGTAGCTCTTCGCGTTGGGATCCCAGGTCCGGTACCCGGCGACCGTGAGGCCGATGTGTTCGGCCGCTCCGCGGAAGTTCGCGGCCTGGCCGGTACTCGTCGGGTCATCGGCAGCGTAGAG
>JBIOTQ010000111.1:0-4246 GCA_044866075.1 Actinomycetota bacterium | reverse complement strand
GTCGGTCCGCGTTCGAGATCGGCAAGCTGCACCGCGTCGAGTTCGTCGATGAGCGCGCGCGTCCAGTCCTTGAGCACGTCGGCAACGTGAATCTCGTCGGCGATGCCGAACGTGAGGTCCACGTCGGAGAAACGGTCGCCGCCATCGACCGCGAGGGAGCCCACGACCGCTGCGGCAACGACGCGCGCATCCTCCTCCGCGACGCTTAGGACACGATCGCGGAGGGCATCCCGCTGCTTAACGGTGAATAACGAAATGCGGATCCTCCCTAGGCCGTGTAGACGACTTCAAAGGTCTCCACAGAGGTTGGGTTCGGGATCCGTACCGGTCCACCAACTACAGCAAGCGTCCCCATAGCGAGTTCGCTTGCTCGAAGGGCCTCATCGGTCGCCCACAACGTCACAGACAGACCCTTGCCGGACTCGCGGTCCAAGCAGAAGAAAGCTGCCTCGAATCCTGGAATGGCCTTGAGCGAACCGAGGAGACGTTCGCGAACAACATCTTCTGGTACCTCCGCCACCTTTTCGTTTGGTGGGAAGACGGCAACTCGCATCAGCATCTCCTCAGCCCTCCCTGATCCCCATTCGAGCGAAGAATGCCCGGAGAGACGTATCGAACCACATCGGCCCACAATGTCGGAAGTACGATCCGACTCGCCCTGAACCGCGCACGAGGCACGTCTCCGGAACCACGGGTATCCGACAACACAGTCCGATCAAGGGCGGAAGCGTCAACGGTCACATCCGATCCATGGAGTCTTCTGACAGAATGAGCGCGTGCCGCCAGCGGGTGATGTGACTCCGATCACAGGGCCCCTGCGCGAGGTTGTCACGGCGCGGCTTGACCTACGGCGTTTCCAGCACAGCGACCTCGATGAACTCGCCGATGTCTTCTCGCTCCCGGAAGTCTGGCAATTCCCGTATGGGCGCGGCCTGTCGCGTGCCGAAACAGCGCAGTTCCTCGAGGGTCAGGTCCAACACTGGGCCGAGCACAGCTTCGGCTGTTGGTGTGCACGCCAACTCTCCGACGGAAAAATCATCGGCTTCGTTGGGCTCTCGGTGCCGACGTTCCTTCCGAAGATCCTCCCAGCAGTGGAGGTCGGCTGGCGCTTCGCGCCGATCGCTTGGGGTCAAGGTTACGCGCGGGAAAGCGCAACCGCCGCGCTCGACGAGGGCTTCACCAGCCTGGGTCTCAAACGGGTGTATTCGATCCCACAGGCGGACAACACACCTTCGGCGCGCGTGGCCGAACGGCTCGGGATGCGGCTTCTGCGGGAGGTCACCATTCCTCCCAACGAGCGTCGGGGAGAGCTGAAAGGGCTGCTATACGTCATCTCACGCGACGATTGGCTGCGACTGCGCCACTAAAAGGGGACTCTGGACTCGCACGTCGTTACCGGGCCTCGGTTCCGCAAGACCACGACGGTGGAGGTGAACGGATTCGAACCGTCGACCTCTGCCTTGCGAACGCAGCCCGCGGGTACCGTGAACCACCAGGGAACCTATCTCAACGTGCGGTCTGACCTGGCTCTCTGTGGCTCACGATACCTCTCTGGCATTCTCTGGCACTCTCATCCTCTTGCGGACTTCCCGCGGACTTGATGCCGACCGCGGTCGTCACGAATCGAGTTCGTTGAGCCGGCGCTGGGCCTCATCCACCGCCTGCTGATCCGCGTCAGCGTGGCGGCGAGCCTCGTCCTTGGCTGCCTGCTGCGTCGGCAGTACTTCCTTCTCGTACTGCTCGTTCGCGAGTCGGACGCGTTCGCGAAGATCGGTGACGTACTCGGTCACTTCCTCATCGGGTGGTCTCAAGTGGATGGAGCGGGAACGCAGTTTCGGGCGAATGCTTGCTCACGCTCTTCGAGTACCCAGCCGGCCACGCGAAGATGGCCCGCCAGTGGTTGTCGACCGTTCCCTCCTCGATGGGGACCTCGACCGTGAGCAGTCCCGAATATTCCGGGGTATCCACCTGTGACGCGCGGCTTGCCGAGCTTGATGGGTTTCCATTCCATGTCGTCCGGTGGATACTCGGACAGGCCCCCTTTCCAGGCCGCGAGCAGTCCGGTCGTGCGCAGCGGAACGTCGCGCACGATCGCGTCGGCCGTCGACGCCGGCTCTCCGGCGTAGAGCGCGTCGCTCAGTGCTTGCGCGTACTCCTCGACGATCTCGGCCGGAAGCGCGTCCGCGAACTCAGAACACCCAGCGCGTCGCGCCGCCCGGGCTCGGTGACGAGCAAGGCCGTTGCAGTTCGAGGTGTCAGTCGATAGACGTGCCACGGCGGCGGGCCGGCGGACGGCGCGCTGTACTCGGCCGTGATCGCCTCGCCCGTCTGTCTCGTCCACGCGGGCCGGCCACCCCTCGCCGCCCACCGCCGGGCCATCTCGGCGACGATCGGCTTCTCCCGTATGCGACGCGCCTCCCCTCGATCACAAGATCGAACTCATTCGTCGCGACGCTCAGCGTGCACCGTGGATCCCGGGAGAGGTTGCGGCCTTGCGACTGCTCTCGCCGGTCTCGAACCAGAACGCGTCGTGCGCCCACAGCCCCCCGACACCGGTTACGTGCGGAGCACCGTCGGGATCGATCGTCGCGAGCCAGCACGTGTGACGATCGGGACGGCCGGTGCCGGGCGCCTGTGTCACGCCCTTCTCGAGGCGATCGGTGATCAGCCCCCAATCGATGAGGGGCAGATCGTAGAGGCCGGCGAGATTGGTGGCCTTCACGGAACGATTTCTACCGCCTACGAGGGCCGTCGCGCATCGTCGGGACGCCGGATGGCGAAGCCTGCGCGCGTCTCCTTCGCCCAATACATGGCACGATCGGCAGAATCGAGAAGGTCCTCGGCCTCGCTCCCATCCTCGGGGAAGACGGCGACGCCGATACTCGCGCCGACCTCGCACGGATGATCGTCGAGCAGGGCCCACGATTCGAACGCTCGAAGGATCCGTTTCGCTACCCGGGTCGCGCCACTGAGATCCGTGTTCGGAAGGACCGCTGCGAACTCGTCACCGCCTAAACGCGCGGCGGTATCTTGCGCCCGCAGCGCCATCCGAAAACGCAATGCGACGTCGCGAAGAACGAGGTCGCCTACCTGATGGCCATACGTGTCGTTAACGTCTTTGAACCCGTCGAGATCCATCAATAGAACGCTGCACGGATCGCCGGAACGCTGCGCCACCCGCAGCGATGTCCGAAGGCGGTCGTCGAAGAGCATCCGGTTCGGAAGCCCGGTCAGTGCGTCGTGGAGGGCCTTGTGTCGGAACTCTCGCGCCTTGCCGCGCGCTCGTTTGTACCGTTCCTGCGTCATCTCGAGGGTTTCGCGGACCCGCCTCTCGTCGGTGACGTCGGTCGTGAAGCCCCACAGCTCGGTTCTTCCGGCGGCATCCGCGATCAGTCGAACCGCGTGACGTAGCGTTCGTGTTTCGTCGTCCGCGCGTCGAGCGTTGAATTCGATGTCCCGATCACAGCCATCGATCGCCGTGGCGCGGAGACAGTCGACCACGCGGTCGCGATCTTCGGCATCGATCAGCCGGCCCCACCGTTCAGGTCCGCCGAGCCAGCGCAGAACGGGGTACCCGAGGAGATCGACGACACCCCTGGAAACGAACGTGATCGAAAGCGTTCGTGGATCCCCCCGCCAAATGAAGGCGCCGATCGAGCCCTCGATGAGGTCGAGCACGATGCTGCCGCCCCGCAACTCGCCGACGCTGAATCCTGGTTCACCGTTCGCCATATCCCTCAAATCGGGCGATAAGCGGGAACCCTTTAGGCCTTCTTAAGGTATTCACGCTATGTGTCCGCTCGTTCTGGTGGCGGCCGAGAACTTCGCACTCGTCGCGCACGAGCCGCGGTCGCTCTCGTCGCTCCTCGGGAGCCCCAAACACGTAAAGGAGATCGACGGGCCCTTGGCCGTGAGCTTGATAGGCGATGCACGAGTCCCTGAGTTTGTTGCGATTCGTGTCGGGCGCTTCATGCGCGCAGTCTGCTCTTGACGCCCGGGCTCCCCTCGAACGGACTCAAATGCCGTTCCGGCTGGTCCATCCGACGACACGGAACCCGGCCGCGCGTCGCGGCGTTCGTTTGAGCGGGTCAGATGCCGTTTTGAGTAAGACCTCAATTCGTGGAGGTGAACGGATTCGAACCGTCGACCTCTGCGTTGCGAACGCAGCGCTCTACCAACTGAGCTACACCCCCGGAACGGGCCAGATGCTACCACCGCCCCTGCGGGACGGTTCAGGCGATTCGGT
>JBIOTQ010000110.1:0-46294 GCA_044866075.1 Actinomycetota bacterium | reverse complement strand
GCAGGAACAGACCGTCGGAGAACTTCATGATGTTGGACTTGTGGACGGCTGTGACCTTGGCGCGCTTGTACTTGCGCGCGTACTCCATCGCGAACTTCGCGATGCGCGTTGTGCCGAAGATCGAGATCGGCCTGATCGAGATCCCCGAGTCGGCGCGGATCTGCTTCGGCTGGATGCCGTTCAGGAAGTCGATGACCTTCTCCGCGTCGGCCGTGCCCTCCTCGAACTCGATGCCCGCGTAGAGGTCCTCGTGGTTCTCGCGGCAGATGACGATGTCGACGCCCTCGACCGCGCCGGGGATGCCCTCGTAGTACTTGCACGGCCGGAGGCAGCAGTAGAGGTCGAGCTCCTTGCGAAGCGCGACGTTGACGCTGCGGAAGCCGGTCCCGACCGGCGTCGTGATGGGCCCCTTGATCGCGACCTTGTTGGCGCGGATCGACTCGAGGACGTGGTCCGGCAGCGGCGTCCCGTACTTGTCCATGACGTCGACGCCGGCGTCCTGGACGTCCCAGTCGAACGTGACGCCGGTCGCCTCGAGGACGCGGCGGGACGCTTCGGACAGCTCGGGCCCGACGCCGTCGCCGGGGATGAAGGTCACCTTGTAGGCCATGGTCTGCTCCCGTGTTCGCGGACGGCCATTATCGGCCTCGCCCAGGAACGGAACAAAGCAGAGGGTCGCGGCTTACGAGCGTCTCGGCGCGGGCGCGCGGCGACTGGGGCGCGACGTTCTCGTGTTCCCGCCGGGACTGGCCAGCTGGCGTTCGAGATCAGTGAAGGCGTCGAGGATATCTCGAGCCTCGAAAGCGCGGTTCCTCTTCCCCACCGTCGTCCTTCGGAGGATTCCCGCGCGCTCCAATCGCGCGATGGCCTCGTTCGCCTGAGGAAAGCTTCTGTCGATCAATTCGGCGGCGGTCTTTACGTTCAGGATCGGCGCACCCGGCAACCGTTCAAGGAGAAGTTCGACGCTCGACGACTTCCGGACGCGCCCCAGCCGCTCGCGCCAGCGGATCTGGATCTCACGGATTCGCTCTTCGAAATCAACGGCATCGCTCACTGCGCGACGACAGGCGGACGCGAAGAAGGCGATCCACTTGTTCACGCCCTCGCGAGCCGGCGCGGACGTGGACGAACCTCGGTAACGCGTGTCCGTCAGTCCCTGCACGTAGCCTCTCGCCCAGGTCGCCAGAACCAGCGAGACCGGGGGCAAGGCGCGCGAGGCGATCTTTCGACGCCGGAGGATCACGTGGATCAACGTGCGCCCGGTTCTGCCATTCCCATCCGCGAACGGATGAATGGTCTCGAACTGCGCGTGGGCAAGAGCGGCCTGGGCTACGGCCGGGAGATTGTCCACGTTACAGAAACCGCAGAGATCCTCCATCAACGGACGAACGAGATCGGGCGGGGGCGGAACGAATGCGGCGCTGCACGGGTTGTATTCGCTACCTCCGATCCAGTTCTGCTCCGTTCGCAGTCTGCCGGCGTGGTTGGCCAACCGCGTACCGGCGAGGAGGATCCGATGCGACTCGAGGATCCCGTCGATCGTGATCCGCTCGGCCTTTGCGAGCGC
The DNA here is from genome assembly GCA_044866075.1 of Actinomycetota bacterium. Classification (GTDB taxonomy): domain Bacteria; phylum Actinomycetota; class AC-67; order AC-67; family AC-67; genus JBASRP01. The sequence continues at coordinate 44,727 of JBIOTQ010000110.1, read as the reverse complement.
ATCGATCGACCATCGCATCGCCTCGATGTTCCCGAGAACTTCTTCGGCGGTCACATCGCCCGTACCCTCGCCGAGGAGTCGCGCCGCTTCCGCGCGCAACAGGCGCCGGCCTCCAACCTCGAGTCCCTCGATCCAAGACGACGCAACGGACTCGGCTCTCAGAAGGAGGCGGGCCATTGCCTCCGTTTCAACCAAGCTGGCGGCTTCCGAGTTGAGCCGGATGATGTCGGTTTCGGCCTCGGCAAGCTCCGCGACCACGCTCCCCTCGAGAAGGAACGACCGTCCTTCCAGAGGGTCCGGCAAGTACGCTTGGTAATCGCAGGGCAAGCGGTCCCGACGGGGAAGTCCGGGAATGTGTGCGCTTTCCCAGCGTCGGCGGATAACCCTTGCCACGGGAACCTCCTTATTTAGGGTTGCATCATATCCCTAAATAAGAGGGCCCACAGTTGAGGCTTCCCGACCAGCGGTCGAGCGTCCACGTCGAGGGCCGGACCGGCGCCGGTGCGACCGTCCGGCGCATCGATGCGGCCTCGTCCTTCTGCTTCTGAGAGGCAAACCGGCCACGATTTGTCCGAGCCTCTCTGTCAGATCCCAGTGTTTCTCATGGCGACGACGGTAGAGGCCCATGGGCCACACTGAAAATCCGGATTCCCTCGAGTTTGCTCACCGGGAAACGAGCAAGGTTGTGACCTGGACCGATGTGGCAAGATGACACGGACGTCGGTCGAAAGGAGCGAGATGCCGGGCAAGGGCCTCGAGGACATCATCGCCGCAGAGACATCCGTCTCCGACATCGACGGCAAGCAGGGGCGCCTCTTCTACGCCGGGTACGACATCCACGAGCTCGTGGACGCATCCTTCGAAGAGATCGTCTACCTCCTCCACAACATCGAGCTCCCGAATAAGGCCCAGCTCGAAGAGGTCACCGAGCAGCTGACCAATGAGCGCGAGCTCGACTCGTTCGTCGAGGGCTTGATGCCGACGATGGTGCAGCAGACCTCCCCCATGTCGATGCTCCGCACGACGGTCAGCTCGATGAGCGCATACGACCCGGACGGCTGGGATCAGTCGGCCGACGCCAACTACCGCAAGGCGATGCGTCTGATCGCGCGGTTCCCCACCGTGATCGCGTCCTACGATCGTTTACGGGATAAGGAAGACGTCCTCAAGCCGAACCCGAAGCTGTCGCACGCCGCCAATCTCCTCTGGATGCTGCAGGGCCGTGAGCCCGACGAGGAAGTCGCGCGGATCCTCGACATCTGTTTGGTGCTGCACGCCGACCACACGATGAACGCATCGACGTTCGCGGCGCGCGTCGCCGCGAGCACGCTCGCCGACATCCACTCGGCGGTGACGGCGGCGATCGCGACGCTGAAAGGCCCGCTGCACGGCGGCGCGAACGAGGCCGTCATGAAGACGCTGCTCGAGGTCGGCTCGCCCGACAAGATCCAGGACGCGATCAAGAAGAAGCTCGCAGCGAAAGAGAAGATCATGGGCTTCGGGCACCGCGTCTACAAGACCGAGGACCCGCGCGCGACGCACCTGCGCCGCCTGTCGAAGCGGATGGGCGAGATCGCCGGGGACCTCCGCTGGTACGAGATGAGCATGCTGATGGAGCAGGTCGTCAAGGAAGAGAAGGGCCTGTACCCGAACGTCGACTTCTTCGCCGCGAGCGTCTATTACGCGATGGGGATCCCCGTCGATCTGTTCACACCGATATTCGCCGCGTCTCGCGTGGCGGGCTGGACCGCCCACATCCGCGAGCAGTACGCCGACAACCGCCTCATCCGGCCGGAAAGCGCGTACGTCGGACCGCCCCACCGTTCGTACGTGCCCCTGGACCAGAGAGGCTAGAGATGAAGATCTCCGAGATCATGACGAAAGCGGCGGTGACCGACTCCGCCGACGACACCATCGCCGAGGCCTGCGACAAGATGCGTCACGCCCAGACCTCCTCGATCCTGATCATGGACGGCGAGCGATTGGTGGGGATCTTCACCGAGCGCGACGTCGTGAAGCTGGTAGCCCGTGGCCTCGACCCGAAAGAGACGCACCTCAAGGACGTCATGACAACCGACATCATCACGATCGGGCCGATGACGACGCTGAAGGAAGCGGCGAACATCATGGCGACGAAATGGATCCGCCACCTCCCGATCGTCGAGGGATCGAAAGTCGTCGGGATGATCTCGCAGCGCGACCTGACGGGCGTCCTGGCCGAGGCCCTCCACGAGCCGGAAGCTCTCCACAACCTTGTGGAGGCTTCGGCACTGACGCGCGAACGCCGCCTGAAACGGCTCGAAGCCGGCGACTACGACTAGTCGTACAGCGGGTGCTCCTCCGGGAGCTCATCGTTCATGGCGGCTTCGTAGAGGTCGTACGGGATCTTCGGAATCGTTCCGCGCCGTTCCCACCCCGTCTTGGGACCTCGTCCCGGAGGCTTAACGAACGCCTCGAGCGGCCTGCCCAGTTGGATCGCGATCCGTACGACATCGGCGAAGGTCGCCGGACTCTTCCCACTTTCGAGGCGACTCACCGTCGCCGGGGAAACCCCGATGGCTTCCGCCAGGTCGGTCTGACGAAGACCAGCCGCAATGCGTTCCTTCCGGATACAGCGGGCAATGACCGCGTCGACCTCGGCGCATAGCATCCGGACAGCCTGCTTTCGCGTTCGACGCGATGCGTACCAATGAAGCGCCTGGCGGGGCCATCGCATCGCGCGTTCCTCTTCAGTACTCCAGGTTTCAGGCCATGCGGTCCGGCCCGGATCGATCACGGTCACCGGATCGAGAGCTTTGACATACCGCCCGCTCATCCCATCCGCCACCTTCCGTCGAGCACCCACCCGCCTTCCGTCGAGCACTTCCGTAACTGCATCCCGTTTTCAGTTGTGCAAGTGGCTGGGAGGATACGTGTTGGGTGTGACACTCACCACGAGAGCCGGGGGGCAACGACGTGTGGCGAAGAGGAGTTCAAGACAGCCCGTTCGTGCGCGCTATGCCTCCGTACCACGCAAGGCTCGGCTTCGCGGTGCGCTCCATCGTGGTCCGGTCCACCGCGATGAGGCCGAACGTAGGGCCGTAGCCCTCGTTCCACTCGAAGTTGTCGAGAAGCGACCAGTAGAAGTACCCGCGCACGTCGCGGCCGCGCTCGATGGACGCGTGTACCTGCCGGAGATGCAGGTCGACGAACTCGACGCGCTCGCCATCATCGGCGGTCGCGATGCCGTTCTCGGTGATGTACATCGGGAGGCCGGCCTCGGCGACCTCGTCGATCACGTGGCCGAGTCCCTCGGGGTGCCAGGCCCAGTGCATCTGCGTGCGACGCTCGGCGTTGCGCACCTCGTCGGGAACCTGAGGGATCGGCGGCTGCTCCGGCACGCGGGCCGATGCGGTGCCCTCGGCTCCCGTGCCCACCATGAGGCAGGTGTAGTACTGGATCCCGACGAAATCGCTGGCCGCAGTGAGGCCGGAGATCTGCTCGTCGGGGACTTCGAGGCCGCTCGTCCGGCCGGTCCGGATCGCATCGATCCATAGGCCGGCCCACCAGTGACGCATGAAGTCGCGCGAGCGTCGACCGGCCGGGGTGTCCTCGATCGGGACATACTCCATGATCGAGAGCGCCAGCCCTGTCTGCGCATCGGACCCGGCGTGGACCTGCTCGGCTGCGGCGGCGTGCGCGCGCAGCAGGTTCACGGTCACGCGGTGCGACGTCGGAATGTCCTGGATCCGCGGGGGGAAGTAGCCCATCACATGGCCGACGACGGCGAGCACGGATGGCTCGTTGATCGTGTTCACGAATTGAAGAAGATCACCGAGCGCCGCCGACGCCGTCTTCGCGTAGCGCGCGAACGCGCCCGGCGCTTCGTCGGAGTCCCAGCCGCCGCCGCGCGCGAACCACAACGGGTTGGTGAAGTGATGAAGAGTCACCGACGTCGTCAATCCCCGATCACGCGCCGTGCCGATCACCTCGCGGTAGTGATCGAGAGCGGACGTCGAGAACTCTCCCGGTGACGGTTCTATGCGCGCCCACTCGATAGAGAAACGCACCGCGTTCATGCCGGCCGACGCGGCCAGCGACCAGTCCTCGGCGAAGCGGTTGTACGAATCGCACGCGATGCCGCTCGGCTCATGCGCGTTCGTGTCCGGCGCGCGTTCGTGTTCCCACCAATCGGAGTTGGAATTTCCCCCTTCGGTTTGATGCGCGGACGTCGCAACGCCCCAGAGGAAGCCGTCGGGGAATCGCATCATCCGGTTCGCCTCCATTTTTCCCACTTTATGCACCGCTCTACGTGACGACTACACTCCGCCGACAGCGGAGCGGAGCGGGTCCGAAAGGCTCGGTCCGGTAACGGACCTTGACAATATAAGGAGCCCCGAGTGGGGAAGCGGATCGTCTTCGGATCACTCGTCGTCGTCCTGCTCCTCTTGCTCTCGTCCTCGGCGGCTTTCGCGAAACCCGGCGCCGGAAACTCTGACAGTGCTCCCGGGCAAGCGAAGGACACGTCCGCAGGGCCCAGCGAGAAGGCGCACAGCCCAGGTGGTCAGGGGAAGTCGCAGGCGCCGGAAAACGCGTCGCGCGGCCAGAACCGGGTCGGCGGGCCGGGCGAGTGGAAGTCAAACGGCCACGAGCCCGCTCCGCAGAGCTTTCCTCAGGGGCATGCCCCCTCCGACCCCGATTTCAACGGGAACGGCGGGATCGATAAGCCTGGCCACACGGGCGGCTTCTCTGCCGACCGTGACGGGAACAACGGGTGCGGCAACGACGATGACCGGGAAGACGACAACAATGGTTGGTGCGGGAAGCGTCCACACAAGGAGAAACCCCACGCGGAGAAGCCCCCCGCGGAGAAGCCCCCCGCGGAGAAGCCTCCCGCGGAGAAGCCTCCTACCGTGACGCCACCGCCACCGACTCCCCCGTCGCCACCGCCCGGTCCAGGACCACGGGTCCTTCCGGGCCCGAAGATCACCCGGCCCACTCCCGAGGCTCGCACTTTGCCTAGGACGGGCTTCGATCTTGTCGAGTTCAGCTACGCGGGTTGGGGTCTCGTGCTTGCGGGGCACGCCCTGAGAAGGCGCACACGGAGGCGCACGCCGTAGGACGAGCAAGATAGGAGAGACAACACGAGGGCCCGCCGTCAGGCGGGCCCTCGTGTTGTCTCGTCGCGTCACACGAGACCTTCGGCCGCCCGCATCGTGTTCATCAGCAGCATCGCGACGGTCATGGGGCCGACGCCGCCCGGCACCGGCGTGATCGCGCCTGCGACCTCGCTGACGCCGGCGAAGTCGACGTCGCCCACAAGCTTCCCGTTCTCGTCACGGTTCGTGCCGACGTCGATGACCGTCGCACCGGGCGCCACCATGTCGGCCGTCAGCGTGTTCCGCCGTCCCGCTGCCACCACGACGATCTCGGCCTCGCGCGTGTACGCCGCGATGTCCTTCGTACCGGTATGGCAGTTGGTCACCGTCGCGTTCAGGCCCGGCGCCTTGATCCCCATCAGGATCGAGAGCGGCCGTCCGACGAGCGTCGACCGGCCTATCACGACGACCCGCCGGCCCTCGACCTCGATGTCCGACCGCTCGAGTAGCTCGACGACCCCAGCGGGCGTGCACGGGATGAACCGCGGTCGCCCGAGCGCCAGCAGACCCTGGTTCACCGGATGCAGGCCGTCCACGTCCTTGATCGGGTCGATCGCCTCCTGCACAGCGATGGGGTCGATGTGGTCGGGGAGCGGAAGCTGCACGAGGATCCCGTGCACGGCCGGGTTCATGTTGAGCATCCGGACGTGGTCCAGGAGCTCGGGCTGCGAGATCTCGGCGGAGAGATCGTTGTCGAACGACTGGATCCCCACCTCGGACGCCATCTTCCGCTTCTGTCCGACGTACACGTGCGACGCAGGATCTGCGCCGACGAGCACGGCCGACAACCCCGGCGGCGCCGGGAGCTTCTTCACGTGCTCGGCGACCTCGGCGCGAACCGCTGCGGCGATGGCTTTCCCGTCGATGATCCGCGCCGTCATATCACTCTCCCCGCTAACCGTGCCGGAAGTGTCGCATCCCCGTGAAGACCATCGCGATCCCGTGTTCGTCGGCGGCGGCGATCACCTCGTCGTCGCGCACCGAGCCGCCGGGCTGGATGACGGCGGCGATCCCCGCCGCCGCGCCGGTGTCGAGCCCGTCGCGGAAGGGGAAGAACGCGTCCGACGCCATCACGGCGCCCTTCGCGCGGTCCCCCGCCTTCTTGGCGGCGATCTCCACCGCGTCGACGCGGCTCGTCTGTCCGCCGCCGATCCCGACGGTCGCAGCGCCCGTCGCGAAAACGATCGCGTTCGAGCGCACGTGCTTGCACGCGCGCCAGGCGAACGCGAGGTCCCGCCACTGTTCCTCCGTGGGCTGCGCCTTCGTGACGACCTTCCAGGCGTCGCGCGTCTCCGACGCCGCGTCCGCCGTTTGCAGCAACATGCCGCCGGTGATCCACCGGCCGTGGTACTGCGGCCGCGGCTTGCCATCGACCTGCAGCAGGCGCAGGTTCTTCTTCTCGCCGAACAGTTTCAGCGCGCCGTCGGAGAACGCCGGCGCCGCGACGCACTCGGTGAAGACCTCCGCCATCGCCTTCGCGGCGGCCTCCGAGACCTCGCCGTTGAACGCGACGACGCCGCCGAACGCCGAAACGCGGTCGGAGTCCAGCGCGCGCTCGTAGGCATGGGCATCGGTGTCGCCGATCGCGACGCCGCACGGGATCGCGTGCTTCACGATGACGCAGGCCGGGTCGGCGAAGTCGTTCGCCGCGATCCACGCGGCATCGAGGTCGAGCAGGTTGTTGAACGAGAGCTCCTTGCCTTGCAGCTGCTTCCCGCGCGCCAGCGCGCCGGGCCCGGCGTACTCCATGGCGTAGAGCGCGCCGGCCTGGTGCGGATTCTCGCCGTACCGCAGCTCCATCACGCGCTCGAGCGCGAACGAGATGCGGTCCGGGAACGTGATCTCGCGGGACATCCACATCGAGATCGCCGCGTCGTAGGCCGCGGTGTGCGCGAACGCCTCGGCCGCGAGCTTTCCGCGCGTCGAGGCGCTGAGGCCGCCGTGCTCGCGGATCTCGGCCAGGACCGACTCGTAGCGCGCCGGATCGACGACGATCCCGACGCCGGCCAGGTTCTTCGCCCCCGCGCGCACGAGCGTCGGCCCCCCCACGTCGATCTGCTCGATCACCTCCTGCCAGGGCTTCATCGCCTGCGCGGCCTCGCGGAACGGATAGAGGTTCACGATCACGAGGTCGATCGGCTCGATCCCGGCGTCTTCGAGCTGACGCATGTGCTCGGGCTCGTCCCGGTTGGCGAGGATCCCCCCGTGGATGCGCGGGTGCAGCGTCTTCACGCGCCCGTCGAGCATCTCGGGGAACCCGGTGACCTCGGCGACGGGCGTGGACGCGACGCCGTTCTCCGCGAGATGCCGGCCGGTGGAATCCGTGGCGATCAGCTGGACGCCCGCCTCGTCCAGCCCGCGGCAGAACTCGGCGAGGCCTGTGCGGTTGGACACCGAGACGAGGGCGCGGCGGACCTGGATGAACTCCGGCATCGCAGCCCAGGTTAATCCAGGATGTGGACGATGCGCCCTTCGATCTTGATGCGTCGCGCGGCGAACAACCGGATCGCCCGCGGATAGAGGCGATGCTCGACCGCCTTGATCCGCTCGTGCAGCGTCTCCTCGGTGTCGCCGGGTTCCACGGCGACCGCTTCCTGGAGGACGATCGGGCCGTGGTCGACCTCTTCGTCGACCAGATGCACGGTTGTGCCGGTCACCTTCGCGCCCCACGCGAGCGCGTCGGCGACCGCGCGCCCGCCCGGGAAAGCGGGGAGCAGTGCGGGATGGATGTTGAGGATCCGGTTCTCGAACGCCCGCACGAAGTTCGGCGCCAGGATGCGCATGAAACCGGCGAGGCAGACGAGCTCGACGTTGTGCTCACGAAGCGCGTCGACGAGCGCCGTGTTGAACGTGTCGCGACCGTCGTGCGCCTTGGGATCGACATGAACGGCGGGGACGCCGGCGGCGCGAGCCCGCTCCAGACCCCGCGCGTCAGCGCGGTCGCTCAGCACGGCGGAAACCTCGTACTCGCTGCCCGCGGCGTCGAGGATCGCTTGAAGATTCGTGCCACTGCCCGATAGCAGCACGCCGACGCGCAACCGGTTCGCCACGTGCGCATCCTAACGGTCATCAGTTGAGCGTTGCTCAGAGCATTGCTCAATGCCTTCAGTTTGACCTACACCAAGATCGCCGATAGACAGCAGACGGTGGCGACCCCAGGGATCCTTCCGCCCGAGATCGCGTCCTTGCTCGACGTGGCACTCGTGTGCGAGCTGACCGTCGTCGACGCCGAGGGCCGTCCGGTCACCTACCCGCTCATCCCGTTCTACGACGGCGAGAAGATCACGATGACGTCGTCGGTCCTCTTCTCGAAGAAGCTCGATCACATCAAGGTCAACCCAAAGGTCGCCGTGGCGCTCACCGACCCGGTCGGCATCCCGGCGAAGCCGTTCCACCGCGCAACGATCCAAGGCGACGCCCGCGTGATCGACGATGACCTCCACTCCGGGTGGGAACGTCTCCTGCCGGCCTGGCGCGCGAAGGAACCCGTGATCGACAGCTACTTGAAGAAGCGCTTCGGAATCCCGCTGTTCTTCGAACGTGCGATCATCGAGGTCACTCCCGTCCGCGCGTGGCTCTGGGAGGGCGCGCGAACCGACCTTCCGCCGCGCGTCTACGAGTTGGTCGGGGCCATGTGATGGCGACCCTCACCGCACGCGAGGCGCTCGAACGCTCGGCGAACCACTCGCACGCCGTCCTGACGTGGATCGACACGGACGGCTACCCGATGAGCGTCGCGGCGAACCACACACCGGACCCCGATGGCGCCACCGTGGCGCTTGGAGAACTGGCAGGCGAAGCGCTCCCCAAGAACGGGCAGGAGGTCAACGTCACCTTCAGCCACATCCGCCCTCAGCCCGGCGTGGGCTACGACGAGCGACGCTACGTGAACCTGTGGGGCCCGGCCCACGTGCGCGCCGGACGCGTCACGGTCACGGTCGAGCGCGCCGGCGGCTGGGACGAGGTGGACACGCCCTTCTTCGAGTACTGCGAGCGGGGCGTGCCGCGCAGCCGCAGCTACTTCACGCGCGCCCGGCAACGGCCGACGCTGGCTCCCGGCTGGCTGTTCTTCCTCGCAACGCGCCTGCCTTTCCTCACGGCGACGATCGTGCCGGTCGCGCTCGGCGCCGCGATCGCGTGGGTGCACGGCGGCAACTTCGAGTGGGGGCTGTTCGGCATCACGATGGGCGGCGCCTGCGCGCTGCACCTCGGTCTCAACGTCGCGAACGACGTCTTCGACGACGTCTCCGGCGCCGACGCGGCCAACGTGACGCCGACGCCGTTCAGCGGCGGCTCCCGCGTCATCCAGTACGGCCTCGTGAGCCGCCGCACGATGATCGCCCTGGCCGTCGCCTTCTACCTGATCGGCGCGGGCGTCGGCGTCTACCTGGCCGAAACCCGCGGCCGGTGGCTGTACTTGATCGGCGGCGTCGGGGTTGCGATCAGCCTCGCGTACACCGGTCCGCCGCTGCGGCTCGTGAACCGCGGCGTCGGGGAGGGTGCCGTGGCGCTCGGCTTCGGGCCGATCACCACGCTCGGCGCGTACTACGTCCTGACCGGCCGCTTCTCGTGGGAGGCGTTCTACGCCTGCCTCCCGGTGGCGATCCTGATCGCCCTCGTCCTGTACGTGAACGAGATCCCCGACCGCATCGGCGACGAGGCCGCCGGAAAGCGCACCCTGGTCGTCCGCTGGTCGAAGGAGCGCGTCCTCGCCGCGTATACCGCGTCGATCGCGGCCGCATACGGAATCGTCGTCGCCGGCGTGGCCGCCGGCGGATTGCCGGTCTGGACGTTTCTCGCCCTCGCGACGGTGCCGATGGCTCTCAAGATCCGGCGCCAGCTCGGTGAGAACTACGACCTGCCTTACGACCTGATGGCGGCGATGCAGTCGAATATCGGCCTGCACTTGTTCACCGGCCTCCTGCTGATCGCGGCGTACGTCCTCGAGCGCGCCGTCTAGAACGACAGAACCGGCCGGGCGTGGCCGGCCGGTTCCGCCCCCGAACCCGAAACGCCTATAGGTAGCCGAGCTCCCCCGCCGCTTCGCCGTAGATACGGATGGCGCGCTGGATCTCGTCGCCCGTGACGTGCATCTCGACGCGGAGGTCCTCCACCGTCATCTGCGCCTTGGTGATGAGCTTCTCGTACTCCTCCGACTCGACGATCTCCTGGAGCACGTCGCTCGGACCCTTGACGATGCCCAAGCCGCTGCGGCCGTCGAGCGTGAAGTACGGCTCGACCTCGGAAACCTTGCCCTCCGTGGCCTGCTTAGCCCAGAACGTCAGGTAGTCGGTGAAAGCCTCGAGCGCCTTGCCTTCCCGCCCACGCGCGGGCTGCGACCAGGTCGTTACCAATGCGGCTTCCCTCGCCATAGAACGCCTCCCTCCCGGCCCCCGGCCGGTTCCGACGGAGGACGGCGGCCGCGCCCGACACGGTCGCCGTCCTTGTGAACCGACCGTACGACTTGGCGGCAAGCCGCTCAATAGGTCATCTGCATCATTTGGAGCTGTTGGGGTCTGGCTTCAGCGATCGAGGGGAGCGCACACGACGAAGAGCGCTCACGCCCGACATCCTGCCCGGGAATGAGCGCTCCTCCGTTGGTGCATCGATCCCACGGCTGAGAGCTTGATAGCGATGCAAAGAGCCCGGCCGCCGGTGCGCGGCAACTGATCTAACGCCCTGCTCTTGTGCCGCTAATCAAAGGGAAATTCGAATTCGATAAGCTCACAGTCGGTCTCGATGCCGATCAGCTGCGAGCCCCGGAAGATAAAATTGTCGTGGCAGACAAGCGGACCGACGAAGTAGTCAGATCCTTGGACGACGGTGACCGCCTTGCTGCTTCCGCCTTTGGCCTGCGCCGTCCCCGCACCGATGAACAGGATGCCCAGGCACAACACCAGGACCAAGAGCAACTTCGATGTTCGCCTCATCTTCATGAGAACGCCACCCCCCTTTCGCAGCGGACGCGACCTCTACAGTCGCCTTTCGGACTGAGCCGCCCGGCTGTATATAGCCGCGCTCGTGCGCCCCCTCCCCCCGGGCGTCCTCGGATCGGCCTGAGAACGTCCGGCCGCGCCCGACACGGTCGCCGTTCCTGTGCACGAACCTAGGCTCGACGCACGTCGAGCTCAATAGAGCATCTGCCCCATTTAGCTCGGCTTGTGGCGGGATTCAGCGGATCGCCGCGATCGCGAGCTCGGCCACCTCTGTCGGGTTGCGTCCGACGCGGACGTCCATCGACTCGAACGCCTCCGCCTTCGCCTGCGCCGTGCCTTTCGATCCGGACACGATCGCGCCGGCGTGGCCCATGCGCTTGCCCGGCGGGGCGGTGAAACCGGCGACGTAGGCGACGACAGGCTTCGTGAGGTTCTCCTTCACGAACGACGCCGCGCGTTCCTCTTCGTCGCCGCCGATCTCTCCGATCAGAACCACCGCTTTCGTTTCGTCGTCCTCGGCGAAGCGGCCGAGGATGTCGATGAAGTTCGAACCGACGATCGGGTCGCCGCCGATCCCGATGCACGTCGACTGACCGACACCGCGCGTGAACATCTCGTACATCACTTGATAGGTCAGCGTGCCCGAGCGCGAGACGAGCCCGATCGGGCCGGGGCCGGTGATCTCGCCGGGAATGATCCCCATGTTCGACTTGCCGGGCGAGATGAGCCCGGGACAGTTAGGGCCGATCAGCACCGCGCTCTTCGCGCGCACGTACGGGTAGACGTTCGCCATGTCGCGCGCCGGGATGCCCTCGGTGATGCACACGATCAGGCCAATACCGGCGTCGGCGGCTTCGAGGATCGCGTCGGCCGCGAACCGCGCCGGCACGAAGATCAGCGACGCGTTCGCGCCGGCGTCGTCGACCGCGTCCTGCACGGTGTCGAAGACTGGGACCTGGTCCTCCCATTTCTGTCCGCCCTTGCCCGGCGTGACGCCGGCGACGACCTTCGTGCCGTAGGCGATGTTGCGCAGCGTGTGGAACGTCCCCTCGGACCCGGTGATGCCCTGCACGACGACGCGCGTGTTCTCGTCCAGCAGGATGCTCATCGACGACCCTTCTTCGTCAGTTCGACGGCCTTGGAGGCGGCCTCCAGCATGGTCGGCGCCATCGCGATGTTCGGATGCGCCGCGTCCTCCAGGATCTTGCGTCCCTCGGTCGCGTTGGTCCCGTCGAGCCGCACGACGATCGGCGCCTTGAGTTTGCGGAGTTGCTCCAGCGCGCCGAGGATCCCACGCGCGACCTCGTCGCAGCGCGTGATGCCGCCGAAGATGTTGACGAACAACGACTTCACCTTGCGGTCGCTGAAGATCAGGTCGATGCCGGCCGCCATCGTCGCCGCGTTCGCGCCGCCGCCGATGTCGAGGAAGTTCGCGGGCGCGCCGCCGGCCTCGGCGACGACGTCGAGCGTCGACATCGTCAGCCCGGCGCCGTTGCCGATGATCCCGATCGTGCCGTCGAGCTTCACGTAGTTGAGGCCCTTCTCCTTCGCGACCTTCTCCTGCTTCGGCAGCGGGATGTCGCCGGCGAGCTTCGCGAAGAGCGGCTGCCGGTAGGACGCGTTGTCGTCGAGCGATACCTTCGCGTCGAGCGCGATCACGTCGCCGGCGCCGGTCAACACCATCGGGTTGACCTCGACGAGCGACGCGTCGTTGGCAAGGAAGAACGAGAACATCTTCTCGAGCAGCGCCGCCGCGCTCTTGTGCGCCTCCTTCCGGATCCCCCCGTCGTACAGCAGACGCCGCAGATGGAACGGCTGCAGCCCGCTCAGCGGCGAGATGCGCACCTGCGCGATCGCCTCGGGCTCGGTCGCGGCGACCTCTTCGATGTCGACGCCGCCCTTCGAGCTCACCATCCCGAGGTACGCCTTCGCGGTGCGATCGAGCATGAACGAGCCGTAGAACTCGCTTGCGATGTCGCCGGCGCGCTCGACGAGCACGCGGCGAACCTTGTGCCCTTTGATGTCCATCCCGAGGATCTGAGAGGCGACCACCTTCGCTTGCGCCGGCGAGTCGGCGAGCTTGATCCCGCCGGCCCTTCCGCGCCCGCCGACCTGTACCTGCGCCTTGACGACGACGCGACCGCCGATCTTCTCGGCGACGCGCTCGGCGCCGGCCGCGGTCGACGCGACGCGTCCGTCGGGTACGGGGATGCCGTGACGGCGGAACAGGTCTTTGGCTTGGTACTCGAAGAGATCCATCTATGCGGCCGTCCCCACGTGCGCGCGCAGCCAGCCGACGATCTCAGAGGTCGTCGCGCCGGGCCCGAAGATCTCGGCGATCCCGCGCTCCTTCAGCACGGGGATGTCCTCGCGCGGGATGATGCCGCCGCCGAAAACCAACACGTCGGCGGCGCCGCGTTCGCGCAGCAGCTCGACGACACGCGGGAAGAGAGTCATGTGGGCGCCGGAGTGGATCGACAACCCGACCACGTCTGCGTCCTCCTGGATCGCGGTCTCGACGATCTGCTCGGGCGTCTGGTGGAGCCCCGTGTAGATGACCTCCATCCCCGCGTCGCGCAACGCGCGCGCGACGACCTTGGCGCCGCGATCGTGGCCGTCGAGGCCCGGCTTCGCGATCACCACGCGGATCGTGTTGGAGCCTTGTTTCGCCATCGGATAGATGCCCGTTCGGACGGTTGCGCGAGCGTTCTCGCGGGCGAGATGATACGGGTCGTTTTCCTGCGCTCGCAAAGCACACCACCGGGAGCTCGCGTTATGGCTCGGAACGCCCGTGAATGGATCGACCTCGTTCTCGATCGGGGATGGGAGGAACGCGACGCGAACCTCGCGTCCACGGATCCCCTCCTGTTCCCCGGATATGCATCGCGCGAGGAATCGCGCGAGTCCGTGATCACCGCGGATGGTGCGATCGCCGCGCTCCCGGTCGTCGCGATCTCATTCGACTTCGAGGTGTACGGCGGCTCGATGGGCGTCGCCGCCGGCGAGAAGATCGCGCGCGCGTTCGAGCGCGCGATCGAACGTCACGCCGCCGTGATCGCGATCACCGCGACGGGCGGCGCGCGCATGCAGGAGGGGATGCTCGCGCTCGCGCAGATGGCGAAGACGATCACGGCGCGGCGCGCGTTGACGGTCGCCGGATTGCCGTTCCTCGCGTACCTGCGTCATCCAACGACCGGCGGCGTCTACGCGTCCTTCGCATCGCTGGCCGACGTTCTGTGGGCCGAGCCGGGCGCGACGATCGGCTTCGCCGGGCCGCGCGTCGCCGAGCAGGTTGGACCGCTTCCCGAGGGATCGCACACGGCCGAGTTCTCTTTCGCCAGCGGCCTCATCGACGAGATCGTCCCGCCCGACCAGCTGCGCACGCAGGCCGGGGTGTTCCTGCGCGCCACGCTCGAGCCCGACGCGCCGGCGGAGCCGCGCGCCGCTGTGGAAGCGGTCGCGCCGTCCGGCGACGCGTGGGAGGCCGTCGCTCTCGCGCGCCACCCCGACCGGCCCGCCGGGCGCCGGGTCCTCGACGGTATCTCGGACGCGTTGATCGAGGTGCGCGGCGACCGCGCCGGGGCGGACGACACCGGCGTCGCGTGCGGCGTCGCGCGGATCGCCGGCCGCCGCACCGGCGTCATAGCGCTCGACCGCACGCGGCCGACGCCGCCCGGCTACCGCAAGGCCTACCGTCTCCTGCGCTTCGCCGGCGCGCTCGGCGTTCCGCTGGTGGCGATCATCGACACACCGGGCGCGGATCCGTCGTCCGAATCCGAGCGTCAGGGCATCGCGCGGACGATCGCGACCGCGTTCCGCACCGTGATGGAGCACCCCGGCCCGTCGATCGCCGTGATCACCGGCGAAGGAGGCAGCGGCGGCGCGCTCTCGCTTGCGGTGTGCGACCGCGTCCTGATCTGTGAGAACGCCATTTTCTCGGTGATCGCACCGGAGGGCGCGGCGGCGATCTTGAAACGCTCCGACGTCGAAGCCGTCGCCCGAGACCTCAGGCCGACCGCGCGGGACCTGATCCGGTACGGGCTGGCCGACGGGATCGTTCCCGAGCCACCGGGCGGGGCACACACGGATCCGGACCTCGCGATCAAGCTCGTCGGCGAGGCCGTCGCGTCGGCTCTCGACGAGCTCACCTCTCTCCCGCGCGAACAGCGGCTGGCCGCCCGACGCGAACGCTGGCGGAACGCGGGTAGCGCCTTCCTCGCGGGATGACAACAGAACCGGGGCGGAAGAAGCGGGTCCGGCCGGCAAGGAAGATCGTGCCACGCGGCCAGATGGGCCCTCTGTGGGTGATCGCCCCCCTCGTCCTGGGCGCGTTGATCGTCGTCCTCGGCGTCGTCTACCTGCTCACCCGTTCGGGCTAGTCCCGAAATGAGACGCCTGACCCATTGAGTTTGCTTTCTCCGCTTCCGATGCTGGGTAGGACAGTGACGTGGGTTTTCACGTCCTTGACCTAGAGGGTCCTACCGGCAAGAATCACAGGAGTGTGATTCGGCCACCACGAGCGGCTGTCCGGGCCGGATGTGCAAGGAAACCCTCCCCACGTCGTAGAAGGTTGTGCGAGGCCGGCCACGAGCCGGCAGGAGCGGGGGCTCCCGCGATGGGGGTTCGATGATCGGCCCACGTGAGTTGGGACGGGTGCGCGGCGACGTACGCGCCGTGCGGAAGGCCATCGGCCGCGCCCTGCTCCGGCCCAAGACCTACTCCGGCTACGTCAAGGAGGCCGTCTGGATGGGCGTGAACGTCGCGATGTATCCGGCCGGACTCCTCGGCGAGGCCCTCGACCCCGATACATCGTCCGGCGCGTTCCGCGGCCTCTACGCGCGCGAGCTGCCGCTCTGCTACCTCGAGCCCGAGGCCGCGGCGACGCCGATCATCCTGCTGCACGGCTACTTCCACAACCGCTCCGGGTTCCTCGTGATGCGCCGGGCGCTGCGACGCAACGGGTTCCGGCACGTGCACACGATGAACTACAACGTCATCGGCCACGAGATCGAGGAGCTCGCCGCACAGCTCGGCGGGTACGTCGAGAACGTGCTCAATCGGACGGGAGCGACGCGGGTGCATCTCGTCGGCCATTCCCTGGGCGGCTTGGTCGCGCGCGCGTACGTACAGGAGGGCGGCGGCGATAAGCGGGTCCACACGTGCATCACGCTCGGGACGCCCCACAACGGTACGTACGCTGCGCTGATCGGGCGCGGCCGCGCGGCCCGGCAGATCCGGCCGCGCTCCGAGCTCCTCGATCGCCTCGAACGCACCGCGGTCGAGGTTCCGACGCGGTTCATCTCCTATTACTCGAACCTGGACCCTCTCGTCGTACCCGCATCCAGCGCGAAACTGCTGACGCCGGCGCTGCGCGCGACGAACGTGATCGTGAAGGACCACGGGCACATGAGCCTGCTCCTGTCCGGACAGCTGATCCGCTCGGTGGTGTCGGCGCTCTCGACGCTCGAGGTCGATCACCGTCCGGTGGCTCCCGTGACGGCACTGCCGTCGGTCACTCGGAACCGGCGCAGCAGCGCGACCGGGGCGTAACGCTAGTCGGGCGGCATCGATGGCGGCGGTGCGGCGCTGTCGCCACGACGCAGGAACCGTCTCTCGATCGGCTTGAGACCCGCGAGGGAGAACACCGCGACGGCGGCGGTCGCCGTCGCTCCGAAATAGAAGCCCATCCCCACGGCCATCCCGATGGCGGCCGTCACCCACAAGCTCGCGGCAGTGGTGATCCCGCGCACCGTCGCCCCGTACTTGAGGATCGCTCCGCCGCCGAGGAACCCGATCCCGGCCACAATCTGACTCGCGACGCGCGTGAGATCCGCCTGGACCCGGTGGGTGTCCGTTCCGCCGGTGAACGCCTGGAACCCGAACGCCCCGACGATGGTGAACAGAGCCGATCCGACCGAGAGCAGGATGTGAGTGCGGAACCCGGCCGGCTGATCCCTGAGCTCGCGCTCGATCCCCACAATCCCACCGAGCGCCGCCGCCACGAGGATGCGAACGAGAAGTGTGCTGTCGGACACGCGAAGAAGATTAGCCCTCCCTCGGACCTGGGCGCGGTAGGCGCGTCAAACGCGCTGCAAGGGCGCGTACGCCAATAGCAGGCGCTTCGTGCCCTCGTCTTCGAAGTGCACGCTGGCCTCGGCGTTCCGGCCGCGGCCGCTGACCGCGGTGACGACGCCGCGTCCCCAGCGTTCGTGGAAGACCTCGTCGCCGACCGCGAGCGACAGGGTACGACGCTCGTTCGGCGGGATCTGGCTCTCATCGGACTCGCCGGTCGATTCGATGGAGCGGACGAGCTCTTCCGGGATCTCGTGCAGGAAGCGCGAGGGCGGATTGTAGTTCGAGCCGCCGTACAGGCTGCGGCTCCAGGCGTGCGTCAGGTAGAGGCGCTCCTTCGCGCGCGTGATGCCGACGTACGCGAGGCGGCGCTCCTCCTCGAGCTCGGCCGGGTCGGTCATCGACCGCATGTGGGGGAAGACGCCGTCCTCCATGCCGACCATGACCACCACGGGGAACTCGAGGCCCTTCGCGATGTGCATCGTCATCATCGTGACGGCGCCGCCCTCCTCGACGAGCTCGTCGGCGTCGGAGACCAGCGCCACCTGCTCGAGGAACTCACGCACGCCGCCCTCGGGGTTCTCGGCGGCGAACTCGCGCGCCACGCCGACCAGCTCCTTGAGGTTCTCGACCCGGCCGAGAGCTTCGATCGAGCCGTCGGCTTCGAGCTCCTCGATGTAGCCGGTGCGTTCGAGCACGGCCTCGAGGACGTCGGCGGGATCGGAGCCGCGCTCGGCGATCTCGCGCAAGACGCGCAGCAGCGCGCCGACGTTCGCGGCGGCGGTTTTGGCGCGCGGGCCGAGGTCGGGGTTCTCGTCGGCGCGCTGGAGCGCCTCGGACATCGTGATGTTGGATGCCTTCGCGAAACGGTCCACCGCCGCGACCGTCTGATCGCCGATCCCGCGCTTCGGGACGTTCACGATGCGGCGCAGCGAGACCTCGTCGGCCGGATTCACGAGCACGCGGAGGTACGCGAGTGCGTCCTTGATCTCCTTGCGGTCGTAGAACTTGAGCGATCCGACGACGCGGTACGGGATGCCCACGCGGACGAAGATCTCCTCCAGCACGCGCGACTGCGCGTTCGTCCGGTAGAAGAGCGCGACGTCGCTGAACTTGCGAGACTCCTCCTCACGCAGACGCTCGATCTCGCGCGAGATCCAGGCGGCTTCCTCGTGTTCGTTCTCGGCGTGGTAGCGGGTGATCAGCTCGCCGCCGGCCATCTCCGTCCAGAGTGTCTTCGGTTTGCGCATCTGATTGTTTTCGATGACCGCGTTCGCGGCGGAGAGGATCGTCTGCGTCGAGCGGTAATTCTGCTCGAGCGTGATCACGCGCGCGTCGGGGAAGTCCTCCTCGAAGCGGAGGACGTTGGTGAAGTCGGCGCCGCGGAACTTGTAGATCGACTGGTCGAGGTCTCCGACGACCGCGATGTTGCGGTCGCGCTCCGCGAGGAGCTTCGCGAGGACGTATTGCGCGTGGTTCGTGTCCTGGAACTCGTCCACGAGGACGTGAAGGAATTTGTTGCGGTAAGCCTCGAGGACGTCGTCGTACAGCCGGAAGAGGTGGACGGTGTTCATGATGAGGTCGTCGAAGTCCATCGCGTTCGCGGCGCGGAGGCGCGACTGGTACAGGGCGTAGATCTCGGCGATGGTGCGCTCGTGCCAGTTGTTGCCGGCGGCGTTGGAGTAGGTGTCCTCGTCAATCAAGGTGTCTTTCGCCTTGCCGATCGCGTTCTTCACCATGCGAGGCGTGAAGCGGCGGGGGTCGACCTCGAGGTCCTTCGAGCAGTACGCGATCAGGCGCTCGGAGTCGGCGTCGTCGTAGATCGTGAAGCTCGAGGTGAAGCCCAGCCTGGTGGCCTCCTTGCGGAGGATGCGCGAGCAGGCCGAGTGGAAGGTCATGACCCACATCGCCTGCCCGAGCTTGGATCCGACGAGCCCGCCGACGCGTTCTTTCATCTCTCCGGCGGCCTTGTTCGTGAAGGTGATGGCGAGGATCGCGAACGGCGAGACCTTCCGCTCGCGGATCAGATAGGCGATGCGGTGCGTGAGGACTTTGGTTTTTCCCGACCCCGCGCCGGCGACAACCAGCAGAGGGCCGCCGTCGTGCGTGACGGCCTCGCGCTGGACGGGATTCAACCCTTCGAGCAGGTCTTTCCGCGGACTGGGCGCGGGCCGTTGGGTTGCGTCGGCGGCGGGCTCGTCGGGGGGCACCCCGTGATTATGGCCCTATGATGCGACGCACGTTGGACGCCCCCGCCGCCCTGCGCGCTTCGAGAGCTCCGTCCCCGGCCGCGTCGCGCGCCGTGCTCGTCCTCGTGGGACTCGGCATCGCGGCCGCGGCATTCGTCCCGCGCGTGATCGGGCTCGATCGCGGCTTCATGATCGACGAGAAGCTGTGGCTGGAGCGGTCGACGCGGTTCACGGACGCGGTACTCGACGGCCGATTGACACACGCGTACACGGAGGCCGGGCACCCCGGCATCACGACGTCCTGGATCGCGGGGATCGCCCAGAGGACGCTTCCGGACGGCGCGACGCTGCGCGAGCGGTACGAGCGCGCGCGCCTCGGGATGGTCGTCGTGAACGTGCTGCTGATCGTGGCGATCTGGCTGCTGGCGCGGCCGCTCCTCGGCGAGGTCGCCGCCGCTCTCGGGGCGCTGCTTCTGTCGTTCGATCCGTTCGTTTTCGGGCTGACCCGCGTCGCACACGTCGACGGTTTGCAAACGCTGGCGATGACGGCGTCGGTCCTGGCGTTGATCCGCGGCGTGCGCGAGGACGACCGGCGGATGATGGCCGTGGCGGGGGCGTTCGCGGGCTTCGCCTTCCTCACACGGTCCTTCGCGGGATTCCTCGTTGTCGCAGCCGCTGTGGGGCTGTGGCGGTCGGGACGGGGCATCCGCCGCCCGCTCGTCCCGTTCCTCGTGATGGGCGCTTTGGTGGTGATCGCGCTGTGGCCGTTGATCTGGGTGCGTCCGTGGAAGGCGGTATCCGTCGTCGTCTACGACGGTCTCATCCGCGGGGTGTCGGAAGATTCGGATACCGGGCGCTTCTTCTTGGGCGCGCACATCCCCGCGCCCGGCCCGATCTTCTATCCCGTGGCTGCGGCGCTGCGGCTGACGATCGTGACCTTCGTCGGAGGGATCGCCGCGACGGTGTGGGCGGTGCGCCGCCGGACCGCCGACCCCGATGCGAGGATCGCGACGTCGCTCCTCCTGTACGGGCTCGGGTTCGTCGCGCTCGTAAGCCTCACGCTCAAGACCGCCGATCGCTACCTGCTGCCGGCGATGGCCGCGCTCGACCTGGTCGTGGCGATCGCGCTGGTGCGCGCGTTCGCAGGCCGGGCGAGAGCTTTTGCCGCCGCGGGATTCGCGGCCGCGCTGGCACTCCACGCGGGGCCCGCCCTCGCGTTGCATCCGTACGAGCTGGCGTCGTTCGACTGGGCGGTCGGGGGGCCGGTCACCGCGCAGCACGCGATCTCGATCGGTCGCGGCGAGGGGCTCGACGAGGCGGCGCGCGATCTCGCGGCGTTGCCCGGCGCGGCGTCGACGACCGTCGCGACGACGCGCTTGACGGGGTTCGAGGAGTTCTTCCCGGGCCGCACGATCCGCATCGAGGACAGCTCGCTGGTGCGCGCCGGCGCGCCACAGCCGGATCTGGTGCTCTTCTACATCTCGAGCGTTCAGGTCGGACGCGTGCCCGAGGTGTGGGCGCGGTTCCGCGACCGCACGGAGTTCTACGAGCTCATGATCAACGGCATCCCATACGTGCGCGTATACAGGGTCGAGGACTAGCTCGCTCTACTCCCACTCGATCGTTCCGGGCGGCTTGGACGTGACGTCGAAAGCGACGCGGTTCACCCCCGGAACCTCGCCGACGATGCGATTGGAGATGCGCTCGAGGACGTCGTACGGAAGGCGCGCCCAGTCGGCCGTCATGGCGTCCTCGCTCGTCACCGCGCGCAGGATCACCGGGTGCGCGTACGAGCGCTCGTCGCCCATCACGCCGACCGTGCGGATGTCGGGGAGGATCGCGAACGACTGCCACAGCTCGCGCATCAAGCCGGCCCGCCGGATCTCCTCGAGGACGATCGCGTCGGCCTGGCGCAGGATCTCGAGCTTCTCGGCGTTCACCGCGCCGATCACGCGGATCGCGAGGCCGGGCCCGGGGAACGGCTGGCGCCACACGATCTCCTCGGGCAGGCCGAGCTCCTCGCCGATCGCGCGGACCTCATCCTTGAAGAGATTGCGGAGCGGCTCGACGAGTTCGAACTCCATGTCCTCGGGCAGGCCGCCGACGTTATGGTGACTCTTGATCTTCGCGGCGTCGCGCGTGCCGGACTCGATGATGTCGGGGTACAGCGTCCCCTGGACGAGGAAGTTCACGCCGGCGAGCTCGGTGCGCGCGATCTCCTCGAACACGCGGATGAACTCTTCGCCGATGGCGCGGCGTTTCCGCTCGGGATCGGTGACGCCGGCGAGCTTGGCCAGGAAACGGTCCTGCGCCTTCACGTGCATCAGGTTGATGTGGAAGTGGCGGCGGAAGGTGTCCTCGACCTGCTCGGGCTCCTCGGCGCGCAGCAGGCCGTGGTCGACGAAGACGCACGTGAGCTGGTCGCCGACTGCCTTGTGCACGAGAACCGCCGCGACGGCGGAGTCGACGCCGCCGGAGAGGCCGCAGATGATGCGCTCTTCCCCGACCCGGTCTCGGATGTCTTTGACTGCCTCCTCGATGATCGAGACGCGCGTCCAGGTCGGGCGGGCGTCGCAGATCTCGTAGAGGAAGTTCTTGAGTAGATCCAGACCCTTCGGGGTGTGGATCACCTCCGGATGGAACTGGACGCCGTACAGGCCGCGCTCGGGCGACTCGAAGCCCGCGACCGGACTGGCATCCGTCTGGGCGGTGACGCGGAAGCCCTCCGGCGCGCGCGTGACGGTGTCCGTGTGGCTCATCCAGACGGTCTGCTCGACGGGCAGGTCCTTGAACAGCGGGCTCGGGCCGAGGACGCGGAGATCGGTCTTGCCGTACTCTCGGACGCCGGTGCGCCCGACCTCGCCGCCGAGGACCTGCGCGATCCCCTGCTGGCCGTAACAGAGCCCGAGGACGGGGATGCCGAGCTCGAAGAAGCCGGGGTTCACCGCGGGCGCGCCCGGGGCGTAGACGCTCGAGGGGCCGCCGGAGAGAATCAGTCCTTTCGGCCGCCGCCGCTTGATCTCATCGAGAGGGACGTCGTGCGGGAGGATCTCGGAATAGACCTTGCACTCGCGGATCCGGCGCGCGATGAGCTGCGCATACTGGGCGCCGTAATCGATGACGAGGACCGAGTCGAACGCTTGCTCCACCATGCCTCAGCCTACCATCGCCCGCGAGGCGCTCCCGCGGGTCGCGGGCTTTGTTAGGCCGAGCGTTCGATCGTAGAGACCTGATCGCCGGCACCTCCGGCCATCGCAGCGAGGCGTACCGAGAACGTGCTCCCCAGGCCCGGCCGGCTCGTCACCGCGACGGTTCCGCCCATCGCCCGGACGAGCTGATCGACGATGAACAGGCCGAGCCCCGCGCCGCCGGTCTCCATGCGGTTGGGGTTCTCCAGGCGGCGGAACTTCGTGAAGATCTCGTCCTGCTTGTCTGAGGGGATGCCGCGCCCGTGGTCGATGACGGTCAAGACGGCTGCGCCTGCGTCCCGCTCGAGACGAACGACGACCGGCGTGTCCTCCGGTGAGTACTTGAGCGCGTTTTCGATCAGGTTGGCGAGCACCTGCATGATCCGCACGGCGTCGCCGACCGCGAGGAGCGCCCCGTCGCTCTCGACCTGGACCTCGCGCTTCGGTTGCGAGGAGCGCGTCGCCGCGACCGTCCGTGCGACGACGGCGTTCAGATCGACCGGCTCGCGGCGTGCGTGCACCGGGGCGTTCCCGCCCACCATCGACGCGAGCAACAGGTCCTCGACGAGCCGTTGCATGTGCACCGCTTGATCCAGAAGAGACGCCAGCGCGTCCTGGCGCACGTCGGGAGGAACGTCGTCGCGGCGAAGGAGGAACTTCGCGTAGCCGATGATCGGCGTCAGTGGCGTCCGCAGCTCGTGCGAAACGGTCGCCAGGAAGTGCTCCTTCATCTTCTCGGTGTCGTGCTCGGTCGGGACGTCGTGCACGACGACGACGTCCCACCGCAGAGTCCCTTCCTCGTCGTGTGCCGGACCGTGCTGGACCCGTAGCCACCGCTCTGATCCGTCGGCACGCGCGACCTGGAGGACCACGTCCTGACCGCCGATCTCGACCTGCATGCTCGCGCCCCCGGGCGCGCGCCCGCGAAGAAGGTACGAGAGCGACTTCCCTTCGGCCTCGGTCGCCGAAAGACCACTGATGCGCGCCATCGACGGGCTCCACAGCACGACGGTGCCCGCCGCGTCGGCGAGGACGATGCCTTCGCTCGAGTGCGCGACGATGCGTTCGAGCTTCTCCTTCTGGTCGGCGATCTCGGTCGTGAACTCCGATTGGCGAACCCAGGCTTTGTACGCCACGTGCACGGCCAGCGCGGGCGCCAGGATCGCGGGGACGAGCGCCGGACGCGCGAACCACAAGCCGACGGCGACGATGCCGACGGAGGAGTTGCCGAGCGCGATCGCGAGAGAAACGCGGTACTCCTGGCGAACGACGGCCACGAGGCGCTCGCCCGACACCGTCGCGATGATCGCCGAGATGGTCAGGAGGTTCGAACCGGCGAACACGGCCATGCCGACGAACAGCGCTGCAAGTCCTACGGCGGTCTCGAAGTCCCCGCCGCCGATGCCGTGGAAGCACGCAACGGCGGCGACCGCGGCGATCGCGTATTGCCCGGCGTTGTACGCGATCTTGGTCACCGGCTTCCGGCGCACAAACAGGCTGACGGTCATCCCGACGATCGCGACCAGCGGGGCGACGGGCGGGGGAAGAAGGGCGATGTCTGCCGCGATCGCGACCTCGCCGAGCGTGATCTGCTCGCTGGTCGCGCCGTGCGGAAGGCGGATCGAAGCTAGTTCCGCGAGAGCGGTGATACAGGTGAGGACCGCGGCCTTGGTCAGCGTCTCAGCGTCGATCGCCGGGCGCCATGCGATCCACGAGGCGACGAGGGCAACCAAGCCCCCCAGGCAGACGGCCCGGATCAGTTGCCTTTGCGAGCCGTCGGGTGTCACGTCAGCCCCAGAGGCGACTCGCCCAGAGACGCCCGCCCCACAAACGGCCATCCCAAAGACGCCCATCCCACAAACGGCCATCCCAAAGACGGCCATCCCAAAGACGCCCGTCCCACAGGCGCCCGTCCCACAGACGGCCGTCCCAGAATCCTTCGTTCCCGATGCGGCCCTTCCCGCGCCCCCGGGGGTCCTTGCCGGTGGGCGATCCGTCGCCGTCCGCTTCGAGGCTGGTCGCCGCGTTCACGACCCCGGACCCCACGGCGGTCGCCGGCGAGCTCACCGGGGTGGCGCCGGATACGAGGCGATCCTTCAACTCGTCGGGTGACAGCCCGGGATCGGCCGAAAGAAGCAGCGCCGCGACGCCCGCCGTGATCGCCGCCGACATCGAGGTGCCCGAGCCGCGGAAGTAGGCATCGCCGATACGTGCCGACGGATTCTTCTCATCGATCGCGGAACCGGGCGCTCTCGTCGACACGACGCGAACACCCGGTGCCGCGACGTCCGGCTTGGCCGCACCGAAGGGAGAGGGCCCGCGGCTCGTCCAGAAAGGAACCTCATCATCGGCCACGGTCGGAGTGCCGCGGTCGTCGACCGCACCCGCAGCCATCAGCACCGGATCGAGGCCCGGCGAGTCGATCGAACCCTCGTCCGGACCGTCATTGCCGGCCGGGACGACGACGAAGAGCCCGTCCGCCCAGAGCGCGCGCAGGGCACGGGTGAGCGGGTCACGCTCGGGAGCCATCGTCGACTCCGACGAGAGAGCCAAGAGGACCACACGGATGTTGAACCGTTCTCGCGAATGCCGCACGAGCTGGAGTCCCGCAAGGAGCGTGCCGAGCGTGGTTGATCCGTCGGACACCGCGACCTTGACGGAAACCAGGTGGGCCTTTGGGGCGACGCCGAGATACCGGCCGGACGAGGAGGTCCCATCGCCGGCGATCAGTCCGGCCATGAACGTGCCGTGCCCGAAGCCGTCGGTCATCGTGCGTTCGGGCGTCAGATCCGCGACCGCGGCAACGCGATCCAGCAGATCGGGTACCGGCGCGACGCCCGTGTCGACGAGCGCGACACCGACGCCCTGGCCGGCGGTCTCGGACCACACGTCCGGGGCTCCGACCTCGTACGGGAATGCGGTGCCGGGCGAGCCTTCGAAGGACGCGCTCCGAACATGCAGAGCACGGTCCGGGACGACGTCCACCAACGACGAGAGCCGGCCGAGGCTATGCGCGGGAACATCCGCGACGACGCCGGAGATCAGCGGCACCGCCGTTTCGACGCGTCCGCCGACGGACGTAACGACCTCTGAGGCAGCGCGATCGTCGGCGGCCGAGACGATGACGCGAACCAGCTGCTCGCCAACGGCAACGGTCAACGTCGCGGCCACCACCGCGAGCGCGACGATCGTCGTCAGGGAACGCCGGACGGGGCGAAGCGCGAGCGCAGCGTTCACGCTTCCCCCGGCCATGCGCGAAGAAAGTCTGGCACCCCTCATCATCTCGACCATCGGCGTTTCGCCCGTCACGGGGCGCGGTACGTCGTGCTTATCGAATCGGCAACAACGGGACGACTCTCCACGGTCCGTACGCCCCGTTCCGCATGACGACGCAGACCTAGCCCGAGCTAGTCCCGAGTGGCTATCTCTTCGCGATTCGCGCTATCCGTCGCGCGTCGAGGCCGCCGCCTCGAAGCTTCGAAGGATCGCGAGCAACTCGTCTGGGTCGAAAGGTTTCGTCATGTAGTAATTGCAGCCGGCGCGCCACCCCGCCCACGTCGACTCGTCGTCGGTCTTGGCGGTCAGCATCACGACGGGGATGTCAGACGTCTCGGGCTCTTCGCGGATCCCTTTCATGATGCTGATCCCGTCGAGACCTGGGAGCATCACGTCGAGGATCACCATGTCGAACGGCTGAGACCGCAACACCTCGAGGACCTTGCGTCCTTCCGGGACGACGACCGACTCGAATCCCTCGAAGCGAAGCAGGTCGGCCATCATCGAGCCGATGGCGGGATCGTCCTCTGCGATGAGCAATCTCCTGGTCACGCACCATTTATCGGCCGGAACGAGCCCGTTCCCGATAAGCAATTTTGATGGTCGGCTCGCCGATACAGGGAGGCATCGGCACGAATCGGCGTTTCTTTTCTCCTAGGAACCCCGCAACATCGCGAGATCCGCTCGATCCGCCTCGTCGAAGTCGTCCGGCGGACCGCCGCGGAGGAGGTTGCGGACCGAGACGTCCTCGACCGCCCAATACATGACGGACGCTGTGTTGTTCGAGTGGTGGGGGTGCGCCGGGTCTTCGTGATCGAAGCGAGACCGGTACCCGATGTTCACCAGGGCCAGGAGGTGCCCCGCCTCATGGACGAGAACCGACCGTTCGACCTCCGCCGCGAGGATGAGAGCCGTCGTGGCGTCGTCGATCCGGTCCCGGAAGATGGCGAACGAGGACGCCGAGAAACTGACGGCGAGAGCGGTGTCGCTGTCCGCGTAGGAGCCGCCGACGTAACAGACCCACATCGTCGCGCGAGTCCCTGATGAATGTGCTTGGCGGTTGGCGCGTTCGAGCGCGGCCAGATCGGCGATGCTCCACGACGTCCGGCCCGACGAGATCTGATCGTCGCGCCGGATGCTGATGCCGCTCGGTTTGTCGAGCTCGCGTCTGAGCACACTGCCGAGATGGTCGAGCGCGCTCGACGAGGGATCTCGCCCCGCCACCCAATCGACCTCGACCGTCATCGAAGATGCGGGCGAGCGTCGCAGATACGTCCGCGCCATGGCTCCGACGGATCCGTCGTCGTCGTAGCCGGGAGCCGGAACGCCTCCCGGATTGGTCTTGCCGGGGCTCGCCGGCGCGGCCGGTGCGGTTCGGGTAGCGCGCGAGGTCGGCGTCGATGTCCGGCCGCTTCCGGTCGCGGTCGCACCCGGCGTGGCCGGCCCGACGACCGGGTTCGAGGAGACGCAGGCGGCCGCCGTGATGGCGAAAAGCGACAGCCCCGCCCAAAGGCGGAGGCGCTTAGCCCATCCCAACGCCCTGCTGCCGCTGGTAGCTCTTCCCCTCGGTGAGGAACGACGGCGCCACCGAGATCTCGACCCGCTGGAACTCACGGATGTTCTGATACCCGCAGGTCGCCATCGACTCGCGCAGCGCTCCGAACAGGTTCATCGTGCCGTCGTTCACCGGCGCCGGCCCGAGGAGGATGTCCTTCAGCGATCCGATCACGCGCGTCTTCACGCGCGTGCCGCGCGGCAGGTCCGGGTGGAACGTCGCCATGCCCCAGTGATAGCCGCGGCCCGGCGCCTCGGACGCCCGCGTGAGCGGCGACCCGATCATCACCGAGTCGGCGCCGCACGCGATCGCCTTCGCGATGTCTCCGCCGGTGCGCATGCCGCCGTCGGCGATCACGTGCACATATCGGCCCGTCTCCTGCAGGTGACGCATGCGCGCGCCGGCCGCGTCGGCGATCGCCGTCGCCTGCGGCACGCCGATGCCGAGCACGCCGCGCGTCGTGCACGCGGCGCCGGGCCCGACGCCGACGAGGATCCCGGCGGCGCCGGTGCGCATCAGGTGCAGCGCCGTCTCGAACGACGCGCAGCCGCCGACGATCACCGGCAGGTCGTACGAGGCGATGAACTTCTTGAGGTTTAGCGGCTCGACCTGGGTCGAGACGTGTTCGGCGGAGACGACGGTTCCCTGGATGACGAGGATGTCGAGCTCGGCCTCGAGCGCGATCTGGTGGTACTTCAGAACGCGCTGCGGCGTGAGCGATGCGGCGGCCGTGACGCCGGATTCCTTGATCTCGCGGATCCGCTTGCCGATCAGCTCTTCCTTGATGGGCTCGCGGTAGATCTCCTGCATGCGCCCGGTGGCTTTGTCGTCGGGCAGCGTTGCGATCTCTTCGTAGATCGAGGTGGGGTCGTCGTAGCGGCTCCACAGACCTTCGAGGTTCAGGACGGCGAGGCCGCCGAGCCGGCCGATCTCGACGGCAACCGGGGGCGAGACGGCGGCGTCCATCGCGGACGCCATGAGGGGCAGCTCGAACCGGAAGGCGTCGATCTCCCACGAGATGTCGACGTCGGCGCGGTCGCGCGTCCGCCGGGACGGCACGATCGAGATGTCGTCGAACCCGTACGCCCGCCGTCCGGTCTTGCCGATCCCGATCTCAACGTCCGCCATCGATCCCCCTTATCAGAATGGGGGCTATCGCCTCGCTACTTGAGCCCCCATACCCCGGTGTGCCGTACCTGTTCACATAAGGATAGCGGAGACGGAGACGCTCAACAGAGCGGGAAAACCGAGCTAGCCGACTTTGAGAGCCGAGCGGCGATCCGCCGGCAGCGCGTCGAGCAGCTCGCTTCGGTTGCGGAACTCCTCGACCGGAGCCCTCTGCAGCGCGTCGCGCAGGCGCGACGCGAGGTGGCGCGGTGAGGACGCGTAGGCGCGCAGAAGTGCTTCGGTCGCGCGCGAGCTTCCGACCTCGTCCATGGCGAGCGCGAGCGCGGCGATCGCCGACTTCTTGCCCGCCGCGGCCGCGGCGTCGAAAGCTTCCTCCACCGCCGCAGTGACCTCGTCGCCGCGGGTCCAGCGGAGCAGACCGAGCCCGACGTCGATCCGCTCGGCGGATCGCGCCCCCCGCTCGGTCATGAGCTCCAGCGCCACCAGAGCGCGGCGGAGGCCGGCTTGTGGGCCGCCGGCCGGCCCCTCGGGCATCCCCGCCTTGACCCGCTCGACGAGCGCGCTCACGCGGGCGCCGGACGGTTCCTCGGCGGGCTCGGGCTCCGCGACCGGCGGGACGACCGTGAGCGCCGCCGGCATCGGCTCGGGCTCGGGTTCCGGCTCGGGTGCGAGCACGGCGGGAGCAAGCTCCGGCTCGGCGGCCGGGGCGAACGGAGAGATCGCCGGCTCCGCGACCTCCTCTTCGATCTCGTCCTCATCCTCCAAGCCCGCGAGCTCCGAGGCCCACGGCGCGGTTTGTGGGCCTGTCGCGATCTTGATCTCAGCGGGCTCCGCGTCGGGCTCCGCCGCGCGCGGTAGAAGGGTTTCGTCCTCCCAGAACGCCTGCATCTCTTCGTCCGCGAGGATCGGCGCCGGGTGCTGCGCGGGGCTTGCCGCGACGGGCGTCCCGTTCGTACCGGCGGCAGCGTGAGCCGCGGCCGGCGCTGCAATCGTCGCGGGCGCTCGCCGTTTCGCGGCCTTGCGACGCCCGCGCCAGCGAACGAGCGCCCTGATCGCCCACGCGATGAGCAAGACGACGAGAAGCAGTGCGCCCATCTGCCAGTACGTGATCGAAAGGACGCTCTTCGTTGCGGTATCACGCGCGACGAACTCGCCGAAACCGAAATCGGCGCCGACGCGGACGCGGCCGGGGATCAGCGGTGCCGGCATGTCGACGCTGATCAAACGTGGGCGTCCCGGGATGACCGGTGTGCGAGCGATCGGTTCTTCGGCGCTGACGTTCCCGGCGGCGTCGCGCAGCGTCACGGTACCGCTCGCCATCACTGCGACGTTGCCCGTGTTCTCCAGGCGCACCGTAACCAGGATGGTCGTGCCGAACGACCGCGACGGCGCGGAGATCGACGCGACCTTCGCGGAGCGCACGAGCTGTGCCCCGCCTACCTCCAACAGCACCGCGTGGATCGTCGTCGTGCGCGCGCCGCTCGGGGCCGCGCCGGCGAACTTCGCGGCGGCGAAGTAGCCCTGCCCAGGCGTGTCCTTCGGCGGTGTGAACTTGATCTTCACGTCTTGGGAGTGACCGCGCGCCAGCACGAACGTCGCCGGTTCGACGACTCCCCAGCTCGCGGCCGACGGAAGCGACGCGCCACTTTCGGCCGAGCGGAAGATGCCGTTCCCGTCGACCTCGAGCGGCGTCAAGCTTGCGGAGACGTTGTAGTCCTCGCGATCGGAGCGATTGACGATCTGAACCGTCTCTTCGACGGTGCGGCCCGGAAGCGTTCCGCGCTCGCCCACCCCGGGGAGAGCGCTGAGCGGGCTCTCGGCGGCGGGCGCGGGCAGGCTGGGCAGCGTCAGACCGACCGCGACGAGAGCGGTCGCGAAGGCCACCATCAGCCGGCGCATGGCGACACTGTAGAACGCGGGAGAAGCGCCCGTGTGAGCTTGGATGGGACTTTCCGTATCGCCCCGGAAAACGGAAAAGCGGCCTCGCGGCCGCTCTTCCTACCGTTTCGGCTACTTCTTGCCTTTGCCCGTCTTGACGATCGCGAAGAGGTCCCGGGCCGAGAGGATGAGGTAGTCCTCGCCCTCGACCTTGACCTCGGTCCCGCCGTACTTCGAGTAGATCACGCGGTCGCCGACCTTAACGTCCACCGGGATCCGGTTGCCTTCCTCGAAACGGCCGGGGCCGACGGCGATGACCTCGCCCTCCTGCGGCTTCTCCTTGGCCGTGTCGGGGATGATGATCCCCGTCGGTGTCCGCTGCGTCTCTTCCTCGAGCGGCTTCACGACCACCCGGTCCTCGAGCGGCTCCAGACCGAACGCCATGTGCATCCCTCCTGCCAAAACTTGGCCCTCAGAGTTAGCACTCCCCATGCCTGAGTGCTAACGGGAATATAGCCAGACCCCTCACCCCCGGTCAACCCGGCCCGGCGGTGCCTGACCTGCGGGAACGGGAGCGGCCTACGTGGTGGCGGCGGGCTCCCCGACGATGTGCGTGACCGGGAGCCGGAACTGCCGCTCGACCTGGTGCGGCAGATCCTGCTTCAGCCAGCGCGAAACGCCCAGCGGGAGCGTCGACAGGACGATCTCGTCGTGCGGCTGCTCCAGGAGAACGTCGCCGATGGCGCTCAGGGGCCGCGGGTCGCCCACCATCCCGTCGACCTCGGCGCCCGCCTGGCGTAGCCCCTCGAGTGCCTCGTTCATACGCTGCTCGGCCAAGACACGGGCCTCCCCCTCGGTCCAGGTGAGATGGTCCGAGGTTGGTGTCGCGGGCACGAGCAGCGTGAAGCGGCAAGGAATGCCTTCCGTGAGCTTCTCCCGGACGTACTGCTTGAGGTGAGTTCCGGCCGCGGTCTGGTTCGCCACGATGAGGATGCGCTTGGCGTCCATGCGAACCACCTCCTCGGACCCCTTATACCCCGTCTCTTCGACAGGCGACAGGCCTGTCAACCTCCGCAGGTCGCAGGGCGTATAAGGGGCATGGATGGGTCGGCTTCGGTCGCGGAGCGCGCCATAAGCGTCCTCGAACCCTCACGATCGCGCCTCGATCGGCTCGGCGAATGGTTCGCCGCCGAGTACGAGCCGCTGCTCCGTTTCGCCTACTTCCTCACAGGCGATCCGGCCGCGGCCGAGGATCTCGTGCACGACGCGTTCGTGCGCCTCTACCGCACCGACCGCCGGATCCAAGAGGCCGGGTTCCGCGCCTATGCGCGGCGGACGATCGCGAACCTTCATCGCTCGCGCTTCCGTCGCGTCGTCGTCGAGCGCCGCGTGTTCGGGGGCTCGCACCGCGCGCACGAGGCGCACCTGCCCGAGGCGACGACCACGTGTGGCGCGCGATCCTCGCGCTGCCGCGCGGGCAGCGCGCGTGCATCGCGTTGCGCTTCTACGAAGACATGACCGAGCAAGAGATCGCGAACACCCTCGGCGTGAGCGTCGGCACCGTCAAGACACAGTTGCATCGCGCCATGCAGCGCCTTCGTGAGGCGCTCGAAGAACGGAGCGAGTCATGAACCTCGAATCCAAGATCAGGGAAACGCTCGCGCGTCACGAGACCGACGTACAGACGCGGCCGGGCGCGTGGATCGACGTAGAGCGCCGCGTCGCACGCAGCCACAAGCAGCGGCTGGCCGTCCAAGCGTTGGTCGCCGTCTTGGCCGTCGCAGGAGCGGTCGTGGTGATCCCGCGGCTTGGCGGTCAGCCGAAACCGGCGCCGTTCGCGACCGAGCAGCCCGAGCCAGGGACGACCACGCCTCCCACGCTGCGCGCCAAGATCTCCGTTCCCGCGTTTCGCCTCGCGGCGACGAAGGACGCTCTCTGGGGGCTCGTTCGAAACGAGCGGAGCGGCGAACCAGGCCAGCTCGTGCGCATGGATCCCGACACCGGCGACGTCGTTGCACGGATCGACGTGGGACTCGTCCCGCAGAGTCTGGCGGCGGACGAGGACGCCGTCTGGGTGACGAACGCCTCGGGGTGCGGCGATGTTGTGAGTTGCGGCGACGCGAGCCATCCGCCGACCTTCAAGTTCCCCCAGCAGAGAAGCCTGATGAAGATCGACCCGCGCGCGAACCGCGTCGTGGCGACCATCCGGCTCGACGAGCCGCAAGATGTCGAGATCGCGTTCGGTTCCGTCTGGGTCTCGAACGTGAACGACAACGGCGAAGCCGAGGTCGTCCGCATCGACGAAGGCAAGATCTCGGCCCGCATCCCGCACAGCACCGCGGGCGATTTCACCAACCTGTCGCACGACGAGCGTTACCTTTGGTTCCTCAGTCCTCTCGAGGGCAACATGCTGTCGGTCGTCCGCGTCGACCCTCGCACGAACAGTTCGGCCCGGCCGTGGAACGCCGGAGACGGCAGCATCCCTCCGTCGATCGCGACCGGGTTCGGTTCGATCTGGGTGACGGCGTCCGGCACCAACAGCGCGAGCGGCATCCAGCGGTACGACACGAGCGGGCATCTCATCGCCCACATCACGCTCCCGGACGCCTCACCCGTCGGACTCCAATCGATGACGATCGGCGAAGGATCCGTCTGGGCGGGCAGCGCCCGAGGCTACTTCTGGAAGGTCGACCCGGAGACGAACAGGCCCGTCGGCGACCCGATCCAGATCGGCGACGCACCTCCCGCCCCCGCGACCGACATCGTCACCGGGTTCGGATCGGTGTGGGTCTGCGCGGGCGACGGGAAGATCTGGCGCTTCGCGCCGTAGCGTCGACTGGTCGCCGTTGAGCGGCCGCGATTGAATGGAGCCCTCACCCGCAAGGAGGGTTCCCATGTCGGAAGCCGTCATCGTCGCCGCAGCCCGCACGCCCATCGGGCGCGCCGCCAAGGGATCGCTGATCAACGCCCGACCGGACGACCTGTGCGCGTTCGCCGTTCAGAAGGCATTGGAGAAAGTGCCCCAGCTCAATCCGGCCGAGGTCGTCGACGTGATCGTCGGCTGCGGATTCCCGGAGGGCGAACAGGGCATCAACCTCGGACGCCGCGTCGCGCTGCTGGCCGGCATGCCGCTCGTCCCCGGAACCACGGTGAACCGTTTCTGCGCGTCGAGCACCCAGACCCAGCGCATGGCATTCCACGCGATCAAGGCCGGCGAGGGCGACGCGTTCGTCGCCGCCGGCGTCGAGTCGATCTCGCGTGTGAACCAGATGCCGCGCGACATGAGCGAGCTGCACCCGAAGTTGCTCGGCGAGATCGCGAACGTCTACATCCCGATGGGCCTAACCGCGGAGAACGTCGCCGAGAAGTACGACGTCAGCCGTGATGACATGGACCGCTTCGCGAAGCAGTCGCAGGACCGCGCGGTCGCCGCGCAGGACTCAGGCTTCTTCGCCCGCGAGATCTCGCCGTACACGCTCGACGACGGTACCGTCGTCGACAAAGACGACGGCCCGCGCCGTGGGACGACGATGGAGAAGCTCGCGGAGCTGAAGCCGGCGTTCAAGGAGGGCGGAAAGGTCACGGCCGGAAACTCGTGCCCCCTGAACGATGGCGGCGCGGCTGTCATCATCATGAGCGATGAGCGCGCCCGGCAGCTCGACATCAAGCCGCTGGCGCGCATCATCGCCACGTCGGTCAGCGGCATCGAGCCCGAGATCATGGGCGTCGGCCCGATCGAAGCCGTGCGCAAGGTCCTGAAGCAGACCGGAATGTCGATCGAGGACATCGACGTGATGGAATTGAACGAGGCCTTCGCCGCACAGGTCATTCCCGTGTGTCGCGAGGTCGGCGTCGATCCGTTCTCCGACAAGCTCAACCCGCACGGCGGCGCGATCGCGCTCGGCCACCCGTACGGCATGACCGGTGCGCGGATCATGAACACGCTCTTGAACGACCTGCAGACGCTGGACAAGACGATCGGACTCGAGACGATGTGCGTCGGCGGCGGTCAGGGCATGGCGATGATCATCGAGCGGCTCGCCTAACGACACATGCCGACCGGCGATATCAGCGTTCGCGCGCTAACGCCGTCACGCTGGGACGACCTCGTCGATCTGTTCGGTCCGCGCGGCGCGGTGACCGGATGCTGGTGCATGTACTGGCGCCAGCCGCGCGCCGAGTGGCGCGAGCACACCAACGACGGGAACCGTCGCCAGATGCGCCGGATCGTCAATGCCGGCCGCAAGCCCGGGCTGATCGCCTACCGCGACGGGAAACCGGTGGGCTGGGTGTCGGTCGCACCGCGCGAGGAGTACTCGCGCCTGGAGGCGTCGCAGACCCTCGCACGCATCGACGACGAGCAGGTATGGTCGATCGTCTGTTTCTTCATCCGCGCCGGGCAGCGCGGCTCTGGCGTGGGGATGGCGCTGCTTAAGGCCGCCATCGGCGAAGCAGCGTCGCACGGCGCCCGCATCGTCGAGGCCTATCCGGTCGACGCCGCCGCAGGGAAGACGTCGAACGCCGACGCGTACACGGGTGTGCTGAAGATGTTCGAGCGCGCCGGCTTCCGCGAGGTCGAGCGCCGGCGCGGAAGACCGATCGTGCGCAGGACGATCCGTGCGACGCGAAAAGCGTCAGCCCGCGTCTAGCGCGTCCAGGATCTCTTCGACCGGCGCGTGATCGGAAACGTCGGAGTCGAGGTGCTCGTAGCGCACCACGTCGCCCGGCCCGAGCACGAAGGTCGCCCCGAGCTGCCTCGGGCGCCGGCCGGTGCGGTGCTGCCGGTGGCCCGCCGCCGTCGCGCGCAAGGCTCCGGGCATCGTGGCCGGGCCGGCGAGCTGCATCCATCCGCCTTTCTTGACCTCGGCGATCTCCGCCGCGGTCCCGTCCTCGTCGAGGAGAACGAGGAACGGGATCTCCTCGTCGTCGATGAACGCCTGCGCGTAGCGGCGGTCGCCCGTCCCGATCGCGACGAGCCGCGCGCCCTTCTCGTTTATCTCGCTCTCATGGCCCCGCAACTGCGCGGCGTGGTACCGGCAATGCACTCACCCGAAGTGCCGGAGGAAGACCAGGACGACCGGCTGCGCGGCCCACAGATCGCCCAGCCGATGCTCCGTCCCCTCGACGTCCTCGAGGACGAGTCCGGCCAGGGCCTGGAGGTCCACTAGGCCCCGAGGGGAAGGTTCGGGCTCGCGGACACGTCGAGGGGCGTCGATTCGCCGGCGGCCATTTTCCGCAGGCCCACGGCCGCGATCATCGCGCCGTTGTCCGTGCACAAGAGCGGCGAAGGCGAGACGACGTCGATCCCGCGCTTCTCGCCGTCCTGATGCATGCGAGCGCGGAGGCGCGAGTTCGCCGCCACGCCCCCGGCGATCACGACCGATTTCACGCCGCGCTCCTCCGCCGCGCGCATCGTCTTCGCGACCTGCACGTCGACCACCGCCTCCTGGAACGACGCAGCGAGATCGGCGGCGTTGATGTCGTTTCCCGCGTCCTGCTGCTCGCGGATCCATCTGATGACGGCGGTCTTCAGTCCCGAATACGAGAAGTCGTAGTCGGCGTCGTTCATCTTCGCGCGCGGGAACGCGTACGCGGATGGGTTCCCTTGCACGGCGAGACGATCGATCTCCGGCCCGCCGGGGAACCCCAGCCCGATGTAGCGGGCGATCTTGTCGAATGCTTCGCCGGCGGCGTCGTCGATGGTCTGCCCCAAGACCTCGAACCGTCCGCGTTCGGGAACGAGCGCGATGATCGTGTGCCCGCCGGACACGATCAACGCGATCAACGGAGCCGTGAGCCCCTCGCGTTCGAGGAACGCGGCCTCGACGTGAGCCTCGAGGTGGTTCACGCCGATGAGAGGCACGTCGAGCACGCCGGCGAAACCCTTCGCGGCGGCGACCCCGACCAGCAACGCGCCGATCAGCCCGGGCCCGGTCGTTACGGCGACGCCGTCGATGTCGGCCAGCCCGATGCCGGCGTCGTCGAGCGCCTGCCCCAGCAGGATGTTGAGCGACACGAGGTGCTGGCGCGACGCGAGCTCCGGCACCACACCCCCGAAACGCGCGTGCAGGTCGGTCTGCGACGCGAGCACGTTCGCCCTGATGCGGTCGTCTTCGAGGACGGCGACGCCGGTCTCGTCACAAGAGGTTTCGATGCCGAGAACGATCACGCGCCGGCCCCGAGCGCCCGGCGGATGCGCGCCACGCGCTCGTCCATCTCCTTCGAGCCGAGGTCGTCGATCCACATGACGAGCGCGTCCTCGCCGGTCTCGGCGTAGTAGTTCTTGCGGACGCCGACCGGCCGGAAACCGAACCACGAGTAGAGGCGCTGGGCCGGCCAGTTCGCGACGCGCACCTCTAGGGCTAGGGACCGCACGGGCCGAGCGCGCGCCTTCTCGACGAGCGCGAGCAGGATGCGCGTCCCGACCTTCCGGTGCTGATAGTTCGGATGAACGGCGAGCGTCGTGATGTGCCCTTCGTCGAGGTGGCACATCAGCCCGCCGTACCCGACGAGCGAGCGACCCTGGTGCGCGACGAGGTAGTGCCGCGTGGTGCGTTGCGCGAGCTCGCTGAAGAACAGCGCCGCGCTCCAGGGGCGCGGGTAGACGAGCCGCTCGATCCCGAGGACGTCCCGGACGTGGCGACGCCGCATCGGCGACAACGCTATCTGCGCGGGGACGCCCGGCGGTTCGGCCGGTGCTCGCGCCATTAGTCGCCCACCCCTTCCCCGTGCGACTCGTCGGCTCTCTTCGGTATCTTCACCCGATCCGGGCGCAGGATCACAACCCCGCGCTTCTCCCAGGCGATCTCGGCGTCCGTCTTCCGCACGTACAGAGGTTCCAGCTCCAGCAGCGGGTCGGTGTCCTCGCGGATGAACCGCGGTAGCGCCAGTTCGACCAGCGCCGGCGCGGTGGGGAACGCCTGCGATACGGACGCGTATTCCACACGCCCGTGCGGCAGGCGGTCGCGGTAGACCAGTGCGCCGTTGCCGACCAAGAGCGTCTCCTGGCTCCGCGCCTGCACTTCGCTCGCCAGCCGCTCGGGCGGCCAGACCGCGTAGTCGCTCAGCCGCTGGATCCCGCCCGGCACCTGACGGTAGAAGGCCGCGAACACCTCGCCCCGACGCGCATCGACGGCGGCGCAGATCAGGCGCGGCGAGTAGCGCACGCCGTACGCGAGCAGATCGAGGCTCGGGATCCCGACGACCGGAACGCGCAGGGCTTGCGCCATCGCCTTCGCGGTCGCGACGCCGACGCGCATGCCGGTGAAGAGACCGGGCCCGAGCCCCACGGCGACACCCCCGACGGTCCGCATCGCGATCCCGGACTCACCGGCGAGGTACTTGATCGCAGGGACCAGGAACTCCGCGTGCCCCTTCCCGCGAGAGACCTGCGCGGCCGCCACGATGCCCTGCTCGGTCCCGAACGCGACCGACGACACCGCCGTCGAGGTTTCGATGCCGAGCACGAGCATCTAGAGCGCCTCCTCGACGCGCCACGCCGCGACCGCGTCCGCGACACCCGCCAGCCGCCTGTTCCACATCGCACCCCGCGCATGCAGGTCGATCGTGCGAACGTCCTCCGATTCCGCGCGGATGACGACCTCGACCAGCTCGTCCGGGAGCAACGGTCCGACCGCGTCGCCCCACTCGATGAAGATGACGGACGACGGATCGAGGAACTCCTCGAATCCCAGATCGGTCAGCTCTTGGAGGTTGCCGAGCCGGTACACGTCGAGGTGCAGGATCGGGTACGCGCCGGCGTACTCGCGCACGAGAACGAACGTGGGACTCGTCACGTGTTCGCGCACGCCCAGCGCCGCCGCGGCTCCCTGCACGAAGCAAGTCTTCCCGGCGCCGAGATCCCCGGACAGCGCGACGACGTCACCCGGTCGCAGCGTCGTCGCGACCCTCGCTGCGATGGTCTTCGTCTCCTCAGGGGAGGACGACCGGCATCGGATCCGGCGGCCCAATCGGCCTCGCTAGGAGAACAGACCCAGCTGCTCGCCCGGGTCCTCTTGTGTTTCCGGAAGCTCGTCGAGGGTCTTGCGGATGAGAAGGAAATCCTGCTCGACCTGCTGCATCGCGAGCCCGCCGGCGCCCGAGCGAAGGAGCGCAGCCGGGTGGAACGTCGGGATGAGGATCCGTCCGCGCCAGTCGAAACGCTGCCCTCGCACCTTCGAGATCCCGACTTTGCGGCCGAGAAGGAGCTGCGTCGAGAAGTTGCCCAGCGTCGCGATGACCCGCGGGTTGATCAGATCGAGCTGCTCCTTCAACCAGGGCTTGCACGCCTCGATCTCGTCGGGCATCGGGTCGCGGTTCCCGGGTGGCCGGCAGTTGTGAACGACGCCTCCAGAGGTAACGAAGTTATGAGTCCATTCAACATCGATGCAGAAAAAGGTTGTATCCGTCCGCGGCTTATCCGTGACGTCTTCGACTTTCACCTCGTCGAAGAGAACCTCAGGCTGGCCTTGGACGAACCGTGAAGCATCGAACGGGATACGTCGTGCCAGCATTGGATGCAGCTTGTACCGCATCGCTTGAGGAACGTACGGAGCAATGGTCTCGGAGAGAAGTCGCGTGTTCGAAACATCGAAGTGGATGCGGCCGCCTCGTATCTTGCCGAGGATCCCGAGGCCCGCCAAGCCTCGAAGCAATACTTCCATGTCCTTCTCGCGAAATCCCAGGGTCGCAATCTCCGATATCGGCTGCCGACTCTGTCGGAGTCTCGTGTGGCCATCGTCCATGAACCAAATGGCGAGCATGCGCGGGTTGAGTTTGTAGGAAAGCCATTCAGGAACCGACTTTTGCGGGTCGTAGAACTGATCTCTCAGCGTGCGCAAGGCTCGGTGAGCCTTGGTTCCAATCTGGATCACGGCGTACGCCTTCGCGCCGCCGGCTAACGCTGCGACCCTCTGATAGCGGATCGTGGGTGCAAACTCGCTCAAGAGTGCGGCCTTGAACCTCGCGTACTCTTCTTGGACAACAGAGTGCGAGAAAGTGATAGCCGACCGTGCCCGTCCGAGAGTCCCGTCGCCCAGCACCGTTCCGCAAACCACGTCGAATGCGAGGGGGCTCAGACCTTGGCCAGTCGCGATTCGATCTCCGCGCTTGAGATCTTGTGTCGCCACGAAACCGCGCTCCGTGAGGACCTCGTGGTCACCTGTCAACTGGATCGCGACTGGGTGGGACCCCGAGTGTTTGGCGGAACGATAGGTCAGTCGGAAGACGCGTCGTCCTTCGAGCGGCGACTCGTACCATCCCACCACCTTTCTTGGAACGAGCCGGCCCTTCTCGTCGACCGACATGACCGAGCCCTGATACTTGGAGCGCACCAGTCGGCCGATTCGCTCCCACGAGTGATCCTCAAGCTGGACGAGCGCGTTGTACCTCAGGCACTTCAAGACGTTCGCGATGTAGACCTGCTCGCGCTTGAGCCCGATGTTCCCGAGGAGCGTGGTGAGCAGCTGCCCCGCCGAGCCGACAAACGGCTCCCCCTGCTTGTCCTCGTGGAAGCCCGGCGCCTCACCGATGAACATCAAGTCGGCGTTCGGATGTCCGACGCCGAAAACGACCTGGGTCCGGCTCCCCGCGAGCCGGCACTTCGGGCAGTCCGCGGCTTCGCGCGCGACGATTTCGAGGGTTCTGTCCACGGTCCCACCAATGCTACCCCGGGGCGTTGCGTGCCCCAAGGGCGCTAGCGCGAGAGCGCGGGGACCGAGGCGAGGAACGCGCGCAGGCGTGCGTTGAACGAGTGCGGGCGCTCGAGGGGTGCCATGTGACCGGCGTCGTTGACGACGGCGAGCTCCGCGCCTTTGATCGCCGCCCCGATGCGGTCGGCGGCGCCCGGCGGGGTGAGCTTGTCGTGCGTGCCGGCAACGACCAGCGTCGGGACGTCGATCACGTCGAGCACGGTCGTTACGTCGAGCGCGAGCAGGTCCGGCAGCATGTGCGCCCAGACGTCGGTCGGACACTCCGAGAGCATCCGGTCCATGAACTCCACGAGGGACGGCAGCGCCTTCGGCCCGAGTCCCGCCCAGCGCACCGTCACGTAGGCGAGGTCCCGCGTTCGCCCACGCAGGCGGTCGACGCGGCTCGCGTTACTGGCGAGCGCCCG
The DNA here is from genome assembly GCA_044866075.1 of Actinomycetota bacterium. Classification (GTDB taxonomy): domain Bacteria; phylum Actinomycetota; class AC-67; order AC-67; family AC-67; genus JBASRP01. The sequence goes on along the minus strand of JBIOTQ010000110.1, from coordinate 4,253 downwards.
GACGGCACCGGCCTGGACCATCTGGAAACCGGCGGCCAGTCGTCGCGCCGCCCCGGGGAGCATCCCGCCCATCACATCGATGGCGGTGGTATTCACGAGAGCCAGAGCGGCGACGCGCGACCCGATCAGTTCCGGGAAGACTTCGCAGAACTTCAGCGTCGTCATCCCACCCATGCTGTGCCCGACGATGACGACGGGGTCGTCGCCGCCGTGGGCGCGGACGACCGCTTCCATGTCGCGAGCGAGCGCTTCCAGCGACCAGTCGCCCCGCTTCGCCTTCTCCGAGCGGCCATGACCGCGGTGGTCGTACAGCACGAGCCTGTACGCCGGCGACAGATCGCGCATCTGGTAATGCCACATGCCCAGGTTCAGCGAGAAGCCGTGCGCCAGGACCAACGTGGGTCCGTCGCCATCGAAGATCTCGACGTGCAGACGCGTGCCGTCGAATGACCCGACGGCCTCCGCGCGTCCGTGCATCTCCCCGAACGATTCGCGGGCTTCCGGGTCGGGACGCTTTCGGTCGCGGCCGACGACGTATCTTTCGACCGCAAGCCCGGCCGCTGCGCCAGCAGCCAGCGTGCCGAGCAAGATCCCGCGTCGCCTCGCTCGGCTCTGCGCCATGGTTATCCGATGAAGACACGCTCGAGCCGCGGCGTCAGGAGCGTCACGACTTCGTAGTTGATCGTTCCGATGCGCGAGGCGACGTCCTCCGCAGTGATCCGCTCCGAGCCCTGGCGACCGATCAGCACGGCCTCGTCGCCGATCGCGCACTCGTCGGCGCCGAGATCGGCCATGAACGAGTCCATACACACGGTCCCCACCGTCGGATACCGCCGTCCGCCGATCAGCACCTCGGCGTTGCCCGACAGCGCGCGCGTCCAGCCGTCCGCATATCCGAGAGGCAGCGAGACGATCGTCCCCGGCCGCTCGAGGCGGTAGCGCAAGCCGTACGAGACGCCCTCGCCGGCCCCGACGCGTTTGACCATCGCGACTTTCGCCCTGAGCGACAACGCCGGCTTCAAAGGGACGATCTCGGCAAGGGCCGGCGCCGGCGCGAGGCCGTACGTGGCGATGCCGACGCGAACCATGTCGAGGTGCGAGTCGGGTCGCGACAACGCCGTCGCGGAGTTGCCGATGTGACGGAACTGCCACGACAGTCCGAGAGCCGCGGCGCGCGCGCACGCATCCTCGAAGCGCGCGATCTGCGTGTCGATGAACGGATTCGCGGGCTCGTCCGCGAACGCGAAGTGCGAGAAGACCGCTTGGACGTCGAGGCGGGTCTCCTTGGCGAGGATCCGCGCGATCTCTTCGATCCGGTCGACGGGCACGCCGAGTCTGTTGAGTCCGGTATCGATCTTGAGGTGCACGGTCAGCGTCGTCCCGGTGCGCTGCGCCGCGTCGCCGAGCGCCGCGATCCCGCCCTCGGTGAAGACGGACGGCGTCAGCCGATGCGCGATGACATCCACCGCCCGGTCGGGGGGCGGCTCGTGCAAGAGGAGGATCGGCGCTTCGATCCCGGCGTCACGGAGGCGGATCCCCTCGTCGACGAGGATCACACCGAGCCACGTGGCGCCCGCCTCGAGCGCGGCGCGCGCGACGGGCGCGTCGCCGTGCCCGTAGGCGTTCGCCTTCACGACGGCGAGGTACTCCGTGCCCGTCGTGAGGTGCTCGCGGATGCCGCGCACGTTGTCCCGGATGGCGCCGAGATCGACCTCGACCCACGCGGGACGCGTCATCCGGCGACCTCGTGGAGGACCTCGGGAAGGGCCTGGATCAGCATCGACGCGCTCGCGGGGTGAGGGCCCACGCGGCGGGCGACGAGGTCGCCGGCGCGTCCGTGGATCCACGCGGCCGCGGCCGCGAGACGTCCTCCGCCGTCGCCTCCGCGCGCGCGATCGTGCGCGTAGAGGGCGGCCGTGATTCCGGTCAGCACGTCGCCGGTGCCGCCCTGCGCGAGCCACGATCCGCCGGTCGGATTGATGAACAGCTCACCCGTGGTCGACGCCACGACCGTTCCCGTTCCCTTCAGCAACACGTGAGCGCCCGTTGCCGCTGCGGTGCTTCGCGCGGCTGCGACTCGATCGCGCTCGATCTCTTCGACCGGCGTGCCGGTCAACCGCGAGAGTTCACCGGCGTGGGGAGTGAGGACGAGCGGGCGTCCCCGGCCCAGCAGCGTCGGGGCCATCCCGGCGAACGCGCTGATCGCGTCCGCGTCGAGCACCAACGGCAGCTCGACCTCCGCCGTCAGGGCTCGCACCGCTTCGAGGGCGGCCTCGTGACGCGAGAGGCCCGGCCCGACGGCCACCGCGTGGAACTCCTCGAGCCGGGGCCGGATCTGCTCGAGGCCCTTCAGGTCGAGCGTGCCTTCGCTGGTCTCGGGGAGCGGGATCGTCGTCACCTCGGGCACGCGGGACACGATGACCGGGATCGCCGACTCGGGCGCCGCCACGGTCGTCAGGCCGGCGCCGGCGTGCACGCTCGCGCCTGCGACGAGGGCCGCCGCCCCGGGCATCGCGCGCGAGCCCGCAACCACAAGCACCGTCCCAACCCGCCTCTTGTTCGTCTGAGCGGCGCGTTGGGGCACCAGCGACGCGACCTCGGCCTTCTCCAACGCCATCGCCGCGCCGCCGCGAAGATCCGTCGGGATCCCGATGTCGGCGACCTCGACCCGGCCCGCCTGGACGTCGCCCGAGAAGAGCAGCGCCGGCTTCAGCCCTCCCAGGGTCACGGTCAGCTGCGGACGCACCGAGGCGTCGCCGAGGACGCGACCGGTGTCGGCGTCCACTCCACTCGGAACGTCTACCGAGAGAACGCGCGCAGGGGACATCTGTGCGATCACGTCTCGCGCCGCTCCCTCCGGGGCGCGCGACAGGCCCACGCCGAAGATCGCGTCGATGACGAGGTCGGCACGCACGGCTTCGCGCGCGTAGCCCTCCGGGCCGACTCGGTACCCGGGGAACCGCTCGAAGGCCTTCGCGGCGGCGCCCGAGAGGTCCTCGCCGAGAGCCATCACGGCCGTCACCGCGGCGCCCCAGGCGCTGAGGACGCGGCCCGCCACCAACCCGTCGCCGGCGTTGTTTCCTTTGCCGCAAACGACGATGACCCGCTTCCCGTACGCGCCGCCGAGCATGCGCCGGGTCGCGTTCGCGACGGCATAGCCGGCGTTGCCCATCAAGGTTTCGGTCGAGATGCCGCGCGCTTCGCACGCGGCGTCTTGGCGCCGGACGTCCTCCGCGGTCAGGACGTCGAGCACGCCTACTCCACGGTGACGCTCTTGGCGAGGTTCCTCGGCTGATCGACGTCGCAACCGCGCAGCACGGCCACCTCGTACGCGAGCATCTGGAAGGGAACGGCGACAAGCTCCGGGGCGATCAGCTCGTGCGTCCGCGGGACGAACAGCACGTGGTCGGCGAACCGGCTGATCTCGGTGTCGCCCTCGGTCGCGACCGCGATCACCCGCGCTCCCCGCGCGCGGACCTCCTGGATGTTCGAGAGAACCTTCGGGTACACGTGGCACTGCGTCGCCACGGCGACGACGGGAACGCCGTCCTCGACGAGAGCGATCGGGCCGTGTTTCAGCTCTCCCGCCGCGTAGCCCTCGGCGTGGACGTACGAGATCTCCTTGAGTTTCAGCGCACCCTCGAGCGCCACCGGGAATCCCACGTGCCGGCCCATGAAGAGCACGGTCGGGTCCTGATAGATCTCGCGAGCGATCGCGCGCACCTCGTCACGCAGGCCGAGCGTCTGGCGGATCAAGGCCGGCAGTCGCCCCATGTCGCGGACGATCCCCGCGATCTCGCCCGGGTACAGCGTCGCGCGCACCTGCGCGAGATAGAGCGCCATAAGCTTCAACGCGACCATCTGGGTGAGGAACGCCTTCGTCGACGCGACGGCGATCTCGGGCCCGGCGTGCGTGTACAACACTGCGTCCGACTCGCGGGCGATCGACGAGCCGACGACGTTGACGACGCTCATCAGCTTGGCGCGCTGTTCTTTGGCGTACTTCACGGCTTCGAGCGTGTCGATCGTCTCCCCCGACTGCGACACCGCGATTACGAGCGTGTCGCGGTCGAGGACGGGATCGCGGTAGCGGAACTCGCTGGCGAGCTCGATCTCGACGGGCAAGCGGGTCCAGTGCTCGATCGCGTACTTCGCGACCAGTCCTGCGTGGTACGAGGTCCCGCACGCGACGACGAAGACCTTGTCGACATCGCGGATCTCGGACTCGGCCATGCGGAGCTCGTCCAGCAGCA